>JAHWIB010000003.1 GCA_019322815.1 Candidatus Woesearchaeota archaeon | reverse complement strand
AACCAATATTGGTGGTCCGTTTATTCAATAATCTCTTTGCCTATAATTGCATATCAATTTTATTATTGGCTTCCTTATAATCTTTCATCTCTTTATACAGTAGGAAGCTATACGTTTCGCTGGTTTTCTTTTTTAGGTCCGTTGTATGTATTATACAAGATTCCAAAGGGATGGCTTTCAATATATAATATGTTTGGAGTATTTTCAGGAATCATAAGTGTATTATTAATAACAAAAGCATTATTTTTATTTAAAGAAAAATTTAACTTTAGAAATGTCATAGCAATATTTTTTTACTTTCCATATACGATAATTTTAAATACTATTATAATAATCAGTCTTTTAAGTATGGTATTTTTTAGAAAGAGGTATTTTATATACTAAAAATTTAAAAAAAGGGTCTAACAATGCCGACAGCAACTGAGATTATTAAAGGAATATTGATAATGGAGCCAAGTATTTTAAGATGGTATTCAATACAAGGCAGGTTAATACTAGATATTCTCCATAGTGTATTTGAAAATATATTTCATTTTTTTCTATATATTGCTATTTTTTTTACTACAGTTTATCTAATATTGTCTCTTATTGTAATGTTATCTAAGAAAAAAGCTAAAGAAAGGCCTTTTGATATTAAAAAAGCGCCTTTTGTAACTATTCAAATACCTACAAGAAATGAATTAATAGCCCTAAGATGTGCAGAAAAATGTCTTGATTTTGATTATCCTGAAGAAAAATATGAAATATTAATAGGAGATGATAGTGATAAACAGGAAATTTCACAAAAATTAGCCGAATTCGCAGAGAAATATGAAAAAGTAAGAGTAATAAAAAGAGAGAAAAATATAGGATTTAAGCCAGGAAATCTTAATAGTATGTTAAAACATTCAAATGGAGAAATATTGGTTATATTTGATTCAGATTTTACTCCTGAAAAAAACTTTTTAAAAAGAATTATAAATCCTTTTATCAATGATAAATCAATTTCAGCTGTTCAAGCAAGATGGAATTTTAATAATTTTAATCAAAATTTGGTAACAATATTAGCTTCAACAATTGTTTATGTATTTCATCATGTAACCTTATCTTTTCTAAATATTTTTGGAACAGGCTCGCTTTGTGGGTCAGCTGAAGCTATTAAGAAAAAAGATTTAATTGAATTAGGCAGCTGGACTTCTGGAAGTTTAACAGAGGACATTGAATACACTTTAAGATTATATAAAAATAATAAAAAAATTGTTTATCTTCCAACGCTCCAATGTTATAGTGATGTCCCCTTTGTGGCTTCTGACTTGTATAAACAGCAGATGAGATGGGCATATGGAGTAATTACCTCATACAAGAGGCATATAAAAAATATAATGTTTAACAAATCTCTTTCAATTAAGAAAAAAATTACAAGTTTTAGTCCAGGATTTGGTTATTTAATGCCTATATTGATATTGCTTATGTTTGTATTTGGCACTTTAAGTTTTTTTACAAACAGACCAGGACCAATCGATTTAGTTAAATTTTTTTCAGACCTTGGTAAGAATGTAATATTAACATCTGGATTGATTATAGCAAGTGTTTTTGCCCTTTACAAAGAAAAAAAAATAAAACACACATTAAAAGTGCTTCTTGCATCATTTAGTATTGGGATCATAACAACATATTATGTTAATAAAGGAATATTCAAATCACTACTAAGAAAACCAATGCAGTGGTATCTTTTAAATAAAGATATAAAGTATGTAAAAAATTAATTATCCTTTTACTTGCCATATTTCTATTCCTTCTCTATCATATACTTTCTTAAATTCTTCTTTATTGCTGAATAAAAATAAAAGGCCCTCATCTTCTTCTGTCCATATTAATCTTTTTTTCATTTCAGAATCTATCCATATATAGGAAATATTATATTTATCAAGCAAAGCTGTTGTTTTCTTTAAAGTCCTGCTGTAAAAAATTATGTTTGAATCATCCAGTTTAGTTTTGACATCTTCAATATACATTAAATTTGAATCCAATAAAACAGGCCTGTTAGCTATACTTTGTATTAAATTTCCTTTTGTATGATAGGAAAACATAACTTCTTCTGATTTTGAATGTCCTCTTAGCCATTCAAGTGAATCAACAAAAGATTTATCTGGAGGAAAATTTGAAACTCTTGCTGTATATGAAACAGTTGAAAATATCAAACCGCAAAGCAGTAAAATAATTGTTAATTTCTTGATTATTGATAAAGAATATCTCATTTTGACTATAGAAACAAGAGAATATCCTGCAGCTATTGCAAATATAAAATTAAGATAGATATTTAATGAATTAAAATAAAAAGAAAAAAGAACTACCGCAAAAAGAAAGGTATATCCTAAAATTTGTTTTTTATTGTTCCATATAATATAAAATCCTATTGCTGCAAGAATAATATTAAATATTCCAAAAGAAAGCAATCCCCCAAGTTCTGATAGATAATGGATTAGAATATCTAAATTCCAAGAGATATATGGAATTCCATATTTTATAAGATAGACAATATAACGAATTGAAGATATTAATATTATAATTCCTAAGATATTCCTGCATTGCTTCATTTTTTTTATATTATTAAAAGAGTATACTAAAAGGAGAGCTATGCTTAAGATCACACTAATAAAATTAAAAAAAGGAATAATGGCAAAAAGAACCAGGCTTGGAATAAATAAGAATCTTTTCTTGTTTATAAACAAAAAGAAAGCTAATAATAAAATAAAGACAGATAAAGAATAAGAATTCAAATTTGAAAAAATAAAAATAAAGATAGGTGAAATAATCAAAATTAAAATAGCAAAAAATTTAATCAAAATTGGAATCTTCAATTCTTTAAGGATATAATAAAATAAAATAACTGATAAAATCCCCAAGAAAAAAGGCAGCAAAAATGATGAAAAAGATATTCCTAAAAAAGAAAAAAGGCCTGCTAAAACTAGGTGAAATGGATCAAAAAGATAAGGGGAATCTATTAATGGATCTTTCTCAGGAATTCCCTTCTCTAATATATATTGAGATATTCTGATATGATAATATGGCTGTTCTCCTATTTGCAGATTATCATAGTAAAAAAATCTTATAAAAGGAATTATCAAAAGTATAATTGTTGCCAAGATTAAAGAGTACAACAAAACTTTATTTTCAGTTAATCTTTTAATCATATTTGATCTCCTCTAATTTGCATAATGACTCATAAATTTTTATATTATTATCATAAACTAATTCAAAACATTCTTCATCATCTATATATTTTATATCTTCTATATTAAACTCATCAGCTATTTTTGGAGAAAAGATGATATAATCAACACTATATTCATTTAATAATCTCACTGCTTCTGTTTTATATAAAGAGGTATAAATTGTTTCTACATCTTCAATATGTTGTTCTGGCAGTTGAATCAATAAAAAATTAGAATCAATCACATTTTTTCTATTAGCTACTGCAGTAATTATATGTCCATAAGATAAAGGTCCAAGAACAGTTGATTTAGTAGGAGTATTTGTTTTTAACCACAGTAATGCCTTAATCTCCTCAGAGGAAACAGCAGACCTAATCCTTTCTGAAGTAAAATAAATACAAGGCAGAACAGAAGTTAAAATAAAAATTAATATCAAGACTGCAAATAAGATCTTCTTATAACCAGCAACGCGTGTTTTCTTGATATATAAAAATGCTAATTGGTAATATTTGGCAAAAAGTATTGTCAAGACTATTCCTAAAATAGCAAGGGTGATATTTGGCTGTATTAACTTAAGCCATAGTAAAATTGCAGAAGCAGCTGCAAAACTAATTAACAAATATATTGGTTTGTTCTTTTCTCTAAAGAGGTATCTATAAATAACATATATACCCCCAATTAAAGGTATTAATCCAATTCTAAAGACAGCTTCTATAAAATTTGTTGGAATAAAATAAAATGTTGAAATGATGCTAGGAACATTCTGCCAAATAACAGAAGGGCCATGCGCCAAGAAAGCATTCTTAAATATAATAAATTCAATCCAAAAAGTCAAAAATATAGAAAATAAAATCAATTCCAGTTCTGCTTTATTTTGTTTAAGATGTGCTAATTTAATTAATATTAAATATATTATTAAGCTGAAAGTCAATATAAAGACAGAAGAATGAATAAAAGGAAGCAGAATTATCAATATAATCAAATATTTTAGATAAGGAGAGCTTTCTTTTTCTAATTCCATTAAAAAATAGATTACCAAAAACATCAAAGGAAGAGTTATAGAATAAACAGAAACACTATTTATTGTTTCTATAATATAAATTGGAATAAACGCACTAATAAAAGCTGTAATTAAACTTATATTTTCTTTTTTTGTTAATTTTTTTGCAATAAGATAAACAATAATGACAATAGAAGAAGCAGCTATATTTGGCAGTAATTTTAAAGCAATGCCTGCAGTTAAGATTAATGAAAAAAATGCCAAAATATAATGAATAAAAGGTATAAATATTATTGATCTTCCTCCATAACTCAAATTATCTGTTAATAAGGGAAATCCTGTTTTAATTATTTGATTAATTTGTCTTACATTAAAATAAGCTTCATAATCAAAATTTGGACTTTGAAATACAAAATATAATCTAAAAGCAAGAGTTAAAATAAATATTAATATCAAAATAGTATATTGCTTTTTCATTAGTTAATAAATATTAAAGAGGTATTTAAATGTATTTGGAAAAACTTATAAAATAAATAGACTATTAAAGAAATATGAAAATATCATCAGGAAGCTATCTTTTGGATAAACTATTAGATGAAGGATATGAAAAGGATATTATTACAACAATATATGGTCCTGCCGGCAGCGGCAAGACCTTGCTTTGTTTGCTTTCTTTGATTAAAATAGCAGAATCAGGAAAAAAAATAATTTTTGTTGACACAGAAGGAGGATTTTCTATTGAAAGATTAAAACAATTGAGTCAAAATTATACAAAAATACTGGAAAATATTATTTTCCTAAGACCAACTAGTTTCAAAGGACAAAAAAAGGCATTTGAAAAATTAAAAGAGATTATAAACAACAAAATCGGCATGATAATTATTGATACAATCGCAATGTTATATAGATTAGAGCTTGGAAAAAGCGATGATGTTTATGAAGTTAACAGAGAGCTTGGAAAACAGCTTAGCTGTTTGGCAGAAATTGCCAGAAAAAAGAAGATTCCTGTATTAATTACAAATCAAGTTTATGCTGATTTTGACAATAAAGATAAAGTGAATATTGTAGGCGGAGATCTGTTAAGATATAGCAGTAAATGCCTGATAGAATTACAAATAACTCCAAGTGGAAATAGAAGAGCAATTCTTAAAAAACATAGAAGCATCTCAGCTGAAAAAGAAGCTGCATTCAAAATAATTGAAAAAGGAATCGCAAAAGCGAGAGAAGGAAGAGGTTTTTTCTTTTAAATTCTATTTATTCTTCTGTAAAATCATCAATCTTTGGTTTAAATTCTTTATCTGATTTAATCATTCCTCTTTTTTTCATATATTCTTTAGTTAAGATGTAAAAGAACAAACCTAAAGATTTCTTGCCTTTATTATTGCAAGGAACAACCAAATCAATATTATTAGACTGGTTATTGGTATCGCACAAAGCAATCACTGGAATTCCTATTTTTAATGCATCATTAATTGCATTCCTGTCTGGCCATGAATCTGTAACAAGAATTATTTTTGTTTCAATAAAATTATCAAGATTAGGATTTGTCAAGATTCCAGGAGGATATCTTCCTGCAAAAACCTTTGCTCCTGTCATCTTTCCAAATTTCTTTATAGCCTTCCATCCATTTTCTCTTCTGCTGGCAATTAAGATATCTTCTGGAGCATACTGAGATAAAAGATTTACTGCAATCTCTATTCTTTCATTTATCTTTTGAAGATTCAATACAGACAAACCATCAGGCCTGGTCTTATAAATAAACTGGCTCATATGTTTTGTCTTGAATTTTGTTCCGATATGGATACCTGCCTTAAGATAAACATCTTGAGGCACTAAAAATTTTGGTTCTTGTTCTGTCATTTTTAATCAATTTTTATAAACGCGAGAATAAACATTTGCGATGTTTATCACCTCACGCATTTTGGTAATATAATCCAAAATTAAAGAGAGATATATAAAGCTTACGAAAAATTAGATTATTTTGCTCTAAATTCAGCAATATCCTCATATATAGGCCCTTGCTTAGTTAATTCTGATTTAATAAGTTTAAATTCATTTATTTCAAATTCTTTTTCTGCAAATTTTATCTCTTTCAAACTTTCAACAAAATCCTTTTTATCTTCTTGTCTAATAAACTTAATCCTGGCTAATGTTATATGGGCCTTAAAATCATGATCCTTTTTGAAATTAAATTCTTCTAATGCCTTTTCTATATTTTCTTGCAGATTGTTTAAATCAGTGCTGTCTTCTAAACCAAGCCAAATAACTCTTATATAACTTTCAGAAGGAAAAACTCCAATTTTAGTTGTCTTTAATCTAAATGTCTTAAAATCAATTTTTTCTAATGCCTTAATTATCTCTTCCTTTTTATCAGTCTCTCCTAAAAATTTCAAGGTTAAATGAAATACTTTAGGGTAAGTTGCCTTTGCTTCTGGCAGCTGGCCTTGTATCTGTTTAAAGTAATCTTCATTATCTAAATCGATTGCAATAAATAGCCTCATAAATAACAAAATGAATTTAAGATATTTAAAGCTAACTCAAAAAATAAAATAAAAAAGAATAAGCAAAACTATTCTTTCTTTTGTTCTAAATCTTCACCAAAATCTTCTGTATCTTCTGCTGGCTCAGCAGGCTCTTCTTCTGCAGCTGGCTCTTCAGCAGGCTCCTCTGATGGCTGCTGCTCTTCTTCAGACGGCTGTTCTTCAGCCTCTGGAGCAGCCTGAGCTTCTCCTACAACCTCAGCAAACCCTACTTTCCTAAGAACTTTTGTTACTCTTACTCTTACGTCTTGTCCTTCCTTGACACCAGGGATGAACAAAACAAAACCTTCGATTTTTGCTATTCCGTCTCCCTTAGCACCAACTGCTTCTATTTTTACATCTAACTCGTCTCCAACCTTAACTGGAGCAAAACTTCTTTGTTTAAATCCTCTATCTCCATACATATTTCATTTCACCTTTTATCTATTTTGCACAATGTGCAATTATTAACTTTATTGTAGGAAGTACTATATAAATATAACTAAAAAGAAAGAAAAAATTAAGCGTCTTTAAGTCCGCTTGTTTCAACAAAAAAATTGCATTCACCTTCTGGCAGATTAGGACTGTCAACTAACTTCGCAACTCTGCTTCCTTTCTTTCCTTTTCTCAAGTAAATCCTGAATGTTGATGCATGGGCCACTATATGCCCTCCAATTGCTTGTGTCGGATCTCCAAAGAATTGATCTGGTTTTGACATAACTTGATTGGTTACATAAACACATAAGTTGTGTATTGAAGCTGTTTTAGCTAAATCTCTCATATGTCTGTTAAGTTTTTGCTGTCTTTCTGCTAATGTGCCTCTTCCTATAAATTCTGCTCTGAAATGTGCTGTCAATGAATCAATTATCACTAATTTTACATTTAAATTCTGTTTTTTGATTAGATCATCTATTTTCTCAGCTAACAACATTTGATGGTCAGAATTAAAAGCCCTCGCAACCTTGATGTTCTTCAAAACATTTTCAGGATCTAAACCAGCTCCTTTTGATAATTCAATAATTCTTTCTGGTCTAAATGTATTTTCTGTATCAACATAAACAACTACTGCATTTGAATCCTGTTTAATAATATTAACAGCGAGCAAATGCCCTAATTGTGTTTTCCCAGAGCCATATTCTCCAAAACATTCTGTTATTGCTCCTGATTCAAATCCTCCTCCAAGAAGTTTGTCAAAAGATTCGCTTCCTGTTGTAATTTTTATTATGCTTTTTCTTTTTTCTAATAGATCAATTCCTGATTCAAAACCCATATCTAAAGAAGTTCTTGCAGCTGCAATTAATTTCTTAGCAGCAGATTCAGCCATCCCAGTAACCTCAATTATTTCTCCAGGTGTTGCAACAGCAACAGACATTAAGTCGCTGTATCCCACAGTCATCAATTTATCAACTGTCGCTGGGCCTACTCCAGGAAGATCTGATAAAGTTATTGCTTTTTTTTCTTTAGCTGTCTTTTTCTTCTCTTTTATTTCTTTTTTTTCAGAAGATTCAGCTTCTGGTGTGTCTTCTTTTGATTCCACTTTCTTTTTGCCCCCTGCTTTTGGAATTATTTCATCTGATTTTTCTTTTGCTTCTATCATAAATATCACCTTTGTTTATATAGTTTTTTATTTTCTTTAAAATAAAGAAAAAAGAAGTTTACATAACAACTTCTTCCTGAACTGCTGTTGGTTCTTGCTGTCTTGCTGTAACTAGGTATTCATATGCTTGCTTTAATACTAAAGCAGCTCTTGGCAGATCATTAATTCTCATAGAACCAGTATTTTGCCATTGATCATTCTTATCTTTATAACCGCGCTGCAAACTTATTGTTCTATAGGTATTAACCTCACCAGTCTTTTTATTTTGGCCTGTATTTATCCAGACTGTTGCAGAAATAGCTCCTGCTCTAAATTTTTTTTCAGGTTGGTTTCCTGTATTTATATTTTGTGTGTTCATTTCGAACACCTCCTTGCTTTCGCATTTTATTTCAGCTTCCTTATTTAGAGGAAACAAGTCCTCAGGAAGTGGAGTGTTGTTTTGTAACAACAATTACTCTAAAGAAAACTTCATTTAAATACGCTACGCCACAATGTCCAGTGGGTTGTGGTATTGTGATTTTGTTGTTTCAGGGCTTCTAGTGCTTGAATCCTTAAGAATTAGCTATGTCCAGTGGTTATCAATATAATATTGTTCCAATTACAATCATTGCTTCTAGAATAATCCATATGCTATATGTAAATATAAGCGGTTTTTCTCTATGTAATACTGCATAAGTTAACCAGAAAAATGCTGTTATAAAATAAGCTGTCCATGAAATGATGCTGACGCCTGCTGCATTCTTGCCAACCCAAATCTTCCATATTTGAGGGATAGTCATTAGAGGGCCAACAATTCCAATAAAATAAATAATATGGTCCATAAATCTCTTTAATTTATTTGGATGTGGATATTTCTCATGTTTTACATGAATTCTTTTTCTTTTATGTAAATGATGTAATCCGTGTGTTTCATGTACCATTTTTATAATTAAATTTGTTTTTAGTATAAATAAATTTCTACTTGAGTAAACTCAAAACAATCCCTGCAGCAATAACTGCAAAAAAGACCCATTCCCATATTTTTCCTGTTTCTATAGGTCCTGCTAATCTTAGTTGGGATACAGGATGCAGGAAATTAACACCAGCTTTGGTAAAACCATCTATTAATAAATGAGAAAAATATCCTGCAAACAAGGCAATTCCATAGACCGGCTTTAACATCCAAAAAATTGCTGTAAAGGCCAAAGCTAAAAAAATAGAATGAAATATTCCTCTATGTTTTGCAAATATGCTTAATATTTTC
Organism: Candidatus Woesearchaeota archaeon; assembly: GCA_019322815.1. GTDB lineage: Archaea > Nanobdellota > Nanobdellia > Woesearchaeales > WJKL01 > JAHWIB01. The sequence goes on along the minus strand of JAHWIB010000003.1, from coordinate 30,290 downwards.
GGTATTACTGGAATCTTTCTGCTTATTTTGCTGTTTGGAGTGTCTATATCAGGCAGCAAAGCCCCAAGCAGCAAAAAAGCAAAGAAAATATATTTATTTCCAATATTAATGAAATCCATCAAAATTAATCCTGAAAAAAAACTAAATGCCAAATGTGTCCTTGCTTTCATTAAAAAATATTAAAAATTCAAAGTTTATAAATTTTTAGAATTAATATCAGTTTATATTTTCAACTTCAGTTCTGACCTCTTCTCCCTGATTTGCAGCAGAATCTTCGATATCAGTTGATTTCTGCTCTTTTTCTAATCTTTCAACCTCTTCCTTAGGATCAGGATTCAAAAAAACTAATTGTGTTATAAATTCCATCCTGTCAAACATCTCATTTCTATTGGCTCTTCCTACTAATTTTACCTGCTGCCCTAATAATTCTGTTTTCATAGGTTCAAATTCTGCAATATTTTCTTTGTATTTCAGCATTTCCTGCTGTGTTTTATTTAACAATCTCTCAACTTGATTCCTGAAAAAAGCACATCTTATTGTTTCTGTTCCATCATCTAAAACAACATTCATAACATAAGAATAATCCGGCTGAATTTCTTTTCCTGCATCATTATAAAATTTGCCGTCTTCATTTGGCCTTGCTCTTTTTCCAGAATTTGGATCAACTTCAAAAAACTTTGGCTCAAATGCCTGTACAATTGTTCCAAATATTTCTACATTTTCATCTCCTTCCCTTAATTCAGCTATTTTCTTTCTTACTGCTTCAGGTCTTTCTCCAAATTCTTTAACATTGTTTACTTCAACACCAGGAGGGTTTATTGCAATTGAAGCTCTGTCATTCATATGAACCTCTTTTCTGCCCTGGTTCTCTCTGACATATCCATTAATTATCTTTAATATATCTCCTTCTTTTATTTTGTTTATTTTCTCTGCCTGATCTCCCCATAAAACTATCCTGATGCTTCCTGTTTCATCTGCAATTATCAAAGAAGCAACTTTGCCTGATCTCTGCTCTGTCTGGAATTCCCTTAACTCAAATACTTTTTGTACTTTCCCCACTGTCTCCACGCTTCTCATGCCAGCCAATATATTCCTTATCTGTAATTTCCCCTGTGTCTGCTCAAATATCTTAACTCCTAGTTCATTTGCAATAATATGAGCAGCACCTTCTTTAGAAATCAATCCAGAAAGCTGGTCAAGCTTCTCATTGATTTTAACATTAATATTCTCTTCAGAAAGATTTGTCTTTTCTTTGATTTTATTTATAATATCTTGCAATGGTAATTTGAACATCTAAACTCCCTCCAAATTTAGAGTAAATATCTAATTTAAAAATATTTATGTTATAAAGAATAATTATTGCAATGGAACATAAAGAGCAAACTTGTAAGCAATAAGCTCATGACTAAGTTCATTTTTTATATTATTAACCAAAACCTTTGTATTGTTGTCTTTATAATAAAATTTAAAGAAATTTTGTTCAGCACTAGTGATATTCCAATTAAATTCTGCTGCTTTGCTGTTAACGCAAGAAACTGTTTTATTAGTGCATTCACTTATTAGATTATTTGATTGTTCTTTCAAATCTCTGTATTTATTTATATCATAATTAATATTAACATTAAAAGAAGGATAAATTGTGTAATTACTCATACTTTTCCCACTATAAAAAAACAATACAGTTGCTCTATGTGGAATTCCAATAATTCTCTCATCAAAAAGAGAAGTTTCATAATTAACATATAAAGGCACGGATGAAAGATAACCTTTCATTATCTTATTGAAATCTTTATTAAATTCGTTTTTGTAATCAGGATAACAATCTTTTTTTGTTGCATCTAACCAAATAGAATAATCCTCTTTTTTTCCGCATTTGGTTTTATTAGAAAAACCCCCTTTTTGCGCTAAATCATAAGCAGCTTGCTGTGCTGAAAGTTTTGCAGCCTGGTCAACATAAAATAGTTTATTTTCTCCTTCTTGGTATACTTCAACTATATCAAATGCTCTTGAGCCAATCCCTTCTTTAAACGGTATTACCTGGCCTAGAGCAATAAGTGCTGTAGTTAAGACTATAATTGTAATTAAAACTAGTGAAATATTAAACAATAATGCTTTTTTTGTATTAAATAATTTTAATCTTCCCATTTTGTTAATTCAATAGTATAAGTTCCATTTACTTTTGGATAAGGAATCTTTAATTTAGTTTTTAGTATTTCATCATACTCTACAGTCCATGTATACTGCTCTTGCCATAACTCTAATATTTCATCATCCTCTTTGTCATACACTATAATACTCCAAAAATAAGGCTCTTCATAAATAGGAGTTAGTGTTCTTTCAGATTCTTCTTTTAATTTAGTTTCATATGAACCATTATATAATGTTAATATAATCAAATCAGCTATATCAATATTTTTTTCATCAACTATAACAGGGGTTCTTAGATAATTCAATAAAATGAGATTTGAATCAATATCTATTGTTTTAGCTTGGATCTCTGCACTTACTCTGTCTCTTGTTGTGCATCCTCTGATCTGAAATAAAAGAATAAAGATTAGCATGACTAAAACAAAAGCAATGACTGCATAAATATCAACAACAGCTCCTGGGATTTGAAGTTGTGCTTTCTTTTTCATCATCTTAACCTTTTGGTATTAAAACAACCTCCATAGCTAATGTTCCTGGGATTTGTCTTGATTCATTTCTTACAATAACATATAATGATTTTCTTAATACATCAACTCCTCCTTTTCCCTCTTGTGCAATTCTTCTATAAACAATATCATTATAGACTCTTTCTGCTAATAGAGAATTATTCAAATCATTAATACTTAATTTTGCTCCAATATGTTTTTGTTCTCCATAAAATATTGATTTGTTTAATAAATCAAGATTATCTAAATCAATAATTCCTGGATAAATTCTGTTGCTGTAAGGGTCATAAAAAGAGATTCCATGAGGACTATATAATAATCTTTGTATGAATAATTCATTTTCAGCTTCTGATACAGCCATCTCAAGTTTAAAATAAGTTGCAACTAATAATACTATTGAGAAAACAACTATGACCATAAATATTATTCTTGGTATCCACATCATCATATTAAATGATAATAATCCTTTTTTCATTTTAACCACTGCTCCAATGATTTTGATATTGGTTGAGATATATCTATAATCGGAGCATCTTTGCTTAACTTGATATAAACAGCTGTTTTCGCTTTATTCAGATCATTATTTGTTGAAGGAATGATAAAAACATAATCTATATTTCCCCTTTCAAAAGCATTATTTGCAATTAAAGAAGCTAGTTTTCTGCTCTGTTTAATAAATTGAGGATTAGCTGGAATTTCTATTTTTAATATGCCATAAGTTTCAGTATCAATATCAGCTATAATTAATGTGTCTGCTGTTGTTATTCTTCCAACTCCTTCTTTATCAGCTTTAAGTTCAGCTGCAATCTGGTTTGCCAATGGATTTTCATTGTAAAATCCTACAACAACTTTTCCTTTATCCTTAGCTTCAACATAAGGACATTTGAACAGATCAGGCTTAGCTTCTCTTTGTTTTCGTGATAAAAAAAGATAGCCTGTATTCTGAAATTGGATTGTATTTGATCCGCTTATTTTTCTAAAAACAGTTTCAAATAATAAATCATCTCCATAAGGATAAACAGTTTCTCTTCCTTCTTCAATGACTTGAACTAACTGGTCTTTAAGATTATATTCAAACTCGGAAAAGTTTAAATTAGTTGTGCTGTAAGTATAATCTATATTTCCAGGAGCAGCATAAAGAATATTTGTTACTAAAGCTAAATCCCTTGATAAAGCTAATTTCTTAAACAATGTCTGATTTTTCAAGCTGCCAACATAAAACATCAAAGAAGCGAATATTGCAGCAATCATCATTAGCTGAAAAACAATAAACATAATTTCATGCTGTGATTTCTTTCCTATTTTTCTCATGGTAGATATTTTGCATCAATATTTTCACATACTTGCGGTTTTGGATCTCTGCTGCATATATTATTGATCTGGATTTTTGCATTATTAGCAAAGGTTGTATTTGGATAAGAATCTATAACTTGCCTGAAATTAAGAATTGCTCTTTCAAATTCATTGCTGTTAAATGCACTCATTCCATTATCTAATAAGTTTTTTGCAATAATATCATTTATATTTTTTTCTCTTTGTTCAATTTCTGCTGTTTTGTTTGCAATAAAGATATATGTTTTTTGAGTACTTATATCTACATATTTTTCAACATAAAATGTTTTAGGCTCTCCAAATTCATCTCCACATTCTCCATAAATAATTAAAAACTCATAAAAATCAGATCTCCAGCCAGGAAAAGTGCCGTATCCTGGAACAGGATATTTTTTCTCTCCGTCAATCTGGCAGTCAGCATCGTAATCGCTTGTTCCTGTCTCGCCTTCACAATTAGCTAAATTAAGATTATTATCAGCAGGCCCTGAAAAAGAAACATCTCCATCAAAAGTAATGCACGTATCTATAAGAACATGCCCACTGTCATCTTCTTTAAAATCATCTCCATAAGTATCCTGAAATAAGCATATGCAGGCCTGCCCTAAGCATTGGTCAGGCTTATCAATGCCTTCATCATGACAGATGCTTGCTTCAAAAGGCCCTGCAGGATTGTCCTCAGTGCTGTCTGTACCATCTCCATACCAATTTTTATCAAAACCAACTACAATAAAGCCGTTTGGAACCTGAAACTGAATTGGCCTTGCTGTTGCAAATATTCCTGGCTGCACTAAAAGTTCATTTATTGTTTTGCCTAAAACCTTGAAATTATTTATAGCTGCCTGTTCAGCTTCAGAAGTGATTTTAAACACTCCTGAAAAAGTTATAAATACAAAAGTAAAAAGCAAGATTACAGCTGCTGCAAGAACTGCTCCAATAACTGTCCAGGTTACCTTAATCTGCCCTCTTTTTTTCATATAATAATAGAATTAGTTAGATAATTTATATTTCTTTCGTTAAGAAGGCCTGCACTGTTTTTTATTGTCTCCTAAATTAACTAAGTTTCCTTCAGGACAATTGTTTTCATCAAATTTAACTACACTGATAACATCTGGTTTTGAATCACATTTATCAGGCAGCTTATCTCCGTCTTTATCATCATTATCATTATTGCATCCAGAATCACAAACACACCAGTCGCAGGTTTGATCATCCCTATTATCTCCATCTATATCTTTTATTTCATAGGTAAATGCTCTTGTTTTTGTAGATGCGATGCATGCTGAATCTTGAGTAGGAGAAAGCTCTGTGGTTGTTCTTTGAAAAGTGGTTCCTCCTCTTAACCAAAATACTAAAACCCCTACCAATACAACTAAGCCAATAGCCAGATAAATCATAGTACTGGTGCTTACTTCTCCTTTTTTTCCTTTCATTTTAAATAAAGAAAAAATTAACCCCAAACACAAGTAACTCCAGAATAATCTGCAGGAGTATGAGCATCGCAAGTATCTTGAGTTTGTGATTTGCAGCTTGATATTGCTCTTTCAAACTGGTTTGTCACTTCTGCTTTGGCTGCTTCATCTTCTGCATCATCCAATGCATTTGTAAAAAGACTTTCCATTCCTCTGGATGGGTGGCATTGCCCATAATCTAATTTTAAAGATGCTAATTCTGTTCTAGCAGCCTTGCTTATGCCTAATCCAAATAAACTCATCCTTCCTGTAAATATTGCCACAAGGATAACAAGAACAACTAATCCAACAGCAGCTACAATAATTGTTGTAAGAGAAAGACCTTGAGCTTTTTTCTTCATCATATTCACCTCATATTTTAATGATATATTATATTTTTACTTTTTTTATATATAAATGTTGTGGTAACTTTAATTTAATTTGGAATTTACGCTGCATTGATATACTGGTTTACTTCAGCTGTATGCATGCCTGGAAACCTTCTCAAATATCTCTTAGCTATATTAACAACTGTTTTATCATAATATTTCTGCTCATTCAAAACAAAGATAAATTTGAAAACCTCTGGTTCTTCAACACCTTCCATATAAGCCTCAAGATTATTATCTGGAAAGCAGCCTATAAATTCTTTATACAACTTAACTATGTTTTTTTCTTTTTCTTCTCTATCTGCTGCATTCATATCAAAATCTTTTATTAGGTTTTCAATCTCTAAATTATATTCATCCATTTTTATGCCTGTTTCTTTGCATTTTTCTCCAACTGCTGTTTTAAGAGGGGAAAATAATTCAAAAATAGGGCCTATAGAAATAATAAATATTGATACTACAACTGCAAGAACTAATATTATTGTTATTATTGCTCCTGTGGACATAGCCTTTTTTTTCATTTTTAACCTAAAAGATTAGTAGCTGCCCAATAAATAAAATAAATAGCAACCAACAAACCTGCAATAACTAGTATTATTGTACCTATCTTGCCTATACCTGGCACTCCTCCTTCCTGGGCTTTTTTACCTTTTATCATTTTAAACCTCTTATTGTTTTATTGGTATTGCTTTGCATCCAATTTTATCTAATCCCTCTCTTGTATATTCTCCAACCAACGATGCTGCATACCATTCTGTTCCTCTATAAGGGCCGATATAAGCAGATATTTTTCCGCTGGTTTTTTCTCTGTCAAGCATTTTAATTAATTCTTGTATTTCCTGTTCTCCTTTTGCATATATAAATATTGTGCTGTATATATTATTGCTGCTGATTGAACTTGTATAGTCAAACTCTTTTCCTATCAGTCGAATTTCCTTGTCTCTATTTTCAAAATCAAATATTGCACATATTCCGCAGTAAGTATTTTCATCTGTAAAAAGATCTAGTTTGCCCTGCCCGTAAATATCCCAGCAGTCAATTGTCAGTTGCCTAATCTTTTTTGCTGCAGATTTTTCATCAACAGAAATATCCAATGTAGGGCATCTGATATCCTCTGCAAAAGCATCAGAAATCTGCCTCCATCTTACATTTGATTGGACGCTTGTTGAACACTCTGTTTTCCATGCAGAACTCTCAGCAGCATGAAGAATATTGTTGAATATAAAAGACAGCATAACAACAATAAACAAAGCCCCGATTATCAATAAGGCAATTCTTCTTATCTGGGATTTTTTGTAGAGCATTTTCTATAACCTGCTAATTGACAAGTAAATTGCATATCTTAACATCTGTAAAATCATCTTCACTTTCACATCTCTCCTTTAGACAAACTTTTGTTTCACTGCCTAAAGGCATTATATCTGGATGAATTAAAACAACTCCTCCTATTCCATTGCAATCAGGGCAATTACTATAAGTATGAACTCCTGCTTCATACACTGCAACAGTACCTAACCCTAAAATAAGTGACGCAACCACCCAAGCTTTAAGTACAACTGCTAAAAATCCTCCAACTTTTGCAATTATAGCAACAGCAACAGCAGCAATAGATGCAGGCAGTAAAACAATAGCAAGAACAATAACACCAACTACTAATAAAGCTCCTCCTACCCATTTTATTGTTGCCCACCACCAAGGATCTTTTACTTCTGTTCTGTACAATCTAACAAGAATTATTGAATTAGGCAGCAGTTGGGTTTTTTTTAATTTTTCTAAATCCTCAACAGATAATTTAGCTGCTTCCTCATTATAAAGATATTCCCAATAAGTTTTTCTCGTTCCAGGCATATTGGTGGTCTGCATATAATGTATTGGAGAAGTTATAACATAATTAAGATATTTTTCTTCAAAATCCTTCTTTTTTTGTAAAGATAAAGTGCTGCTCACTCTCTGTACTTCTTGCTCTAACCTTTTAATATCTTCTTCAGTATTGCCAAAATCCTTAAGATCAATTCCAAGTTCATCTTTTACAATTTTTTTCTGTTTCTTCGCCATCCATTCAGTCAAGTCATCATCAAAAATGATTTCTTTGCATTGCAGACAAAGTGATTGTCCTTCATATGTATCATCACTCCAATAAGAAAAAGGGTCTAATGTTCCTTCTCCTGCCATTCTCCAGCATTCCCTCATGCCTTCTGCAATCATTCTGTGTGTTTTATCTTGATTTATCTTGTCATCTTCAACAACGTCTTTTTTTCTTATTATAATATCCCCTAATTCACCTCTTGGACAGTCTAATTTAGAAAGAGCAACTCCAGGTTTCTTTACTCCTGGAATTCCGACTCTCTTCTCCTGGGCAGCCCGCAATATGCTTAATCTGCAGGCTTCAATCTTGCTTTCTTCTTTTGCTTCTGAAGCCCATTTGTAGACAAATCCTCCTAAGACAGATGAACTAGCCAAAACTATGATAAGCAATGCTAATGTTCCGACATCCGCTTTTTTATTTCTTATCATTGTCCTGTCAGTCTTTTGAGTATGCTTGGAATTAAGAATATCATCAAAAGGATAAATGCAATAAATATTATCCAAATTACAAGCATATTGATATTCATTCTTTTTTCTCTCATTTCAGGCATTTTAATCACACACATCCAGTCTTATAGTCATGATTGCATCTGCTGCAGACATTATATGTGTTGCAGATCTTCTTTCACCTTCACATGGAAGAGTAGGATGTGATTTGGTAAAATTATAATAATTTGGAATAAATATTGAAAGTTTATATGGTCTATTCCATTTTTCTAATGTTTGGCTAAATAAATAGTCTGTTTTAGTTTCAACAAAATCACAATAATCATCTCCATTAGGACAAAAACCTATCTCTTCCTCCACACATTTTTTTAGCAATTCGGATATAATCAAGCTATTGCATTCAGTTGTTGTATATCTTAATGCAGTCAGCATATTTTCAGCAATTTCTGCCTGTGAATATGTTTTAATTGCAGGAGCTTTTCTTGTTATCATGAATTGAAGCACAAAGATTAATGCAACTGCTACTAAAATAACTATAATAATTAATCCCATTATTTCTACTTGGCTTTTTTTTCTATTCATATACATCAACACTAAGCACACCAAAATCACATCTTCCTGCAACATCTCCGCATGTTCCAGACTGTGTTATATCATAAATTAATACAGGAAACCTTATAGGAATTTTTCTTGTCCATTTTGCAGGTGTTCCATTATAAATCTCAATTGGATCTTGAGGAAACATAACATTTTCTAGATAGATATGAGATTTGCCAAAAATATTTGTATAATAATTATAATTTTCATTATTTTGTAACTTTTGCCTGAATATATCTGCTTTATGTATATCAATACAAGCTGTAAATGTAACATCAAAAGCCCTTGTGCATCTCATCTCAGGCAGATAAAATGTTTTCAAAGAAGTTGATACTGCTCTCTTTATAATAGCAGCTTCTTTTTGCTCCTGAATAGAGCTTTTTTGATATTGTGCATAAAAGATAATAGCAAATAAAACAATGATAAAGAAAACTACCAATACCCCAATTGTTTCAGTCATTTTTATTTGTGTTTTTTTGAATCTCATTTTAATAAATCAACAAACATCCGTTTTCTTGTAGCCTCATATTTCTTTCTCTTATGCCTAAATTTCCTTCAATTGCAGTAAAAAATTCCTGATAATTGCAAAGATGGCTGTCTAAATCATCAAAACAATCCTGAGCAACTGAATTTAATCTGCTGAATCCGTCAACAGCATATAATTTTCCACATATATCTCCTGGATTATTTGGATTATAATTGCCTTGTAATCGCAATGTTCTGTCTTTATAAATTTCAGATACAAAATTTAGTCTCTTCAATATTTTTTTTAAATTGCATCTATATTGCTCTGCATTTTCTGCATACATTGCTGCAAAATATATTGCATCTTTTTCATTATAAGCAGGAAGATAAATCACAGTGCCTTTTTCTTGCTGAACAAAGATATTAAACTGTTTTTCATAAAATACTACATGGTCTGATCCTATTCTAACAGCAGAAACAGCCTTATTTGGTTTGTCTTTTAATATGCTTAAATCAACTGTTGTCGGATCAATGCCAATAAAAATAAATTTTATTTTATAGTTGCCTGTATCTGGAATCTGATTTATATTTGTGACTAAATCAACTGTCAACGGATCAGGCATATCAGTCTTTACTTGCTGTGCAAAATCTGCTTCAGCTTGACTGTGAAAAATAATATATCTTACATCAGAACTGCTTATCATAATAAAATTAGTTATCTTAAAAGGCATGCTCCACGGCATGCTCCATATTATCAATTCTTTTCCTTTTACTAAATCAGGAGAAAACATAATCTCTGTTGGTGTCTGCCTGGGCACTCCAGTTCCTTTTATAGAATACTCTGATATTCCGCTTTCTTCTTCGCATATAAAATTAAATTCTGTTTTTGGGATATCAATAACATGTATTGTCTCATCTTCTCCTACTCCAGCTCCTGTAAAAATCTCTTCAATAGAGGAAATTAGCTCTGCAGAAAGTTTTTCTTCTGAAACAGCCTTTTGTTTGAAAACAATAGAAATAAAAAATATTAAGATCAATGCCCCTGCAATAAGAATAAAGATCCAATGAAAAGGGATTGCTAACTGGGCTTTCTTAGATTTTGTTCTATTTTTCATTCTATATACTCAGTAATTCTGACAAGATTGCCTTCACTCTCTAATCTTATATCCAGTCTGCCTTGTTTTACAGGAATACAATCAAAATCATTAGTAACTCTAATTCTCAACAATGAAATTGGTGCTCTTTCTTCTCTTGGAAATAGAAATACATTCTCTTCTGTACCTTGCTCAATACTTAATCTTGTCACTGGGTCTATTGTATCTGAGGGTTCTGAAGGTATCATTTTATTAACAACATTATTATAAGAGACAAAACAGACCTTCTCAACATTGCCAGGGGCTTTTAATGGCTTGTTTTTACTAAAAATTGAAACAGAACCAAATTGAGGAAGTATTGCTTCTACCTCGCTTTCTAGCTGTGTCTTGAATTTAATATAAGTAACTTCTTCTCCTTTCTTGATAAAAGAGCTGATCGAATAATAGCCATAATAAATAATTAATGCAAATATAAATAATGCCAGTATGTAAATAAAAACCTGTGCAATCTGGGCTTTTTTCTTCATTTTTTACCTCTTTTTCTTTTTTAATAATCTTGATAATTCTTCAAATTCCTTTCCTTTTTTCTTTGATTTTAATTTTGATAATCTTTCAAAAGCAGGTTCTTTTTGATGAGCAAGGCTGCCCAACTGATAAAATATATTCCTTATCTTTGCCTTTTGCTCCATTGTTAATTCTTTTTTCTTCTTTGTTTTAGGCAGTTCAACTTTCTTTTTGATAAGCTCAGTCAGTTTCTTAAACTCATCTTCTTTTCCTTTAGGAACCTTTGTTATTTTTAACAAAGGTTCAAGTGGTTTTCCTTTTGTAATGTGCTCTTCAGTTAATTTTGCTAATTTATCAAATTCAGTTTTTGCTTCTGGAATCTTAATTGCCTTTGCCAATGGTTTCAATATCTTTTTTTCTTTTGGCTTTATCGCCGGCAGTTCTTTTGGTTTTACTGGAACCTTCTTTTCCTCAACTTTTGGTTTTTCTTTTGGTTTTTCAGCTCCAAATATCTCAAAAGCCTTTGTTCTTCTTTTTTTCTTTGCTTCAATTCTTCTTTTTCTTATTTCTTCTATTTTTTTCTTTCTGATCTCTTCTAAAGTAGGTCCTGTTGGTATAATGGGCCTGACAGGTATTTTTGGTGCAGCTGGTCTCATTGTAGCTGCAGGCCTGACAGGAGGCGCAGCTGGTGGCGCTTTGCCTGCTATCATCTCTTGAATCTTTTCTCTATACATAAAAACAAAATACCCTGCTCCTCCTAATAATAAAATTATAATAAAGACAATTATAAATATTGTAAATATTGGCGCAGAAGGCGGGAAAGAAGTTGCATCCAAAGGGTCAAATCCTTCTTCAACCTCTTTTTTGTCTGAATGATCATCACCATCTGAATCTTCATTGTTTGGGTCAGTTCCTTCATTATACTCCTCTATATTTGTCAACCCATCATTATCATTGTCTTTATCTGCATCAGTTGGATCTTGATGATCAAGGCCGTTTTGTTTCTCCCATTTATCATCCATTCCGTCTCCGTCAGTATCTTTTTCTACATCAGCGCATCCTAATTCATCCACTGGCTCGCCAAATGGAGTATTTTGACATGTATCAATATTATCTGTAACTCCATCTCCGTCAGTATCTTCTAAATCAGGAATGGTTGGATCCAACCCATTCATATACTCAAAATAATTTGTTTTTCCATCGCTGTCACAATCCTCATCTCCATCTGAAACATTGTTTGCATCGCTGTCAGAACTGTTTGAATCCAACAAACAGTCTGCAGCATTATATTGCTCTTCCCAGAAGTCTGGTAAAAGATCTCCGTCAGTATCAATCTCACTAGGGCCGCAGCCATAATTAGGGCTTGATGGATCAAAGTCAACTTCATATACCTCTATTATAGGTGTATTCGGACATACATCATTCTCATTTAATATGCCATCTGAATCAGTGTCGTTTATTGCTATATATTTTGTTCCTGTTGCTGTATTCCCATTTGTATCAGAAGCATTATAACATAAATAAGTCGGAACAGTTAATGTTTCTGGTCCTAAATAATCAAAGAGTGGGTTGCAGTTGGTTGCAGTATTTGCCCAACCGTAATTCATTGGTCTGCATCCATATCTATCATAGCATGACAAAGTAACTTCTATGTTTACACCAACAATAGTTTCATTGATAGTAACTACAGGAGGAGTATTATCATTGACGCATTGTGAAGCGTTTGGGTCTAAGACAGTGAATTGCTCGCTTGTAAATGCATTTGCTTCTGACATCCAATTCCCTGCATTGTCCTTTGCTATTAATTTAATGCTATAGTATTCGTCTTCTGATAAATTTAATTCTTCTAAATTAGGATTGCTGTCATCAGTCAAATTCCATCCGGTTATAGGGCTTGCTCCTTCATATAATCTGTATTTATATTCGTTTACTCCTGAAAGATTATCCTCAACATCAAATTCAGGAGAAATTGAATCAGGATCACAAGTATCACGCACTGTTATATTCATCACTGTTGGTGGAGTTTGATCTATAACAAAATTAATATTAGCATTTTTTGTTTCTCCATCCATAAATTCGCATGTCACTGTATAACTATATTCTCCTTCTGCTAAAGATATAATGTTTGAAGTATGTTTCTGTCCTTCTGGATCTCTGTTAAAAGTAATATTAGGATAAAAACAGCCTACAACAGGGTTTGTTGGAGTATTTGTCAGCACAGTTAGGAAAACCCCTCCAAGCTGCGAGACTTTGCTGTTATTAATTATCTTTTTTCCATCAGCCACTGTCAACAAAGGTTCAACTTTAGCTGACGTAATAATCTGCGCTTGCTCAAAGTTTGTGAAAAATGAAATAGTCTTAGTAGTAGAAAGATCTCCTGCTTGGTTTTTACAAGCAACATAATACTCATATGCAGTTAAATCATCATCAATATCTTTTTTGTCTATTATAGCAATGTGTTTTTGAGTGTAAACTCCCTGCTCTAAAAATTCACTAAAAGTATAATCCATCCTGCTGTAAATTGAATCCTTAGAATCATACTTGCATATTGTTTTATCCTCTGTATCAACTCTAAGATATACATCTCTTCTAAAAGGTATTTCAACATTTTCATAATCATCAGGCTTTTCAGTGCTGATAGTTGTTGCATAAGCATCTGTTATATTTGGAGGAGTTGGATCATATATGAATGTATAATGTTTAGGAGTATCCTCTAACGCAGGCAATATTTCTCCTGTTGCTGATAATTCACATCTTATATACATTTCAGCATAAGGTTTAGGAGTTTCATTAAAGTTTTTATTTCCTGAAGTATAAGTAGTGGGATAGTTTGAATATATTTTCTCTTTTGGATCATCTGTTAAATCAAATCTGAAGTCTGGTCCTGCAGCATCATAGTCAAATAAAGGAAATATACGGAATCTGCAGCCGCTTGTATCTTTGCTGGTTCTTATCTTAACATCAAATTCAGGGATATTTAAAACAACTTCTTCTTTGTCTATATCTCTTTCATTTTTTGGCTCTAATAAAGTTATTACAAGAGGCTCATCCACTATTAGATCAACGCATTCAACATCTCCTGCATAATTTTCAATAATTCCATTATCCCATGACTGATAGCATATTGTTTTAGTGCTGTCTACTGTAATTGGATTATTATATTTAGTTCCTGCACTTACATTACAAGTATCATAAAGATCAGCTTCGCAATATTTTGTCTCCTTGCATCTAAATCCTAATTCCTCTCCGCTGAATACATCATATGGCCTGTCTATACATTCTAATTCTACATCTATGCTTCTACTGAAGAAATCAGGCAAAGAATCTTTGCCAAATCTCCTGTCATTAAAGTCTATAGCAGTAAAATCAGTTATCGGGCCTATTGTATCTGTTGTGAATTGAATAAAACTTTCAAGAAAATTTCCATTAATATCAGTGCATTCTATTTTAGCAAAATCTATAAAAGAATTTTCAGGAATATCTGTTCCTATATCATATTGTTTTGATGTTTCATACAATCTTTCGCTTCCGCTTAAAACAATCTCAGGATCAGTATAAGGATCAAAATCTTCAGGATCTCCTAACCCTAATAAATTACAAGTAGCAGGTCTTAAAGTTTTAATTCTAAATATAATAGCAGGACTGTCAGTAACAGGAGTAGGATCCACTAAAGTAATAAATGGTTTTAACAAAGCAATTTCTTTTGTTTCTGTTTTTTCATTTCCAACCTTATCCACGCAAGTTACAGAATAAGTATAACTGCCCTCATAAAGATCTTCATATATTACTTGTTTTGCTGTTCCGCTATGGATTGTCTCTGCTGGACTGATTATTGATTCAGAAAATCCTGGACCAGTCAAACTGTCTGTGCAATCAACTCTTTCATTTACATTTATAGTGATCGGAAGAGAAGCTGTTTCTGCCAGACCAACAAATACAGGAGGATAAGGATAGATAGTAATGATAGGTTCGCTTGTATCTGCTGTTATTGTTTTTGTTTTTGTTTGCTCTCTATTATAATTTGAATCAACTGACCAGTATTTGAGATAATAAATATTATTATTAGGGTTTATTATGTTCTTATCTTCTAAATACTGTTTAACATCTAATGGAGTTGGAGTTACAGCAATCTCTTCTGTAACTTCTTCTGAACAGCAGACATCAGGGTCTAATGTTATACAATATCTAACTTTAAAAGGTGAATCAAGGCCTGTTGTTATTGGCCTATTATCATCTACATTAAAATCAATTATAGAATTATTTATATTTATTACAATATGAGGAGAACCATCTTGAGTAACTGTTGTTATAGGAGGTTCTGTATCTTCTAAACAGGTCTCAGTTACACAATCCTGGCTGCCATCTAAATTTCCATCCTTGACACATTCTGTTCCAGTCCATGTGCATAATCCTAATCCACATCTATCATCGCTGTTAACAACCATACAGTCATCTTCAAAATGAATTCCTTCTGCTCCTAGGATTCCAACGCATTCTTCCTCTGATTTAAAATCTTCGCATTGTGTATCTAACTGGCATGCTGCACAAGTAACTAAATTGCCTGTATCTTGATTTTCTATAGAAAAACAGTCTCCTAATAGATCGCAAATATCTTGGGTGCATTCCACACCTATTGTAGGATATTGCACAATATTGCATAAACTGCATTTATTTATATCTTCATAATTTTCAGGATAACAAAATCCTTGATTATAATCTGAAGTAGTTGTGTCTTTCCAGCTGCAAACACTTCCTTCTGCTTTCAAGCAGGTTGAATTATCTAATTCACAAGCTAGTTCTGATTGATAATCAAAACAATTATCAACATCAGCACAGCTTCTGCAAATATCAAACTGTGGATAAATAGGATGTCCATCTAAGAAACAATAATTTATTGAATTTTCTCCTCCATAAACATCTGCACCCCAGCAGATCAAAGGATTTTGACATATGCCAAAAGGAGGGATATTTGCAGCACTGCATCCAACAGTATTCTTGCAGTGAGTATACCCAAATTTATCAGGCCCTGAGCAGAAATAATCTCCTTCAGGTTCAAGAGTGCTACAATCAGACGGATAACCTCCAGATTGATCAGATTCAACTCTATTTTCATCATTACATATTTTCCTTGAGTATGAACTATTGCAGAATCCAATCCATCTGTTGTTTGTATAATCATATCTGTCTTTGCATATAGCCTGTCCTAAAGTTATGCTTCTTCTTGTATCTGAAGTTACAATGCTTTCTTCACAATCACTCTCAGGATAATAAGCAATTATCTCATAATTATAATCTGTCTCCCATTCAACATTCTCATCTTCAATTGAATAATATGTTATAGCAGGAAATGCAGAAACAGGAATAATTTCTTTAATAGCATTGCCTTCTTTTCTAATTACATCAAAACCAGTAACAATATTGCAAGGGCTTCTCCAAGAAATTCTTACTGCCTCTCTGCCAGGAATATGATCAACTACAAAATCCAAAGGAGGTGTGCAGTCTGTTTTTCCGCATCCAGGCACTATTGGTACAAGGTTTACATCTTGTTCTGTAGGCTGTCCTGAAGTAAAAGTAATTGTTATAGGAGGATCTAATGGTTCAAACCCATCTGCGCTTACTCTCAAAGTATATGAATTTCCAGGATTAGATGGAATATTTGCTATTCTATAAAATCCCTTTTGTATCCCTTCTCTGCTTTCACTAATTGCTGTAAATGTTCCAAAACTTCCTGATAAAGTAACTACTGCATCTCCTATTGCATCATACGGCTCAACAATGCTTGCAACTGTTCCTGTCAAAGCTGAAAATTCTTTTGGAGTCATCTCTATGTCTTCTGTTATAAAAGAATCATTTATGAAAACAATCTTAGAGAAGGTCTGATAATCAGTGTGTTCTGCAACTAACATATATTCTCCAAAAGGAATATCTCTTATCTGGTAAGTGCCGTCTTGTCTTGTTGTATCTGATTTATTTGAAATCGAAATTCTTACATTAGCTAATGCTCCAGCAACAACACTTGTTACTGTTCCTTCTAAAGTTCCAATGTCAGCTGATTGAAGAGTAAAATTATATTCATTTTCTCCTGGAACAAGGTCTATATCTGATATATGATCTAAATAATCTGTCTTAGATATTGTTATTTCTATTCTTGTTCCTGAAGTCAAATCTTCTATTTCATAAAATCCGTCTGCATCTGTTGTGGTTGTTCTTCCTTGCATCAAAACAGATGCCCCTTCAACAGGCCCTTGAAAATCTTCAACATATCCAGAAATATTTGATAATTCAACTGCTGCAGCTAAAGATATACAATCAACATCATCTGTTATTGTATCATCAAAAATAACATTATATCCTATCTGGTCGCAAAAATTATCACACCCAAACCGGTTTTTTAAAACATCAGTAGAATCATAAACCTTGTCCCCTCCTTTTTCACAGATGCAGCATCCTTCCACACATTCAGCAGGTGTTATATCTCCAGGATAAACAGCTGTTTCTGACTGGTTTATGCATAATGCTAATGGATTTCTGAATTCACAGTATTGTTCTGTTTCTCCTGCTAAACCTCCTTTTCCTAAGCAAAATCCTCCTGCAGGAGCGCACAAATAAACCAAGTTTTCAGGCAGGTTATCACATGCCCCCACTTCATAAAAATATTCAGCTCCGCAAATATCTTCTGTAATGCCATCTTCACAGGTCTGAATAAAAGGATTAGTGCAGCAGCCAGTATTCTGCGCAGAGGAAAAAACAGCATAAATTAACAGAAATACACCTAAAGCTATTAAAATCATACCTCTTTTTTGCATTTTTCTTGTATAATCCATTTTTAAATGATTTTGTTATTTAAATATTTGGGTTAATATTAACTTTGGCATGAATAGCCTCCCGCCAGACCGCTGCATTTTCCTTCAAAAATTCCATCAAAATCTCCATCGCAGGGAAAATCCTTATGCCCTGAACAGCCGCAGTCATCTGCAACACCATCTCCATTTGAGTCAACTGCTTCTCTTAAACCTCCTGCAGTGCATGCAGTTCCGCATCCTTCAGGAGTCCCATAGCACCAGACTCCGCTTGTAAATCCATTGGCTTTTCTATTGATACAAAGATGGCCATCCATGTTGCAGCCGCATATATCTGAAATGATTCCAGTATCAACAACAGCCCCATCACAGATATTTCCTCTGTTTCCGCTGCAGTATCTTTGTTTTATTTTTTTTCTGACACCAGTTACTCCTGCACAGCTAAACTCCTGGTCACAGACTACAGTGTTATCAGCTAATTCCCACGTGCTAGGATCATCATTGATATCACCTAAACAACAACTATGGTCTCCAAAAAATACATTGATGTTTGTAGGATCAGCATTGCTGCTAGGATTATATATAGGAATTGTATCAGATCTATAAGGGATACAGTCTTTTCTTATAATTAGTATGTTTGTATCTTCTAATTGGGAAAGTTCTGAATAAGAAAGGTTTACTCTCAAAAATAGATTTCTTGGGTTTGAATCTAATATTGGTAAATAATTATTTGCATTATAATCAGTTATATTTACAATATTAAGATTAGCAATAGCTTCTTCACATTTAATTCCAAGAGGCAAAACTACACAAGAATCGTCTGTTCTTAATACAAACATATTTTGTGGAGAAACTACATCAGCCCAAAAAAATGAATAAGACGCAAAAGGATCCAGAGTTTCAACTGAAGGTGTTGCATTTAGGAAAAATGGATCTTCTCTAGAATAAATATTGCTTGTATTCCCCCCACAAATATTATAAACAGCTGCATTTGGTGTTAAAGGCTTGTCAACTAATAATCTTATCTCCTGTTTATCTGATAAATTTAAATCAGTAGCAGCAATAGTTAAATTATGAAGACCAACATCATCCATAGTAACATTATAGTTAATCATGTGTTGTATATTTGTTTGAGTTAAATTAGGAATAGTGCTGCATTGAGAAGAGTAAAATACAGTATCTTCATCAGGATCAACTGCTCTTGGAGTAATGTTGAGATTGTAAAGATTTGGGATAGTTAAATAATCATAAAGCTCAGTATCTGTGCCTGATTCATTATAAAGATAAGAAGGGCTTTTGCTTATATAATCCAAAACAGGAGGCCTGTTTTTTCTTGCAAACTGGAATACATAATCCTTGCCGTCAATCTGTGAATATGAATCATTAATAATAAAGATATTATCATGGCCTTGTTCCTCTATCCTAAATTTAATTTGAGGGGAATACTGCAGTAAAATTATAGCTTCATCATATGGTCCTGAATCCAAGAAAAATACTTCTTTATCTATCATCTTCTCAGCAATATCATATATCTTTGAAAATCTTACAGGAACTTCTGCTTTAAATCCAAAAATCTCTAATATAGGTTCATAATCCTGGAATTGTATTGTTATTGGATAATCAAGATTAACATTGACGCTTAATACTCCAAAATTAATATCTATATTCATTTCTCCTCCTGAAACATTGTAACCTGGAAACTGCGCTGAAATCTCAGTAAGATTAAGACATTCTGGAATTTCATCTTCAATATATTTTGCCAGCTGGGATTTCATTGAGAATTTATTTGTTGCTAATAAAGGCAGAGCAGAACTGCTGAAACCAATACCATATCTTTTATCAGAAGGATATATTTCAGTGCTGAAGCGGCAGTAAGATGGTTTATTTAAGCTGGCTGCAGCAGAGCAAGGCCACCAATCATAATATTCTCCTCTTCTAGGATATATTAAATAAGATACATTAGAATCCCTAAAACTAGTTCTTGGAAGCTCTGTTGTAAATTCATAGCCTGACTGGTTTTCGTAAAAATAACCTCCCTGCTTGCCAAGGGTTATTAATCCTTCTTTCAATATCTCTCTCAGACAGTCATCTCCAAGATACCTTATTGTAGTTGCCTTTAAAACAGAAGATGTTGTTTTCCTCACCTCTTTTTCTATCCTAGATGACTGCAAGGAATTTACAAGATAAAATATAGCAACAAACATCATTAAGACTATAAGGCCTATGATTATAAACAAGCTAATTTGCCCTTTTCTGTATGTTAATATATTAACTTTTTTCATTTTTTAGTTTATTTTTGTTAATCAGTTAACATCAATCTTCTTGAAAATTTGATCCTCCATAATTTAAACACATCCTGCATCTCCTTGTCGCTTTTTACAGGAATAATAAAACAACCAGGAGCTAGAAATTTGCCGTTAAGTTTTTCAACAATACCTTGTTCAGTTCCTCTTCCTTTCAAAGTATAGACAAACCTGACTGCTTTTGATTTTGGCTCTTTTGAAAGGTTATAAGTGTAAAGAACTGAAAGTTTTAGCTTATATTGTTTAGAAAGCCTGCTAAGAAGAACACTAGCTGCCTCTTTTTTCTTCATGTTAATATATTAACTAATTTAGAATATATAAATGTTTTGGTTAACAGATTAACTTAGCTTTACGCATGTATCAACCAATCTATCCCATAAAGTTTCAATATCCTGTCTAGAAAGATAACTTAATTCGTCTGCCTCTGCATATACAGTATAATCTGAATTAGTTTGGGTACAGTCTAAATCTATCTCTGTCAATCCTAATGTGTTAACAATATTGCATATATCTGTTCCTAGATTTTTATACCTTGCTGTCAAAAATAACCTGCCGGATTCTGGTGCCTCCATAACAAGATAAGCTTCTTTTATCCCTTGTTTTGATATGCATATCTGATTAAAATCAGCTGTCTGTTCTATAAAACTGACATTGATAACAGCCCCAAATCTGTCTACAGGCTCCCATCCAAATATAAATCCAAATACATTTCTGAAGAAAACTGTTATTTTATCCCATGTACTTGGAAGCTGCATTCCGTCTAATGACTGCATATACGAGTGTATAACTGAATTTAATCCATTTGAATACCAGAATTCTATATTATCAAATGGGTTGCATTCTATAAAACTGATTCCAGTTTCACCAAATAAATGATCGCAATAATTGCTGTCATATATTCCAAATACTTCTTCCATAAAAAATCGTATAGGAGGGATATTCAGTGAAAAATCAAGAGGTTTGTTCACAGAAGCTGCTATTGCTATATTAGGATCTCCTCCACTAGTTGTATAGACTAATGAACAAAAATTATTTGAACAAGGCTTGTTATATCCATGATTTGTATTCCATTCAGATTGATTATTGAAACAAGAGATAGCAAAAGTAAAATCTTTTCCTTCTATTAATATATCTCTATATGTTGTATCTCCAATACCAGGAAGAATCTTATTATGTTTGTCGCAGTATAAAGTAAATGAGCTTGTTGCTCCAGAAATATTCAATAATTGTGTTGCAATTAATTTTGTTCTGGAAGTCCAGTTTCCATTGTGACAATAATGATCTTCTATAAACTGTCCTGTTTCAATGCACTGTGGATTTTGATTCCATGATGGCCCGAAATAAGCCGATTCATCATTATTAAAACTTACATTTCCATAAATATCAACAAGACATTGTGTTTCAGATGGGCAAAAGCCTTTTTCAGCATTATCCCAGGTGTATTTTGCATCAGCTTCAACCCAATCTCCTGCAACACATCTGAATATTTTACTGTCTAATTCTAAAAATTCAGTTGGCCTTGAAGACAAATCCTCAATGCAGAAAGTGCCGTTCCAGCAATAGTTAGAAGGACAGCATCCATATTCTAAAGCACCCTCAGGCAGAGGGATAGAAAGAGGGAATTGTTTTGATGTATTGCTTAAAGCTGTCGGAGCTCCAAGTGGATTATCACTCCATCCGCCATAATAAGAGCAGTAATGGGTTCCCTGGACATTGCAGTAATCAACTTCAGTTACATCAATATAATTTTGATTTATATAATCAATATAAGCAGGAGTGTGGCACCCGTAGAATTTGCCATCATTAAACAAAACAGACTGTTTAAGATCTTCAACCAATAGGTATGAGCCTTCTTCATCTGTCTCTTCAGTTGAATTTACAAGCATTTTAGTCCCATTTCTCAATACTATGTAGAGATTATATTCATCTGGATGGACATTTTCAACAGTTATTGGTAATTTTCCATTCAAAGGATAGATGCAGCTGGAAGAATCACATAAATGATTATTAGTTATTGTAATTGTACTGCCTGGATCAGCTATCTCTCTAACAACATGCTCTGTCCTCACAACTATTGCAGCATCTGGATTCTTTGTTGTTCTTTCTCCTGTATCTGAAAAGAAAACATCAAAAGGGGCACTGTTGCTAGAACTTAAATCAGAAATTACAAAAAAAGAAGCATTTGTTAAACCTTTCAATTCAGAAGGAATGTTTAATGTTTGCACTTTTTCTGTATTGATTGTAGAAGTGTATTTTATCGATTTATAAGCATAAAATTGTTCATCAATAAGAAACTCAGAATCTTCTAAAGGATTGATCTCGCAGCAATAAAATTCATCTATATCAAGCCCAGCATATACTTTTAATCCGCATACTAATTCATTCTCATCGCACCATTTCCATCCTCCATCCGCTGAATTATCAACAATCCTTCTTGTTCCTACACTTGCTCTTTCTATATTGCCGCAAAAAAATGCTTTTAAAAAATCATCACTTGCCCTATTTTGTGCAGCAAGCACTACCTGGTCTGTTCCGCAGTATACATCTTTATTTTCCTCTGAATCAGATAATTCACGAGTTCCGCCAGACGTTGTTCTTGCTCCAAACACAGGGCAGCAGCTGATCATGCTTAACTGGTTATTTGCATTTGCCTTGTTTTTAGCTCCGCAGACAGCCCATCCAGCAGGGCATGCAAAACCCTCGCCTAATTTATCGCTGCCTACACTAATCGCATTACTATAATCTACAAAAAAAGGGCCCACTGTATTAACATTAAAACTAACATCTATATCAGGATAGGTTTGTTCATATTTTTCTTCGCTGGTCTTTGTTATAATATATTCAACATTCATGATAGTAGAATCATCATTTACTGTTTCAGAATTCCAGCATCCTTTTCCAGAGCTGTTAAAATATTCACCAATATCATCTCCGCAGCATTGATCTCCTACAGAATCATATGGAATGTTTGCATCACAAGCAGCATTGTTATTGTCAAGATCAGAGATCCATGTATGAAATATTCCATTTGCAGGTTCATAATTTCTGTCTGAGCAATAAGCAGTATTATTTTCATTTTCTGATAGTAAAAATATTTTGTCCAAGCTTATAGTATAATCTGGAAGAGGATAGCTAGCGGGTGTTTTTTCATAAAATTGAATCACTTTAACATATCTCCAGTCTCCAACAGGTATAGAGACATGAACCCACTTATTATTGACAGGAGTATCAACAGCATAATCAAGAACAGGCTCGTCAAATAATTTGTCTCTGTCTGCTCCAGGAGAAAAGATAACAACATATAATGGAATTGATACATCTGTAAAATTGATAAAAAAATCCATGCTGCTATAGCTTGTCCAGTCTTGGATATTAGCATCTGTTTTTTCATCATCACTAGCAGCAAACCGAGGGTCAAGAGCAAATCTTCTTACTCCTGAAAATTCTACTGGAGCATCTGGCTCAAGAATCATAGTAGAAACCGAACCAATACCCCTTAAAGCAGAAGCCTTGTATTCATTATTATTATACTGATAGATTATTTCTGTGGCAGAACATATCCCATACCTGAACTTGTCGCCTTCTTTATAGCAATAAAATTTAGAAAAACTTTCCTTAGTGGGAAAATCTTCATCACTTAAAAATTCAATGTTTCCGATAGTTGTCTCATTTTTACATGCATACCAATGCAAATCACTTGAAACTAGATCATAACTGTAAATCGGCTCTTTAAAATTATCTTTATAAGAAGAGAGATCTTCAAGTGTAGGTTGGGTTATTTCTTTTATTGCAAACTTCTGCTGGTTTGCAGCAATCCATTTCCAGCTTCCTACATCATAATCATATACACAAACTAAATGATTATCTATTGGACCAACACCAGTAACTATTATTCCATTATCATAAGACCAGTCATCTCCGCAGCAGAAATTTTCAAAATTTAATTGAGCATATTCGTCTGCATTTAATGCGCCAGTTGTATCAGGCAGCCAAGCTCCTAGAACGCCAGTACATAAGCTGATGTTTAAATCAGCTTCTGTTGATGGATCATTGCTTTTTAAAAAACTGTAATTATGATAATGATTATCTATATAACCTAAAAATTCACTATACACATCATCAAAAATCAAAGGAGCAGGAAATTCTCCTAGATTAATAACAGGACCGTCTGGCAGTGATGGCTCCTCTCCTTGTCCAAAAGTATAGATTTGAGCAGCTAATTCTACTCCTTCATCCCAGCAGCCCTCATCAAACAGAGTAAACACACAAGTTAGTACTCCACTTAGACCTGCTCCTATAGCTGCTCCTGTTTGATATCCGTCAGCAGCTCCTTCTTCACAACTAGAATCAGCATCAAGAGCACCCACCACACAACCAATAACTCCTCCTACTGCTCCAAGCACAACTCCAACTACTCCTCCTACTACTCCTGACACAGCTTCAACTGCTTTTTCAGCATAAGCAGCAGGACTCAATACTAACATAAAGATTACTATAAAAGTACAAAAACTCACTAATTTATTCTTCATATAAACCTCTTTTTTTTATTTTTATTAAATAAAATACTTTTTATATATAAACTTTTGTTTATCTGATAACTTCTATTCCTTCGCCAATATATTCAGAAGATTTTTTCTTGTAATTTTCCTTGATTTTTTCTTCAATTATTTTCAAACTCTTCTTTGCTTTTCCAGCATGCATTCCTAAAACTATTAAAAAACTAACTAGATCATGCCAAGCCCTCATCTCAAAAGGTGTTTTAGCAAAAGAAGCAAAAACAGTATCAACCTTATACTTTCTGCAAAATCTTATGTTTTGCATCATCCTTCCTAAAATCATCACTCTATTCTTTGCATTCAAGATAGAGGAAAATGAAAAACCAATAATAACTTTATTCTTAGCAGCAAATTTGCATAATACTTGATTCAAGCCAGAAGCTCTAAAATTAATAGGATCTTTTTTAGCATTCAATTCTAAATCATAAACAATATCTGGTTTAACTCTTTCAAAAACAGCCTGATCATCTCCAGAAGCTTTTATTAAAACAAGGTCACAAACCTTTCTTACTTTGCTAACATTTTTAATATCACTCATTAAACCATAAAACAATTTAACCTTAGTTTTTTTCTGAGCTTCTGAAATATTCTCCTTAATTGCTTTTAAGTTTCTTTTAAAGCTGTAACCAAAACATAAAGAATTGTAGCCAAGCCTCTCAGCTATTCTTATAAATTTCAGCTCATTTCCGTTAGGAAAAACAAGATCTATCATTTTAGATTAGTAGAATCGATAAAGTTTTTAAAGCTTTATTCTTTTGTCAACCAAATGGCTTTTAACTTCAAAAACCAGAATGATATTTACTTAGCCTTTATAGCTGTAATCTTATATTTGATGTGGTTTATTGATGTTTTTATTAAGTTATTAGCAGGAAAGGTATATGGATTATTTTTGTTCTGCAGCTTGTCATTGTTAATAGTGTGCATAATAATAATAAACAAAAGCCAGACATTATTATTAGTCTTCCTTTCAGCCAGCATTGTAATACAGGGAATATGGATAACTGACCTTTTAATTAATGTATTATTCACAAAAACAAGTATTTTAGGAGCTTCAGAATATATTTTTAAATCAAACTTTTCAAAGTTAGAGATATTATCAACAATGAGGCATTTCTTTATTGTTCCATTAGAATTCTTTGCATTATTATTCCTGAAAAAACTTCCAAAAAACTTTAATAAATTCTTTCTCTATTTATTCATATCCATTTCATTCTTCCTAATACCTTCATTATTCTTTGGAGCAGAAGAAAATATGAATTATGTATATGCCCCTTCTTTTGAAGTAAACTCTTTCTTCAGTAATCCAGTTATCTACTTTATCTCCTTCTTTGTCTTCCTAATAGTTTCTAGCAGCTTAATAGGAATTTTGTTTTATAAGATATTAAACAATAAAAAAATATTCAGCCTAAAGCACATAAAAATCTACTTTTGGATTACATTAATATTAGTTCTATTAGTTTCAATAAAGATTAGCATAATGATTATAAATTTAAGAGCGTAATTTGCTCAATATCTGGCAGGTCATGCATTTTTCCCTTTTGCTTGGCTCCCCGCAGCTTTTGCAGTACAAGGGTTTTTCAATTGTTTTAAACTTCTTTTTCAGTAAGGGCAAAATCTTCAAAAAATTATCAATAATATTCTTTTTAACATCAGGATTAATCTTTTCATAATTATCAAGCAATTTTCTTACATGATTTCTATAAGCATCAACTCTGCAAGGACAGGCATTATAGTTTACAGGAAAATTCATAGATTTAGAATATTCTTTAACTTCTTTTTCAGAAACAAAATAAAGAGGCTTGATTCTTGGAATAAAACTTTTATAATTGCTGACTCCTGTCTTTGGGCCAGATCTTGCCAGCAGCTCAAGATTATTCTTAAACAAATTCATTAAAACTGACTGCACCTCATCATCCATATTATGGCCAGTTGCAATAACATCTGCTTTTAACTTTTTAGCATATTTATTCAATAGATACCTGCGTAAAACACCGCAGATAGTGCAAGAACCCAATTTAACTCCTTTTCCTGAAAGCATGGATTTTAAATAACAAAGAGAAGCTCCAAATTCATCTCTAAAAGAAACAACATGTAGCTTAACCCCACTTTCTTTGCAAACTTTCTTTATATTTTCAAGATTTTGTTTTGTATAATTTCCAATCAAAGCATCTACTGTTATAGCTGAAACATTATAACCTAGTTTTTTTAATATATACAGAACAGTTGTTGAATCCTTTCCTCCACTACAAGCTACTAGAATTTTATCTTTTCTACTAATCAAATTATAATTTTGTATATTTTTCTTGGTTTTTTGCTCAATACTTATCATTTTACTTATTATTATACTTATTTTTCACAAATTTCATTAAAATATACTTATTTTTATACTTACTTTCCATAGGAAATCAAGGGGTCACATAACCTATAAAATATCTTTTATTTAAAAATCATTTTTAAATACATATATTTAAATAGTTTTTCTGTTTTCTTATAAAAATAAAGTTATTTATAAATTTATGGAGGATTAAAATGGCAAAAAAAGCTGAAAAAAAGGAAATCAAAGTTGTTAATATTGTAGTTAGTTCTTCTTTAAAACATGATATACCATTGGAAAAGATGGCAGCAACTTTACCAAATACAGAGTATAATCCAGAACAGTTTCCAGGACTAGTCATAAGAATCAAAGAACCTAAAACTTCTGCTTTAATCTTCAGTTCAGGAAAGATTGTTTGCACAGGAGCAAGAAGCATGGACAAGGTAGAAGAAAGCATTAAAAAAATAATCAAAAGCTTAGAAAAAATTGGAATTAAGATTACAATAAAACCTGAAATCAGGATCCAGAATATTGTTGCAAGCGGTGCAGTTGGAATGGATTTAAACTTAAATACATTAGCAATGAAATTGCCAAACACAGAATATGAACCAGAGCAGTTTCCAGGATTAGTATACAAGCTGCCAGAAGCAAAGGCAACATTCTTATTATTCAGTAATGGAAAAATTGTTTGCACAGGAACAAAAAGCGAAAAAGAAGTTCACGAAGCTCTTGACAAATTAATTATTAATCTTAAAAAGGTCAAAGGCAAATAAATTAATTGAATAAGGGGGGGCTGTTTTTTTATTGACTTATAGATGCTTCTCTCTAAAAATTACCACTGGACATGCAGCCGCAGGAAATATAAATTAAATTAACTTCAATGATATAAAATGCAAGGAGCTGAACAAGTTAAAAAATTCAAGGAATTCATAGAAACTATATATAAAGCTAGTCTGCTTAAAAAGATTAGAAAAGGAGAAAAATTTCTGATTATTGATTTTTCTGAATTATTGAGATTTAATCATGAATTGGCTGATGAATTATTGGAATATCCAGAAGATGTTATTAAAGCAGGGGAATTGGCTCTGCAGGAATTTGATCTGCCTGATAACATGAAAAATATCAGGATCAGGTTCAAGAACCTGCCGGAAACCCAAAAGATTATGGTTAGAAATATAAGAAGCGAGCATATTGGTAAATTTTTATTTATGGAAGGTGTTGTAAGACAAAAATCTGATGTAAGGCCGCAGGTTACAGCAGCAAGATTTGAATGCCCTAACTGCGGCAATATCATAAATGTTCTGCAGCTGGATACACAATTCAAAGAACCAACCAGATGCGGCTGCGGAAGAAAAGGAAAATTCAGGCTGTTAAGCAAAGAGCTTGTTGATGCTCAAGGTCTTGTTCTGGAAGAAGCGCCTGAAAACTTGGAAGGTGGAGAGCAGCCAAAAAGAATGAATGTATTTTTAAAAGATGATCTTGTCAGCCCGATGAGCGAAAAACATACAAATCCTGGAAGCAAGATCATTGTTGTAGGCCAGGTAAAGGAAGTTCCAATAATAACAAGACAAGGAACAAAAAGCACTAGATTTGATTTGATGATAGAAGCAAATTATGTAGAAGGTGCTGAAGAAAGCTTTCATGAGCTTGAAATAACAGAAGAAGAGGAAAGACAGATTCTAGAACTTGCTCAGGATCCAAAAGTTAATCAAAAATTAATCATTTCATTAGCTCCTTCAATATGGGGTCATGAAAAAGTAAAAGAAGCATTACTGCTTCAGCTATTAGGAGGAGTCCATAAAGAAAGAACAGATGGAGCTCAATCAAGAGGAGATATGCACATACTTCTTGTAGGAGATCCAGGAGCTGGAAAATCACAGTTATTAAGAAGAATCAGTCTCATAGCCCCAAAAGGAAGATATGTCAGTGGAAAAGGAGTTTCAGCAGCAGGTTTAACAGCTAGTGTAGTTAAAGATGAATTCTTAAGAGGATGGAGCCTAGAAGCAGGAGCAATGGTTTTGGCATCTAATGGTATATGTTGTATTGATGAGATGGATAAGATGTCAGTAGAAGATAGATCAGCGATGCATGAAGCACTAGAAAATCAAACAGTAAGTATAAGCAAAGCAAATATCCAGGCAACGTTATTAGCAAGAACAACAGTATTAGCAGCAGCAAATCCAAAATTTGGAAGATTCGACCCATATGATATCATTGCAAAACAAATTGATCTGCCCCCTGCATTAATCAACAGGTTTGATTTGATATTTCCGATAAAAGATTTGCCTGATGTTGAAAAAGATAAAAAGTTAGCATCTCATATTCTAAATTTACATCAGACGCCAGACATAGAAGAGCCAGAGGTAGGAACAGAAATGCTGAGAAAGTATATTGCTTATGCAAAACAAAAGATCAGGCCTGTATTGACTGATTCTGCTTTGGAGGAAATAAAAAATTTTTATGTAGAGATGAGAAACAAAGAGAATAGTGAAGAAGGCGCTGCCAGAGCTATTCCTATCTCTCCAAGACAATTAGAAGCATTAGTCAGGATGGCAGAAGCTTTTGCTAAGATAAGATTAAGTGATAAGGTAACAAAGAGAGATGCAATGAAATCAATTGAATTATTGCAGCATTGCTTAATCCAAGTTGGTCTTGATCCAGAGACAGGAAAAATAGATATTGACAGAATAGCAACAGGAGTTTCTGCTTCAGCAAGAAATAAAATCCTTACAATAAAAGAGATTATTGAGGATCTGGAAAATAGAATTGGTAAAACAATACCAATAGATGACTTGGTTAAAGAAGCTACAGCAAAGGGGATTAGTGAAGGAGATATTGAAGATGCATTAGAGAAACTTAAGCGTTCTGGAGACTTATTTGAACCAAAAAGAGGTTTTATAAGCAGGATATAAAATGCCTCCTGAAAATCAAAATCAAAAAAGACAGATTGCATATAAGATTAGGATAAAAGAATTGATTAATGGGAAATATATAAAAGAAGAAGGCTGGCAGCCAAACTATATCATAACAAATGATGGAAGACAGATAAACAGAATAAATTTAATTGCAACAGTTGTTGCCAAGCCTCTTGAACAAGATATCAATTATCAGTCCATGATTTTGGATGATGGAACAGGAAGAATTTCTGCAAGAGTTTTTGAACAAAATAATATTTTTGATAATATTGAGATTGGTGATGTCATTTTAGTGATAGGAAGACCAAGAGAGTATGGCAGTGAAAAATATATCTTGCCTGAAACAATAAAAAGAATACAAGATAAATCGTGGATTAAGGTGAGAGA
>JAHWIB010000054.1 GCA_019322815.1 Candidatus Woesearchaeota archaeon | reverse complement strand
CTTCTCTCAGGTATAGGTGGATCAATAGTCCCATCTAATAATAATTGATGTGGTGAACCAGCCTCGTTTTCATAAGTTACTCTTACACCATCATCATCTATGGGCAATCTTTTAATTTCAGCAAATATACTAATAGGACTACTAGAAGCATATCCTATCCCGGTTATTATTCTAATCAGCTCTCTGTATTGGTCTTCCCTTGAACCTCTTATCCTATGATCTGAAGAATATATAAAAACTCCTTCAGGAGATAATCTTAATACTCCATACTTCATATAATTATATCTATCATCGTACAAGCCAATAATATCAGCTCTTCTTTTAAATAAAAGCAAATCTTCACATTCTCTTATGTTAGCGCTCCTTTTAATTTTATGAACATTTTTTGCAAAACGCTTAGATAATCTTTCATCGATATTTACCATAATCTAGAGATAACATTAATATTTATATTAATTAGTCCTCCCTTAAGGGTGAACAATAGAAAGATTTAAATAAAACCATATAATAAGAACTAACATGAACACAAAGATATTAGAAAGAATTGGATTTACTCAAGGAGAGATAAAAGTATATTCTGCCCTATTAGAAACAGGGAATACTACTTCAGGACCTGTAATAAACAAGTCAGGGGTTGCAAGATCTAAAGTATATGAAATTATAGAAAAACTAAAGATAAAAGGCCTTGTTTCTGAGTCAATCAAATCAGGAACAAGATATTTTCAAGCAGCTTCTCCAGATAGAATATTAGATTATATAAAAAATAAAGAAAAAGAACTTAAGAAAGAAGCTTCTGAATTCAAACAAATACTTCCAGAACTTGTTGCAAAGCAGAAGTTTGCAGAGGAAAAACAAGAAGTAAAAGTTTATGTGGGATTTGAAGGAGTAAAAACATTTTATGATGAAATCCTAGACAAATTAAACAAGGGAGATGAATATTTGGCAATGACTTTTTCTAACGAATCATTAGATAATAAATCGATTATTCTAATGTTTCAGAAATTTCATCAGAAAAGAGCAGAAAAAAAAGCTAAAGCTAAGATATTATGCAATATCCATGATAAACTAACTCAAAAAAAGATGAATTATTCCAACACAAGACTATATGAATTCAAAACAACAAAACAAACATTACCGACAGGTATTGCTATTGTTAAAGATACAGTTGCAACATTTAATTGGGGAAAGATTCCCAGAGTTTTTGTTATAATCTGCAGGGAAAATGCAGAGCAATATAGAAAATTCTTTTATGATGTTTGGAATAAATCAGATTAAGTATTTAGATGTCATAGCAAAAATTTTAAATATTTCAACATCTTAACTAAAAATAAAATAAAGAAATAGTTTACGGCGTGGGAATTCAATTCCTCTGCAGGGCGTCGGCGTACATTTATTTTTTAATGTTACATTATTTTATGAAAATTATATTCAATTTTTGAACTCTTTGAAAAAAGAAAAATAAATTATTTTTTTCTGTCCTGTGGTTTTTGGGCATTAGTAGAACTTTTCCGGCTCTGGTCCAGGTCCAAGCAGCTTAACATCAGCAGCTCCTTCTCCTAGTTTTGCGTCTGGTCTTGTTGACAATCCTTTAAATCCTTCTGCTAGCCTGGTTTCATACTCTCCTACTGGTACTGTCGCAACCCCCAGAACTTTATATTTTGGATTAAATTGTACCACATCATGTGATCCAGAAGGGCTCATGGTACAGCTGCCCATAAATAGGTAATCTCCTATTGTGATTGCCAGAGGTTCTCCAGAACCATCTAAATTTGCACTTGGTTTAGTAAAATAATCTAAAGTAAGGCCTAACTCTGAATCCCTTTTCAAACGCTTAGGAAGGTCTTCTGGGGATCTAGCCTGCGCATGGATAACCATCCTGTTAGGAACTCTATCATCATGAGCTGTAACATATACAGCACAATTTGCATTAGGGCCTATATCCCTAAACTCAGGTTCTCCTTGTTTTAATATCTGAACTAAAAGCAATGTTAATTCATCCATTTTTTAGTTTACCTCTACCATTATATCTCTATTAGATGTATCTTAAAGTATTTAAATCTTTCGGATTATTACTACTTATTAGTGAATAAAAACAAAAGATTTATAAATAAATAATTTTATTTTCTAGTATATGAGTATAATTAATAATATAGGTTATTTTGTTGAAAAAATCCCAGTAATTTGTGCATTAATTAACACAAGAAGGACTGATATTCTTAGATCTCAAGAAGATAGATTAAAAGAAGGGATTAGTCAAACACCCTATAAACATACTTTTGATCAATATCATTGGGATGCACATACAGATGAACGTGTTTTTGAATTAGCTCAGGATGATGGAAAAAGATTTCATGAGATTAAATCAGAATTAGAGAAAAATCTCAAAGCAGCAAGAGATTATAGATCAAGGACAGAAGGAAACTGGTGGGAGCCGGTATTTGGAGATCTTGAAGATTCTTTTGATAGGCTTCTAACAAGAATAGAAACAACACATGATCAAAGAACAGATATAATTAGAAGATATACAACTACAAGATCCAAAAATACAAGGGATCTTGATGAACTTAAAGTTCTGGATGAGCTTGCTATAAGATCAATTCCAGAAGCTATAGATGTTTATGATATTAATATGCAGCAAGCAGCTCAAAATATCAGAGATATTTTAGATGGAGAGATGCTTGAAGCAAAAAGAACTTTAAAAGAAGAGATGGAATTCTTGGCAAAACATAAAGAATATACTGAGGACAAAGATCCATTTGATTATATTTCACTTTCTCCAGAAGATATAGAAAAAGCAAGACAGACATATCTTAGAGAACTATCAAATCCAAGATCAGATTTGCAAAAAAGATTATCAGATTTGCAAAAAGATTCTGGATATGGTGCATTTGATGAGGATGTTAAATCTCTTATAGATGTTGTGGAATTGCTTGCAGAATTTAGTCAGCTTCCTGGATATGATCTTACAGATGATCATAAGAAAGAGGTTATCTGTACAATATATGACAGGATAAAAAATGAAGTTATTGAAAGTCCTGGAGACAAAGAAAGAACACACGGAATTAATGAATTTTACGCTAAAGAAATAATTGGCTTGATTGAAAGAGCAGACCAATTAAATTCTGAATTAAAATCAAAAGGTTTAGATAATTATGAAGAAATGAAAAAAGAAGCAGTTCAGCATGCTTGTGAAGTATATAAAGAGAATTTTAAAAGAGAAGGATTCCATGCAGGTGCCCAAGAACGTGCTATGGATTTACTTCATAGGAAATTTAAAGAATTTATTTCTTATAGTTATGATGAGTTTTTAAGCAGGGATAATCCAAAAGATGATCCTGCTTCTAATAAAGAAGCTTTCTATGTTTGATTTTGCCTGCTAGACTGAGGCGCTTATCTAATACCCGCCAATAATCTTTAGAAAATTATTTAAACTATAATAATTAATAAAATAATATCATGGGTACAAATACTTATTTAAGTAAAGTTTATTCAAAATTAAAAAAAGATGGCTTTGAATTAAAAAAAGATAAAATCAATTCATTTGATGTTACTGTTGCTATGAAAAAAGAATTTAAATTGTCATGGCTTGCAACACAGATGAATTTTTTTATAATAATTGGTGTTTCTAAGAATGTTAAAAAAGAAACAATTGAAAATTTCTCAAAAAATTGTATGGATTATGCAATAAAAAATAATAAAGGATTGCCAAGAGGAATTCAAGCTGGAGTTGTTTCCTTTGCATTACTTATTTCATCAAAGGTTGACGAAACTGCAAAAAAATTTACTCAAGCAAGACCAAAAAAACATTTTGCAGCATTTGAAATGCCAATTATTTTTGATTTGAAAGAAAATAAAATTTATTATTACGACAAAAATCCAATTTGGGGATTTATTTATTACAAAACCTTTAGAAATTTTATTGAAAGATATTTTAAATAAATTGTGTCTTCTTTGTTCTAATTTTCTCAAATTTTGCTTTCCAAAACTTTTCTTAATTATAATTCTAAAATAAGAATTTTAGAATCTAATCTACCTAAATCAAAAAAAAATTAATAAAAAAATAAATTCAAGAATTATCTTTTTACTCTTGTTTTTCTTCAGGAGCTTCTTCAGCAGCTATTTCACTGCCTTTCTGAAGCAGAGTAACTTTCTGTGCTTGTTTTCCTCTATCGCTTTCAGCAGGTTCAAAAGATACACGATCATTCTCGCGTATAAATGTTCCTTCTGCCAGCTGTGAGCTGTGCACAAAATACTCATTTCCATCATCGCCTTCAATAAATCCATATCCTTTGGATCTATTGAACCATTTTACTTTTCCTTCCATTTTAAATTCCTCCAATTTAATATCAATATGAGCATGACTCTCCTTTTTAAAGCTTTTGATTTTTTTCAAGAAATTAAAAGCTAGGAACGCAGTGACTATGCTTTTGATTTTGTAAGAAATCAAAGGCTAGGAATGCAGTGACTATGCTTTTGATTTTGTGAATATATTTTTGACTTTATTTCTTCAAAGTCCTTCCATCCACAACGATTCCTCCTATCTTCCTGAGAATATGCAGAGCATATTTCAATCTGATTGGATTCTCTGCATATATTGTCATTAATTTCTCTCCTCTCTTGATTTTCATGCCTTCATGCTTATGATAAAAGTAAACACCAGCTCCTTTATCTACCGGAGCTCCAGCAATTCTTGCTATTTTATTAATTGTAAAATTCTGGATATCTGTTATTCTGCCAGAGGCAGGAGCTTTAAAGGTATAAGAATATTTCCCGATCTTTATTTTATCAGGATCAATATTAGGATCTCCTCCTTGAGCCTTGATTATTTCCTGCATTTTCTTATAGGCTAAACCAGAATCTAATATCTCAATGACTTTTTTCTTTGCATCTTTAATATTAGCCATCTGCAATATCTTTGTTGCCATCATTATGCTCTTCTTTTCTAAATCCAAAGGTCTTCTAGTATCCCTCTTTAACAGCCATAAGACATCTCTTGCTTCTAAAGCCGGACCAATGCCATTTCCAATAGGTTCCTCACCATTTGTTAAGATGACATGAATATGAATCCCTAATTTTCTGCCAATCTTAATAAATAATCTTTTCAAATGTCTTGCATGTTTCCTAGTCTTAATCTTAGTGTCTCTTCCAAGAGGGATATCTATTAAAACATGGGTTGAATTAACAGCTGCTTTCTTAGCCAGTATAGAAGCTAATAACATTCCTTCTGGATCTAAAGCCAATGGATGCCTTAACTTAATCAGCTTATCATCAGCTGCAGCCAGATCAATTGCACCTCCCCAGACAATGCAGGCGTTTGTTTTCATGACAACTTTTTTCATCTTCTCCAAGCTTAAAGAAACAGGAGCTAACACTTCCATTGTATCAGCTGTTCCAGCAGGTGAAGTAATGCTTCTGGAAGAAGTTTTAGGCATTGTTAGTCCTGCAGCTGCAATTATAGGAACAATAGTCATTGTAGTTCTGTTTCCAGGAACACCTCCTGAAGAATGTTTGTCTATTATAGGATATTTTTTTATGTCCAGCCTGCTGCCATATTTAACAATAGCTTTTGTCAAAGCGATTGTTTCCTGCAGAGTCATTCCATTTGTAAAACAGGCAGCTATAAAATAAGTCAGCTCAATGCCAGTCAGTTTATTGCTGACAATCTCTTTTACTAACTCATTTATCTCCTGCTTATTTAATTTCATGCCCTGCAGCTTCTTCTGGATGTAAGATACCCCTATCGGTTTTTCCTCAATATCAATATCAACAAGATCATTATGTTTTGCATTTAAAGAATCTAAAACCTCTTCATAAAGCCCAATCTTTCCAGGAGGAACAGCTTTTCTGCTTTCAGCGATATTCAAAGTGGCAGTAGTTATCTTTTTGCCTTTTTTAACACTGACTCTGTCTCCATGATGCAGATCAAGCTTGTGAGCATCTTCCTCATTCAACAAAACAATTTGAACTCCGCCAGTTGCAATATCTACATCTTTGACTTTTAGTTTCATTTTCTTCACTTCTTAAAAAGTCAAAGGCTTAAAAAAATTTTCAATTTTTTTATTGTCTTTGACTTTTAGTTTCATTTTAGAATTTATTTCATTCCCCTGCTCATCTTTACAACAGTTATCAATAGAACAAGTATTAATGGCCCGATAATTACTCCAATTAAACTAAATAAGCTTAATCCTCCTAAAACACCTAATAATATTATTGTAGGATGGACTTTTGCTCTGTCTCCAATAATCTTTGGTTTTAAAAAAGTATCAATAGAAGAGATAATCACACCGCCAACTAATATTCCTAATGCCAGCCAAGGATGGCCTGCATAATATTTCATTATCATAGCAGGGACCCATATAAGAGCTCCTCCAATAGCAGGCAATAAAGCCAGGATAAATACTACAAGCCCCCATAATATAGGGGAAGCTACTTTAAATAACTTAAATGTAATAGCTGCTATGACTCCTTCAACAACTGCAATAACAAAGATTCCATATATAATTGCTCTTGTCAATTCATGCAGCTGTTCAAAAATTCCTGCTCTAAAATTCTTCTTAAGAGGAGCAGCTCTTTCAATAGCAGCTACAAATTTTTTACCATCCCTTAACAAGAAAAAGATAATAAAAAATGTAATGAAAACCTCTAACAATCTTTTTGGTAAACTAACAATAAAATTAAAAGCGCCTTCAGCAACATATACAGTTACTTTTTTTAATCCGTCTTCCAGATAATATCTTGTTGTAGGTCGTTTCATAAAATTCCTAAGGTCATTCATTGTCATGCAATAAAATCCTTCATCATTGCAGTCTACTTCAAATATTTCTCCTGTCATAAACTTGTTCTTTATCAATATATAACTGACATTTGCTTCTTTTGAAATCTGAAACAAGACAAGACTGATAGGCATTAAAACAAGCAAAATAATCAAAATAGAAATAAGTGTTGCAGATAAGTTTGGCCTTTTTATTTTTTTATTTAATAAGTCATAAAGAGGATAGAATATATATGCCAAAACAGCAGAAGTTAAAACAGGAATTAGATAAGGCCTTATAATTAAAAAAGCTAGTGCTAATAAAACTACAAGAAGCACTATAATAAAGTATCTTGTATGATTTTGATTGCTAATCTCAATTCACCTCTTTCACTATTATTTTATCTTTTTAGGTTTATATATGTTTCGGAAATCTTTGATTTCCGAAGCTTAGAAATTAGTTATGAATCTATTTTGAAAAGCTTTATAATATAATCTAATTAAATAAGATAAATGAAAAAACTTTTGCTATCTATCCAAGAATTAAAAAAATCACAAATAAAAAATATAGTTAATAAAAGACTAAAAGAATTTTCAAAAATAAGATCAAAAAATGAATTATTTAAAGAATTGTGTTTTTGCATATTGACTGCAAATTCAAATGCAGAAAGATGCATTTATGTGCAAAATAAGATAGGTAATGGATTTTTAACATTGCCAAAAGAAAAACTGCAAAAAATGCTTAAAGAACATGGCGCAAGATTTCACACAAAAAGAGCCGGCTATATTGTCGAAGCAAGAAAACATAAAAATGAATTAAAAGACAAAGAAAGAGACTGGCTGGTTAAAAACATAAAAGGCATCGGCTATAAAGAAGCCAGCCATTTCCTAAGAAATACTGGCTATAAAAATGCAGCAATTATTGATTTTCATATCATAGATCTATTAGCAAAAAACAATTTGATCAAAAGGCCAAAAACACTGGCTAAAAATGATTATTTGGAAATTGAAGATAAATTAAACCTTATAGCAAAAAAAGCAAATCTTAACCTGGCAGAATTAGATTTATATCTATGGTATATGGAAACAGGAAAAGTATTGAAATAATTATTTCATAACCTGGCCTTTTGCACTTTGAATTAATTTCT
>JAHWIB010000053.1 GCA_019322815.1 Candidatus Woesearchaeota archaeon | reverse complement strand
ACCCTTCATGGAGCGTCCTCTCTCTGTATAAATTTTGTTCGTCTTTTGTTGAATACTCTTCAATTATCTGTTTTTCTAATTCTGTTTCTTTTTTCATCTTTCTCTTCTTCTAATAATAGTAAATACACTTATTAATATAAATAAGTTTATGATTAATATAACTGCCATGAATTCAAATGCTGCTGCTAAGCTCCAAAGATCTGCAACCCAGCCGAATAATGGTGCTGAAAGTGCTGCAAAAAATTCCACTACTAATTCATTTAATGCCAAGACAGTTGCTCTATGCTCTGATTCAGTATGCTTGTTTATATAGTCAGAGATCACTGGCTGGAATACTCCTCCTACAAAAAATATCAGTATAGGAAATATAAATCCAATAATCTTTAATTCCAAAGACATTCCATATATGCTAATAAGAAAGAATATCAGCATTAAGATCAATATCTTTCTTTCTCCTAAATAAGATTCTGCTTTGTCAGCAATTTTAGCTCCTGCTGCAGCTAACAAGCTCATTGCAAAATAGATCCATCCAAAATAGACTAACGAAATCTTTATTGACTGGAGATAAGGCTGGTAAAATATATATGCTGTAAACAAAATTGCAAGGGATATGGCTGAATAGATAATAAATAGCCTTATCCTAGGATGAGTTGCTGCAAATTTTGTAGCATTTTTTAAGTGAAGGAAATAATGCTTGTCTCCATGCTTGTAATTTTTAGTTGCTGTAAAGCTTAATACAATCGCTAATGAAAATAACACTACTAGTCCTGATACTAAAAAAGGCAGCCTAAAGCTGTTGAAATATGTAGCAATATACCCTCCTGCTAAAGCAGCAAAAG
This sequence comes from Candidatus Woesearchaeota archaeon, assembly GCA_019322815.1. Classification (GTDB taxonomy): domain Archaea; phylum Nanobdellota; class Nanobdellia; order Woesearchaeales; family WJKL01; genus JAHWIB01. Next base: position 7,198 of record JAHWIB010000053.1, on the reverse strand, counting down.
CAGATACAATATGTTCAATTCCAACTGTATTTCCAAACAGTCTTTTGTAGGATTCTTCTTTGCCTAATTCTCTTAATGAGTCATAAAAGAAGGCGCTTCCAGATGCCATCCATGCTGCTGCACTGATTCCAAATACTGTTTCAGCTATTGCGAAATCTAAAAAATTATGTCCAAAAGCATATAAAAACCAGCCAGCTATGTGTAATATTGTACTGACTATTAAGACATTTTTTCTTCCAAAATAATCTGCTATGATTCCAGAAGGAACAACAGACAACATTACAACTGTTGTAAATATAGATTGTATTAACATAATCTGGATCATACTAAGCTTGTTTTCCTGCAGGAATAATACAAAAATAGGAGATACAAACACTAGAGTAGAGAATACTCTATACAAATAAAACTTCCAGATGTTTGATTCTAGTTTCTTTTTTCTTATTTTTGATAGCATATTATATCACCATGTAATTTGAATTTTATAAAGATATATTAAAATATAAAATAAATCAATCAGCAAATTAAAAGCAATAAAAAGCCTTGACTAGCAAAATCTGCCTGTCTTGGTTAGAATTTCAGTAGACATTTTAATTCACATAGCTAGAATTATGAGGTTATTTATAAGACTTGCGAAAGTTTATTTATATACCTTTTTACACATTTTTCTCTTAGTCTTCATTTCCCTAAATTGGTTATATGCAGCCCTTATTTTTTCCTGATATTCATCTCTATTTAAGATATACGCAGCACTTTGCCCATCTCCTATCATTGCATTATTATGTTCTATATATCTATCAACCCTATCTTCTAATTTTTTATACTGCCTTTTCTTAGAAAGTTTTTTATCCTGCTCAAGCCTGTGAAAAAAAGTTATTAATTCAAAAGGAACATAACTAAGATCATCAAAAGGAGCCGTATCTTTTTCAGGTGTCATTTTGATTTAAGAACTTATAAGTTATATTTAAGTATTATTCTAATAAAATTCAATAACTCCTTTTTCCATATTTACTTTGCATTTTAATCTCTGGATTAAATATTCAGCTAAAGGTGGATCATATTTCCTTATTATATCTAGATGTGTTTGAGCTAGATCAATAGACCCTTCACAATCCAAAGAGCACGGAAAATGATTAAGCAAAGTTACATCAAACTGTTTTTTAAAGACATTTGTGTAGAATTGGAACATATCTCCTTCTGAATTGCTCAATATAGGCTCAACATAATCATTATTTGCCATGCTTTGCTCATTTTTATGCTTGATAAAAAAATCAATGCAGCATAAAGGATAGCCTAATAATAATCCTAATTCTTTATGGTTTCCTTCTGATTCATATCTGCTTGCTAATTCAGCTTTTGCCTTGTCTTTTGATATATAGATAAACAGCATTCCCTGCCTTGGGTCATCTGTTTTTACCTTGATGCCTTTATTGCTGTATTCTCCTTCTTCAGCATCAACAATCACAACCTTATAAAGGGATTTTTCAATAACAAGGTTATTTGCTTCACAGAAACTTTCTATCTTAGGCAGCTCATGCTCATAAAATCCATGCCTTACAACAGGCTTGACTCCTTCTAATAGATACAGAACTTCCAAAGCCTTTGTCTTGTTGCCAAAAATATCTACTAGTCTGTTAATCATAAATATAGAAATATTAATTCATATATTTAAGTTTAACTCATAAATTTGTAATTTAACAAAGAAGCATATATTCCTTTTTCACCAGAAACATTTCTAACTGGATTTTGATATAATTCCATCTTTGGAGTTCTATCAATTTGTTTTCTAACCATATCCGCTGGATCTGCTCTGCCTTGGTAAGGCTTAAGACTAGGCATCATATAATTGAATTTGCTGTTATGTCTTTGAGCAAAATCTTCTTCAGGCATTCTGGAAGTATAATGCCTGCTTCCATCTCCTTGATTATAAACTGCCTGCAATGCTGCACGTCCTATCTCTTCAAATATTCCTCCCATTTTAACCTGCTATTTTAAGCCTTCCTCCTATTAACTCTTTGTAGATATCTAAAGCCTCTTTTCCTCTGCTTCTGAGATTCAAAACAAAATCTAAAGCAATATCATGGATTCCATTCATTGCTGGTCTGCTCAATGAAATGGAGGTTGCTAAGTTAGCTATATTATTTTGCTTAATTGCTTTCATCCAAGCCAAGCTGAATGCAAAAGCCTTTGCCTCCTCTTCCCGCATGTCATTTAACTTTTTAGTTAAAACATGGCCTATTTCATGACCTATTGTAAGCATAATCCTGTCTAATTCTCCTTTTTTTATGAAGATTTCACTCATCAATCCTCTATCTTTTCTATTAATAGCAAATCCTTGAATTTCACTGTTCCAGTTATTGCCAAACATTGAATGTGCTTTTTTCATTTGTTTTTCATCTATGATATGTACAATAACATCTTTTGGGAATTCTCTTCCTGTTGTAGCTGTAAATGCCTCTTCAATAAACTCTTTGATTTCAGCTGCATCTCCTACAAAGATTGATTTTGGCCTGTTTGGATTAAGGAAATCATCAGTTATATGTGAGTATGAATTTGTTATTGATTTTTTTGCATTATAATTATTTAATGAGATCCCTCCATAATTGTCTTTTTTAATATCAAAATCATATGCTGCAATGTTTTTAGTTGGCGCGCTTATAGCAGCAGCCTCAACCAAATATGATAAATTTGAACTGTCTGAGTAACTTGAAGACATAGAATAACTTGGACCAGATGAAGAAGAATAATTAACAGCGCTTTCCAAACTAGAATAACTTCCGCAGTTTCCGCAAGCGCTATATCCTGACATTTTTATCTACCTTGATCTATTACAAATCCGCTTATTGTACTGTGGCAGGTTTTCATCGGAAACAAAAACCCGTCAATTCCAGTTTCGCACAACTGGATCCTTCCTTCTGCATTTACCCATACCATTTTTATCAGTGAGACATGTGACAAATATGTCTAAACAATATATATAAGTGAACAAACTATATAAACATTCACGTGTTAAAACGCTAAAAAGTGAGACTTTTTTGTCATAAATCATTCTTAAATTATTTTTAAATAATGCTCTTTTATTAGTACCTAATAAGTAGTAACAAACCGAAAGCTTTATAAAGAGTAAAACTATACAAATCCATAGCTAAAATGATGATGGCAATTAACCCTGAAATATACAGGGAAGAGAAGAAAAGGGAGCTGAGAGAAAATATTAAGACAATTGATAGGTATAGCCCTCTTCTTGCAAAAGCTGCTTCTCTTGAACATACTTTAACAGATGAAGAAAAAAGAGATTTTGAACAGGCTACTCTTGATATTGACAAATCAATAGTTAAAGGAATGGCTGATTCTAGTGGATCTGCAAGTTATCATAACTTCAACAGAGCAGGAATTAGAGCTTATCTAGTGAAAGATTATGCAGATCTTAAGAGAAGATTAGATGAAGCTGTTGAGCAGGGAAAAGATTTAGATCAAGGTTTTTATGATGCTTTTGAAAGGCTTCTCTATCTTGGAGTATTAGGCCAGAACGGATTATTTGATGAAGTTGATGATTATCATACTGATCCTGATGACCGTAATAGGCCCCTTACATTAAGTGAGATTAACAGAGAATTAGATAATGATATAGGTTTTCAAAGAGAAGAATTTGAAAAAGAATTGTATGGTTATATAAAAAAAGAAGATTCATTGACAAAACAGGATCTTATTGAAGCTATGGCCAAACAAATGGCTAAAAAGATTTATTCCAGAATAAAAGAGGATCCTAAAATAAAGCAGGATAATGAATATGATGTTAGAGATTATTTGTTTCAAGGAATAATGCAGTCATTTAATATGGGTGATGAGGAAGCTAAATCAATTGATATTGAAAAGATTAGTGATATTAAAGATAAGTATGCTTTTGCTAGAGGAAGAGAATTAAAAGAGATTTCTGAAAACCCTGAACCAATTATGCAATTATTACTAAGATCCAATATGAGTGTAGGAGAACAAGTTGTCTTTGATTATTTTTCATTGAAAAGAATGGCAAAAGACAGAGAGAAATTAAGAGAAGTTATGGGTGAATGTGAAGAATTAGAGGAAATAATATCTGATTTTAGCGATCAAGGAATTAGGGAAAAATTAAAGACCATATTAGAAAGATGGTATAATAATAATGTTGAAAGATATCAGGAGGATATTATAGCTGGTTTGGATTCTCTAGCAAAAACAAGAGCAGATTTAGAAGCTGAACTTAAGGCATATGAAGAAAATGGTGATAAAAGTCCTGGACCTATAAAAGAACCATGGACAGCAGAAAAGAAGATGAAAACTATGTTTGGTGTAGCATTTGTTGCATTCGCTGCTGCTATGGGTATTGCATTGCCTTATGGTATAATTAAAGGAGAACAGGATATTGAAGGAAGAGTAATTATCAATACTGAAGATGGAAAAAGAAGATTAAATGCTAAAATTTTTGATCATGATGATGATGGTTGTCCAGAAATTGTAGAAGCAAATGGTGAGATGCTAGTATCTCCTGAATTTGGAAAAGATCATCCGCTCTTTTCCTGGATAGCAGGAGCAAGGCAGATGACTCCAAAGGAACATGCAGGCTGGATAGGCATCTATTATGAGATGGCAAAAGACAAAGTAATGACAGAGATTGCAAAAGCTTATAGAAATTATAAAGATGATCTAGAAAAAAGAGCAGAGGAAGAAAAAGAGAAAGCAGAGAAAGAAGGCAAAGAATTCAAAGAAGAGAAGCCAGATTCATTTATAGAATGGGCAAAAGCAAGGCCAAAAGTTTTGAAATGCTTAGAAGATCCGATTGCAGCATTAGGTCTATTGTATGAATAGTTTTAAATCTAAAAAAATTGGAAAATGAGTGAAGAAGATATTAAAAGAACTGTTGAAATATTAAAAAATGCTTTAGAATCTAAAGCAAAAGAGCTTTATGATAATTATGGGATAAGTGATTTCTGTGATATTGGTGATCTTAACTTTACTGAGGACCTATTATTTCATTTTAAAGATGCGTTAGATGGAAAGAACACTTATCAATTATTCAGTTATTTAGTTGCAAGAAAAGGAGATATTAATGAAGATGAGATTTCTCTTTATGTAGCAGAAACACTGCATCATTTTGCAGTTAAGCTAAAACATGATTTTGAGGATATTGATGCAAAATATGGAAGAGATATAAGTGATAAACTAAATGATGAAGCAGAAATGATATTGCCTGCATTCAAAAGCAATAGATTTTGCAGAAGCTACAGGTCTTATATGTTAGGGCTAATAGAATTTCATAGAGGATTACTTAGCACACAAAAAGATAAATTTGCTAAACATCTAATAAAAAGTGCAGAATATCTTGAAGAATGTGTTGATGATGTTGATTCTTCTAAAGAAGAATTATGGATTGTTTATGGCACATTACACGATGCTGATCTTGTTCCTGATGAAGCTAAGGAAACTTTTGAGAAAAATTACAAAGCATTTAGAGAGAAATTTCCTGATCTTATGAAAGAGATGGCCAAACGTATGGCAGAAGGAGATCAAGAATTAGAAGATTTGAAAAATACTTAAAAATTCTTTAAAAATATTAAGCCTTAATTCTTTAATATTTATGTAACTAATTAGTAGTAACAAAACCGAAAACTTTATAAAGTGTGAAATTATTAAATTTACTGAGGGCTTATGAGTAAAAAATTTGATTTTAAAAAATTTGCATTAATTTATAGTACACTGCTTGGAGCTGGCGCTTATATTCCTAATTTAAAAATCAGATCTAAAGAAGAAAGTTCTTGTTCTAAAGGTGGTTTAGAAGAAAGAGTAAGTAGGATCAATGGAGATAATGAACCTGAATATTCTATGCCTGTTTCCTTTAGAATAGGAGACGATTTTGGAGAGGAAGTAAATCCTGAAATTGAATTAGGTTATAAAACTTCTAAAATTTTAAAGATAAAACAAAATAAAATTAATGAAATAAGATATCAAGAATTATCTTCAAAGCTAGAAAATATAGTTTTAAGTGAAACTGAAACCAATAATAAGATTAAAGAGTTTACACCTATTTATAATTTTCTAACTGAATTTAACTCAAAATCACAGATTAGCGAAAAAAAAGAGATAGAGTATATTATCCAAGGAAATTCTGGATTAAAAGAGATGGTTAATGATTATCGATCTATTGGTTATACTCTTAATAATGATAAAGGTATTGTTATTCCTGATGAAGAAGCTATAAAAAGAACACCAGAGCAAGCAGAAGTTATAGGGCAAAGATTGCCAGCAGAATATAGGCCGATATTAGCAATGTTAGCTAAGAAATTCTCAGGAGTCAAGTATAGAGGAGTTCAGCACATGGAAAAATCAAGGCATAAAGTTGATATATTGACATTTGAATATCAGGTTGATGGACAAACACAGCAGATACACTTTGCTTTGAAAGACAGAAATGAATTAGAAGAGAAAATGCCTGCATTCTTGAAAGGATTAGGCATAGAAGTACATTCAGTTTATGAAGTTGAAGCAGGAAGAGCATTTGTAATGCAGCATGTTGGAGATAGAAGCTTAAGGCAGGCAATAAGTTCTGCTTCAGAATCTGATATAAGAAAATTAAGTGAAAAGGCTTTGGAAACAATTGCTCAAGTTCATGTTTTGGCAACAGCACATTTACATGAATTAAAAAGAGATTTTGGTATCGAGCTTCCTACATTAAATCATAATCAAGAGTTCAGACGCAGATTCTTGGAGCCTGTATCAGGACATTCTAAAATCATAAGTCCTCAAATGAGTAGGCTGATGCAGGCTTATGCTGCGTTTGCAAGAGCATTTACATTAAGATCTGTTATTCATGGAGATTATCATGATGTTAACTGCAGAACAGCAGGTGATGTTTGCTATGGAATTGATTGGGAGTCTGCTGCAAAAGGAATGGAATTTGTTGATACTTCAAGATTGACAAACTCTGTATCAAGAGACAGGCCAGATATGGATGCAGCAGAATTTTCAAGAGAAAATTTTAGAAAATATATTGAAAAGCATAATGAATTTGCAGAGCAGGAAAAAGCTCCTTTGATGCTTGCTAATGAAAGACTAGCAGCTATATTTGGATACTCATTAATCAATGATGAGCTGTATAAAGCAGGAGAATATGTATTATTTGGAGAAGATCATGAAGATGTTAAAGAAGAAAAGATGCAGAAAAGCAGAG
>JAHWIB010000052.1 GCA_019322815.1 Candidatus Woesearchaeota archaeon | reverse complement strand
TTTTATCCTGTTGATGATATTTCTTGCTCCTTTTGTTCATGCTGCTCCTAACCCGGAAATTGACATAACTCCTATTGATTTGTATGAAACAAATGAGCAGAAATTCAACCTTACTGTAAACAATCTATTTGGAAATGAAACAATAGAAGAGGTAAGAGTGACAATGCCTGGCTTTACAATAACTGATTCTGTTGTTTTCTTAGGATGGGATAATACATTTTCAGATGAAATCATAAGATGGTATGATGGAAGCATTGAGACAAATATCTTTGGAGCATTGTTCCAGTATACTGCTAAGGCAGAAATTGTAGGTGATGATACAACTTCAAATATTGAGATAATAATTATAGGAGAAAGCTCTGAAGAAACAACTTTTACAATACCTGTTGAAATAAGAAATGATGATACAAGCCCTTTATTATCAAACAATACTCCTGAAGACGGCAGCTTTTTAAGAACAGGCATGATTGACCAGGAAATCTCAGTTTATGCTGAAGATCCTGAAACAGGGATCAATACAGCAAGATTAACTTACTGGCCATGCAATGATACAAATCTAACTGAAAATCTTGTTTTAGATTGCGATAATAATACCTGTTCAAACCAGCTTGATCTTCTTGAATATGAAGAAGGAGATCTTATGTGTTTTGAATTTGTTGTCCATAACTATGCTTTGGAATCATCTTCTTTAACTGGCTCTGTAGGATTTGATGGTACAGCTCCATCAATTGATTTAATCGCTCCAGCAGACAATGAATATGGAAGCAGCAATACAATATTTTCATTTAATGCATCAGACAACTTAGCTCCAACATTGACCTGCAGCTTGATTGTAGATGATGAAACAATCGATTCAGCAGAATCAAATAATGGAGAAATAACTGAAACAACCTATGATATGACAAATGTTTCTGAAGGAAATCATGAATGGATAGTCAGATGCACTGACTGGGTTGGATTGTCAGCAGATTCAGAAACAAGAAATATAATCATAGATAATACAGCTCCAACAATAACCTTAAACAGCCCTGCAAACGGCTCATTAATAGGCTCTGATGTAATCATTGATATTGAAGTTTCAGACAACTATGAATTAGTTGATGTTGATTACAGCAGCAGCTTAAACAGCTCAGAACTTCCAGAAGGAGAAAATATAATAATTGTAACTGCAGAAGATGGAGCAGGCAACATAGCTGTAGAAGAGTTTACATTTATTGTAGACAGGACAGCTCCAACAATAAGTTTAATCGCTCCAGCAGATGGCACAAGCTCTGATGTTCATGTGAACTTTTTATTTGATATATTTGATAACTTAGATAATGAATTAAACTGTACAATATTTGCAGACAATAATCCAATAGCAGCAGAATCTCTTGATATATCTGCAATAGCAAATATAACTTTAGTACTTCCTATGGATGAGTATGAATGGTATGTACAATGCCAGGATGATGCATTGAACTCAGCTGCAACTGAATCAAGAACATTAAATGTAACTGATCTAACAGGACCAACTATAATATCAGACATAACCTATGTTGCAAGAATAGAAGATTATACAGTTGAGGCAAATATAACAGATATAAGCGGAGTCGATAATGTAGATATGGAATTTAACAGCACATCATTAAGTGTAATAAGTGATGGAGATATTTATTCAGCAACAATACAGACAGATGTAAGCTATGATTTAGGAGATTATACATTAGAGATCACAGCAGAAGACGGATTTGGAAATACAAACATAGTCTATGATACATTTACATTAATACAAGGATATGATATTGATATGCAGCTAACACCATCAACTACAAAGCCAGGAAAAAAGGTAACTGTTTCTGGAACAGTTGAATTAGATGATGGCAATGAAGCTCCTGAAGATATCATTACATTGGAGCTTCCGGAAGAAACAATTAATATTTCAATAGAAAATGGAACATTTGAATATGAATTTGATGCTCCAGATGAAGGAGAATATATAATAAATGCTTTTGTAACATCTTCAGAAGGATTTGAACATACAAGAAAAGTTTTATTAGAAGTTGAATCTAATTCAAACAAGCAAAAAGACAAAAGCAACAGCTTTAGAAGCTCTCCTCTTAGAGTAGGAACATACTGCGGAGATGGAATCTGCCAGTCAGATGAGACATGTAAAAAATGCTCAAAAGACTGCGGAGAATGCCCTAAGGAGACAGGCCCAATAGAACCATTTGTAGAAGGACATTCTTCAAAAGTAGAAGCAAAATCTATACATCCACAAAATCCTTCCTCTGATTTAGAAGCGCATGTGATTAAAGGAAAGAAAGGACTGCTGGAATCATTGTTTGGAGGAATAACAGGATTTGCTGTTGGCGGAGACGGTTCTGGCATATCAAGCCCATGGGCATTGATCTTAATATTTGCAATTATTGCTGGATTATATGCTGCAGTTTCAATCAAAAAATTACCTAAAAATCCTAAAAGCAAGCTTAACTGGGATAATTATTTTGAAAAAAGAAGATAGGAGGTGAATTTTAAATGGCAAAAGAAGGATCATGCATGATATGTGATACTGGAATATGCAAAGGATGCTCATTAGTAGCATTAATTGCAGGAGTTCTGTTTTTACTGCAAGACTTAGAAATATGGAATTTCTGGAACATAAGCTGGTATACAGTTGGATTCCTATTAGTAGGCGCAAGCTTCATACTAAACTTTATGAAGAAATAGATTTTATTTTTTTTATTATTCCTTTTTCTGCATCAACTTCAACTAAGTCTCCTGTTTTCAAGACTTTGGTTGCAATCTTTGTTCCGACAATACACGGCTTCTTCATCTCTCTTGAGACAATTGCTGCATGGCTTGCAATACCTCCTTCATTTGTGATAAATGCAGCTGCTTTCTGCATTGCCGGCAGATAATTAGGATGTGTTGTGTTCGCTACCAGAATATGGCCTTTCTTAACCTTTTTAATATCATGATAACTCTTAACTACAATTACTTTTCCTTTGGCTTTTCCTTTTTGTGCAGTAAATCCTTTAATTGAAAGCTGTTTTTCTTTTTCCTCTATCTGTTTTATAATATCATAATATCTCTTTGGAATCTTGCTCCAGATAACCTTGATATTGCTGCCGCCAAGAGTGATGATACAGGGATTGTTCTTTCTTGATTCTATCTCTTTTTTATCTATTGCATCTTTTTTTAGACAGTCTTCCAGCTCATTTAAAGTCAGATAACCAATGTTTCTATAATCTATATCAAATCTTGATGCTAATAATTCAAAAAAGAATGACCAGCTGTAAGCATGCATTCTCCTTAGATCATCACGCCAGTCTTTGAAGAAAACCATATAAGGAGCCAAAGCAAGGAATCTCTTTTCTTTTTTGTTTGGTTTTAGAAGAGCTATAATTTGCTTAATAGACAACAGTTTTTCAGGTTTTTCTTCTGTTTTGCCTATATTCCTGACCCATGCTTTATCAATCGGCCTGTACCAGACAACGCACCAGCTTCTTAGGAATTGGTATTCTTTGACAAGTTTTTCAATATCAACTCCTTTTTTGATCTTTTCCTGAATCTCATAAACTGCTGTGTTCTTCCACGGCTTGTAAACAGACCTGATAATCTTTTCTTTTTTATCTTCTAACTTATTTTTTTTAATCAATGAAGAAAGCAGCTTTTCAAAATCATTCTGCCATGCTTCAATTGACAGCCAGGAATAGATGCTGTAAATGTGATTTATAGTTTCAAATTGTCTTCTGAAATCCTTGTATGCTTTTAACAGCTCTTTTTTATCGCTTGTTCTGCTTAATCTTTTCCATCTTGCAGCTGATTTTTTTATTTCTCTTAACAAAACTTTTCCATTTTCATAATATCTTTTGATCTGCTCAGGACTGTTAAATAATTTTTTGTATAGATTCCTGCCTAATCCATGAGGATCTATCCCAATAAAATGAGTAAAGTTTTTGCCTTCAAGCAAAGTAAAGAATAATTCACTTTTTGTTTTTGCAAACTCATCTATAAGCTCATAATATACAGAATTAATGCCTGATATTGTTGTTAAATCAACACCTTCTCTTGCAAGCAGTTTTTGCCACATGATTAACTCCTTATCTTTTTACATTAACCTGCATTGCACAGCTTATGATAATATTTCTTACAGATTCTACAGGAGTGCTTCTTCCAAGTATTCCGACAGGCTTGGCAAGCCCTACCAGTATTGTCAGATCCATAGTCATGTCTGAGAACTGGCCTATTCCATGAGCAAATATGTTTGATGCTGTCAGATTAGGAAAGATTAATGTGTTTGCATCCCCTTTTAACGGCGAGTCAGGGCATTTTTTCTTTGCTCCAAACCTGCTTACAGCTGCATCTACCTGCAATTCTCCGTCTATAATTAGTTTAGGATCCTGTTTTTTTACAATATCTGCTGCTTGTCTTATCTTTAATATATCTGGGCTGTCTCCGCCGCTTCCTTTTGTTGAATAAGACAACAAGGCAATCTTCGGCTCTATTCCAAAGCCTCTGACACAATCAGCTGCATTTAATGTCATCTGCGCTAGATCTTCTGCAGAAGGGTCAATATTCAGGCTGAAATCTGTTCCAAATAATGTTCTGTTGTTTTTCACATCAGTAAATACACAAACCTCTGAAACCAACCTGCCTTTTTCTCTTAATATCTGCAAAGCAGGCCTCATCAATTCTGCTGTGGAGCCGATAGCTGAGCCTGCAGCAGCATCTGAATATCCTGCATAGCAGTACATGCATCCAAAATAATTCTCATCTTGGATTAATTCAGAAGCTTGTTCTTTAGTCATCCCTTTATGTTTTCTTGCTTCAACTAATTTTTCTATTAATTCATCTTTTAATTCAGAATTCTTAAAATCATGAATTTCTGCTTTAGAGATATCTACTTTCAATTCTTCTGCTTTTTTCTTGATCTCTTCAGGATTTCCTAATAATATGATTTCAGCAAGCTTTTTCTTCAGCACATCATCCACTGCTTTTAAAACTCTTTCATCCCAGCCTTCGCACACTACAACCTTTACTGGCTTTTTCTTTGCAATCTTTTCCATAATGGGTATTAAATCGTATTTCATATTTACAACTAGAATTAAAGATTATTTAAATAATTTTTGAAAGATATGCATTGTTAAATATTTATTAAATCTGAATCTATTATTTTCAAAGCTCTCTATTAATTTGAAACCAAAGCTTTCAACTAATTTCAGGAATTCCTTTTTAGGATAGAATGTGTTTATGATATTGTTTCTGAACAGCATCAGCTTATATAATTCTTCTTTATTGAAGATTCCTTTTTTATAATCTTCTTCAATCAATTCAAAGTTTTTCTTTGCATCATACTGGTAAGTTTCTTTGTTATAGACTTTATCCAGGTATGTCACGATTCTTAATTCTGCAAAAAAATCAAAGAGATTCATTTTTTTCTGTCTGTATGATGATACAACTTCTTTAAGAGGAATCTTCTCAATCTCAGGCAGAAATATATTTCTTAATACAAAATAACCATTTGGCATAATAATCCTTTTTAAGATTCCTAATAATTTCTCATTTTCTTCTTTTGTAGACAGATTGCAGAAAGAAGCATCTGCCATAACAATATTGAAGAAATTATTATCAAATTTCATATCAAACCAGTTTTCAATTATTTTAGTTTCGTCTGGATGGTTTTTATGTTTCATGCATTTATCTCCCATATCCATCATTTTCCTGCTTAGATCAACAGTATAAGTTTTGAGTCCATTTTCCAGAGAAATATCCCTTAGTTCAGGTGTTGCTCCTAATATTAAACAATTTCCATTAGCAGTCTCGGCATATTTTTTATAAATCTCCTGCTCAGCTTTATCAGGAGCAGTAGGCGGATTTCTTTTAGACCTTTCTTTAGCAGTTGCTTCACTTATAACCCATGGCTGCAGCTTTGGCATAATAAATATTATTAATTAGAACTATTTAAACCTTTTTAACAATCCCATTCTCAGCATCTATCTCAATCAAATCTCCTGTTTTTATCAATTTAGTGGCCTGCTCTGTGCCGACGATACATGGAACCTTTAATTCCCTGGAAACAATTGCTGCATGGCTTGTTATGCCTCCAAAATCAGTTACCAAACCAGAAGCTTTTTTCATCACAACAACAAAATCAGGTGTTGTAAAAGATGCTACCAAGATCTCTCCTTTCTTGAACTTTGGAAAATCCTTTGTTTTCAGAATAACTCTTGCTTTTGCTTTTATTTTTCCAGGATTGCCGCAGATCCCTTTTAATTCTTTTATTTTTTCAGGTTTTTTCTCTACAGCTTTTCTTACAGCTGCTTCTTGTTTTTTATCAGCAATTACAAAATTATGCTCATCTCCGATATAAACAGACTTTTTGTATCTTTTATCCAAAATTTTTTTATCAAATTTAATATTTTTTACAAGCCCTTTTTCAACTTCTTTAATCGTCAAGTAATCAGCCTGTCTTAAGCTTAATCCTAATCTTTTTCCTATCTCTTTCATCAAGAACTGGACATGATAATGAGCTTTTGAGTATTCTTCTCTTTTTAAGTCCATCAGATAGACACATTTTTGAGCTGTAATACAAAGCTTAAATGTTTCATTATCTATTTTATATCTTTTCTTAATTTTAAGCTGCTCCTGCTTTATTTTTCTGTTATTACCTTTTAATTCTTTTAGTCTTTGTTCTGGATTCTTGATTTTTCTTAAGTTGTTTTTAAAATCCTTGACAGTCAATGGTTTTCCGTTATAATCAACAGAGATCCAATTATACTTTTCAGCGTGATTTTTCAGCTCTCCTTTGTTCTTAGCCAGAGCTATTTTCAATAGATCTTTCTCCTCTCTTGTCAAGAAGGTATCTTTAGAAGGCATGATAAGCAGGCTGAAGATCTCATTTACCTTTTTCTCGTCTTTAATTATCTCTAATAATTTTCCTTTTAATTCCTCTTCAAGAAACCATTTCAGGACCTGTGCAGGGCATTCGCCGTAAATAAAGCTTTCAACATATTCTTTATTATATTTTTTATAGAGTTTTAGTAAATCTTTATTTGTTAGTTTAGAATAATCTTTTTTAACTAATGTTTTTGTAAAATTTAGATATTTTTTTATTGCTTTTTTAAATTTCTTAGTAAACTTGTCAATGATCTTTGGATCTTTTTTATACAGCTTAAACATCCTTTCCTGGGCCTTGCTCCACTCTTTTACATTTATAACACAATTCCACATGCCATTATCAAAGATCATCAATACTTTGTTGAATGAAATATTAAGATATTTTCTTAAAAAAAAAGAATAACTTGGTGTAACAAGATACACAGGATAAGGATATATATGCCTTCTGTCTATGATTTTGTAGTTTTTTAGGTTCATTTTTTCAATATATAAGTAACACAGTCCTCCCAATGCCTGTAGTCTTTTGCAGATTTCTTTGCAATGATTTTAAAGTATTTTTTAAGTTGTTTTTCCTGCTTATCTTCTGGAAGCGCTGTCCAGTCCTTTTTCTCAGTAAGCATGTATTTTTCATAAGGCTCAAGCCATTTTTTAAGATATGGATGTTTTTTTAATAATCTTTTAAAGTTCAAGATTCCTCTTCTGCATTTTATTGTTCTTGATTTTTTGTTAAAATCCAATTGGAAAACAGAGTCCCACCAGAGATCATTCAGGTTTTGAAGAGTGATCTTTTTATTTTTATAATATTTTAAAAATTCTTTTTCGCTTATTAATTTTTTTGGCGTATTATATATTCTTGTTATGAAAAGGCCGTTGTCTTTTAAATGTCTTTTAACATTTTCCAGGAATTTGTTTCTTTTGCTTAAAGGAACATTGCTTGTTACAAAATCACCTAGAATCAGATCATATTTCTTTTTTAATCTCACTGTTAACCAATTTGCTTCTATAAATTTCTCTTTTCTTTTGATGTTTTTTATTGCTTCTGTATTAATCTTATACATCTCTCTTGTAATATCTACCATTGTAGCAAAAAGCTTGTATTTAGCAAGAAGTTTTCTATAATTATAAGTGCAGCCGAAAATAAGAATATCTGGATTTGAGATCTTCTTAAGATAAGATTCTAT
>JAHWIB010000051.1 GCA_019322815.1 Candidatus Woesearchaeota archaeon | reverse complement strand
AAACTTATATACCAGACTTCTAATAAATAATATATGCAAATAACATCAGTTGCAGTATTTATTAAAGATAATAATATCTTATTGGAAAAAAGAAGAGAAAGTGAAGATAATTATGCTGATTGTTTAGCTTTGCCTGGAGGGCATAAAAAGAAAAATGAATCTCCAAAAAAAGCATTGATCAGAGAGATAAAAGAAGAATTAAATGTCAAGGTTAAAGAAGCAAAACCTCTAGGAATGTTTGAAGATAAAGATCCTACTTCTAAAGATATGTTCCATCATCATGCTTTCCTAATAATAGAATATAAAGGAAAAATTAAAAAGACAGCAGAACAAGAAGCATTAAAATGGATTAATTTAAATAAAATAAAAAAATTAAAAAATATTAATAAGGTTGATGTTAAGATATTAAAAAAAGCAAAGTTAGTTTAAAATGGGTATGTATGATAAATGGAAAAAAGACAAAAAAAATCAAAGATTTTTAAGCCTTTTTTCCATTATGAAAATGTTCAAAAAGAGGATAAATAATGGGCATATATGATAAATGGAAAAAAGATATAGAATCTAAAATTGATAGATATACAAAAGATGAAAAAATAAAAGAAAAAATCCCGGCAATAGTCAAAAGATGCCCAAAATGCAATAATCTGACTTTGCAGTTTGATCCTAAAACAGGAAGAATTTATTGTACAAGCTGCGGATTTGAAGAGTTTATAAAAACGGTGAAATAAAAATGGTAAATAAAGAACAAAGAATTGGTGTTTTTGTTGACGTGCAAAACTTATACTATTCAGCAAAAAACCTATATAAATCAAAAGTAAATTTTGCAAATGTTTTAAAGACAGTTGCACAAGGAAGAAAATTAATAAGAGCAATTGCATATGTTGTAAAAACAGAGGCAATGAAAGAAAAAACCTTTTTTGAAGCCCTGGAAAAGATAGGATTTGATATAAGATCAAAAGACCTACAGATTTTCTATGGAGGAGCAAAAAAAGGAGATTGGGATGTTGGAATAGCAATGGACATCATTGAATTAGCTCCAAAATTGGATGTAATCATTTTAGTGAGTGGAGATGGAGATTTTGTTCCATTGCTGCAGCATGCAAGGTCATCTGGATGCAAGATAGAGGCAGCTGCATTTGGAAGAAGCGCTTCATCAAAATTAAAAGAAGTTGTTTCAAAATTTTATGACCTAGATAAAGAAAAGAATAAATATCTGATAAGTTATATAAAAAAACCTGTTAAAAAACAGCCATGAAAACTAAAAATTTTTTATTAGTCTTATTTGTAATACTTATAATACAAATTCCTATAATTATTTTTCTTGGCAATACAAAATCAGCTGCTTTTAATTTAGAGTTTCAGGAAAAGGAATTTGCAAAATATGATCCAAAAATTGAAAACAGATTGGAAATTGCAAATAATCTTTTATTTTATCTAAAAACTAGAAATGCAGATAAAAGTTATATCCTTTCTTTTACTAAAGAAGAAAAAGCGCATTTAATTGAAGTTAAATTATTGATGCACACATTTCTTGAGATATTATATATTTCAATAGTGCTGTTAATAGCATCTATTCTTCTTATTTCAATTTCAGACAAAAAGAAGATGCTAAAAAGATTAAGTCTTTCTGCAGTTGGCGGAGGAATTCTAACATTATTATTAAGTTTGATATTCCATTTGATTGTAAGGACAGACTTTAGTGCAGCATGGACAAAATTTCATCATATATTCTTTAGATTAGGAAATTGGCAGTTTCCTTCTGATTATTTGCTTATCCAATTGTATCCTTCTCAATTTTGGATTGATATCATTAATAAAATAGTAGCCAATGTTTTGATAACAACAGCTATTGTTATAATATTTGGAATCTTGATGTTTTGGTTATATTTATACAAAGAAAAGAAAACCGCAAAATTTTTTAAGAGCAAAGAAGGCATCATATACAAAATTAAAAATTATTAAAATGAGAAAAACTATTATAGCTGGAAACTGGAAGATGAACTCAAAAACTGGTTACGCTCGGTTTACACGCAATATGCAATGTGGAACTAAAAGTTCCACGGAACGATAAAATGAGAAAAACTATAATAGCTGGAAACTGGAAGATGAACAAGACAAATAAAGAAGCTGCTTCTTTGATGAATGATATAATCTTTAACACCAAAAATGTAAAAGATGTTGAGATCATTGTATGTCCTCCATATACTGCTTTGTCTGATGTTAATAAGATAATCAAAAAAACAAACATTGAATTAGGAGCCCAGGATGTTTATTTTGAAGAAAAAGGAGCATTTACATCTAAAATCAGCGCTGAAATGCTTAAAGATGTTGGCTGCACTTATGTCATAATTGGCCATTCTGAAACAAGACAGTATTTTAATGAAACAGACGAGTCAGTAAATAAAAAAGTGAAAATAGCATTATCTTATGAATTAAAGCCAATCATCTGTGTAGGAGAAACATTAGAGCAGAGAGAAGCAGAAAAAACAATGAAAATTATAGAGACACAAATTAAAGGAGCATTAAAAGATATCACTAAAGAGCAGATGGTTGATGTAGTAATTGCATATGAGCCAGTATGGGCAATTGGTACTGGAAAAACAGCTACACCTGAACAAGCGCAGGAAGTTCATTATTTCATTAGGAATTTGATATTAAATCTTTACAGTCCGGATATAGCAGAAAGCATAAGGATTCTTTATGGCGGCTCTGTCAAGCCAAATAATGTAAAGGAATTGATGCAGGAAGAAGATATTGATGGCGGCTTGATTGGAGGAGCATCATTAGATGCAGAATCCTTTTCTAAACTTGTAAGATACAAAGAACTTTAAGGAACTTCTATCCTGATTTGCTGCGGAGGAGGATAATCAGCTCCGCCTGCATAAACATTTAGATTATACACATATATTCCTGACTCTGCATTTTTAGGAACTTCCACTCCTATACCTATACCTCTTTCTGAACGTGATGGTATTGTGATCTCTCTTTGAGTAATCTCAGTGCCAAGTGTTACAAATAAATCTCCTTCCATCTCCTTTCCTTCTTTATCAAAAGCTCCTTTTCTCTCCATTATTATAGAAAAAGTTGTTTCTACATCACGGGTATTGTAAATCCTCAGACCAACTATCTCAAAATCTCCTCTAAAAATCTTTTTATAATTTGCAGATAAGCAGACAGGCTTATCACACAATATTGTCTCAATCTGCCTGTCTAAATCTTCATCAACAGTTCCTTTTAACTTAAATGATTTGCTTACTATATTATACATAAAAGCAACTCCAAAACTGAAGATGACAACAGCTAGAATTATAACAACAAGCATATTTACAGATAATTGTATAGCTTTCTTGTTTTTTCTAAGTTTCATAATAAAAAAAGAAAAAGAAACAATTATTTAATTATTTCGTATTCTTTGACAATTAGTATTAGGAATACAACCAATGCCACTGCTCCTCCAATAATATAATAAAAGCCTTCTATTGTCTGCTGCAGTGTAATCATCTTATAAAGTCCATATATTATGATGATCAGTCCTAACCATAAAAATTTGTCTAATACTAATTTCATAATTTCAAATTCTTGTTGTTCAGTCATACGTTTTTTCATTTTCATCACCTTAGGAAGTTACAATCATATAGAATTGTTTTGTATCATACTCTAAACTACTTTGAAGATTATAAACTTTAAGGATGCATATATAATTTCCAGTAGCTAATCCATTTTCAGTCAAATAAGCTCTAAATGCTTTGCTGTCGCTTTGTCCAACTGTTTGAGCTATTGTAACCAAAGAAGGTGTTTCATTTACAGGAAGTCCTGTTGATGCTGATGTACATTGTTTAATAGCCAATGTAGCATTATCATAATTTCCTTCTGCTGTATTATAAACACCAATATCTAATGGAACTGAGTCCTTTCTAGATATAGTAACCCTTGCAGGAACAGTTATTGGATTATCAGAAGTTGGTTTTGATTCTAATTCAATTATATCAATTGCTCCACCCGCCTTTTCCTGCGCTGTTTTAAAGATAAATCTTGTCAATGTCAAAGCAAGCCCTAATACAACAAAAGCAATAACCAGTATAACAATAGCTTGTACAGAAAGAGCTAAAGCAGCTTTTTTATCAAATCTTTTCATATTATACACCTCTTTTGAATGTGAATATTTAGATATTTGAATTTAATATTTATAAACTTTGCTATAATTGCAACTAACAAGAGACAAGACCAAAAAATCAAAACTTTTATAAATCCCCTATTAATCCTTTCTTTAATATGGCAAGAATCAGGAAATTTACAGCATATAGAGCAGTTGAACCTAGAGCTTATACTAGAATAAGCAAATTTAAAGACAGGAATTTTATCAAAGCTTCTCCTCATATTAACATTGTTGTATTTGATATGGGCAATCCAAGAAAAAAATTTGGTTATGAATTAAATCTGATTTCTAAAGATAATCTTCAGATAAGACATCAGGCAATGGAATCAGCAAGGATGACATGCAACAGACTGTTAGAATCAACTTTAGGCAAAAGCGGCTATTATCTTAAAGTAAGATTTTATCCTTTTCACATTCTGAGAGAGAATCCATTGGCAGCAGGAGCAGGAGCAGACAGAATGAGTACAGGAATGAAGCATTCCTTTGGAAAGCCAATAGGAAGAGCTGCTCAGATAAGAAAAGGCCAGTCATTATTGACATTAAAAACAAACAAACAAAATCTAGAGACAGCAAAAAAAGCCTTGAAAAGAGCTTCTTATAAATTTCCATGCGGATGCTTGATAGAAGTCAAAGAACTTGCAGCAAAGCCTAAGAAAACAGAGCTTAAGGTTGCTAAATAAGTTTTTTCTTTAATTCTTTAATATTATCAATTGCTTTAAACTTCTTCTTAAACTCATCAACTTTTCCTTTATCCAAAATGTCTGTTTTGCTTAGATAAATAACAACAGGCTTGCCTAATCCTTTTATTCTTTCATAAAGGCTTATCTGGTCTTTTAGTGGATAAGGTTCTGTCAGGTCAAAAACATAAATTATTTTTTCAGCAACCAGCTTCATAACTAAATATGCCTGCTGCTCAATATCATTCATCTTGTCGAATCTGTTTAATGTTCCAGGCGTATCCAGTAGCTGCATATCATCAAAATAACCAACCATTATTCCTTTTGTTGTAAATGCATAAGCTGCAATTTCAGGCTTAGAGCTTGTTAGTTTAGACAATAATGTTGATTTTCCAACATTCGGAAATCCTGCTATCGCAACCTGCTTATACTTTTTTTTGATAGTAGGAAATGACTGGATTGTTCTCCTTGATTTTTCAAGAAATTTATAATCAGGATTCTTGAGTACAGAAGATATCCTTCCATAAAATGATTTTTTTATTATGGCAATATCTTTAATCTCTTGAGCTGATTTTAGTCTTGAATTGTGCTGTCTAAAAACTTCGCTTATCTTTTCTTTAGTCCATTTTATTTTTCCCAATGCTTTTTTTAGATTGCTTTTTCCGATTGTGTATTCAACCAGTTTTCTATAAAACACTGTTAACTCTTCAACCCTAGGAAATGAAGTAAGAATCTCATCTAATCTTGAGACCAATATATCTCTTACAATAGCAATCTTTGTCATCTCAAGGGTTTTTATCTTGTTTAACTTAGTCCCTTTGACTTTCATCAGGTTTGACTTGTTTTTTGCTCTTTTTATAGCTATATCTAGATACCTATCTCCAGATTCAATTGGTTTTATTTCATGAAATCCCATAATAAAAAAAACAATAAGAAGGTATATAAAGCTTATGTGTTGCAAAAACAGATTTATCTTAACTTTTCAGCAATTTCTTGAGCAACTTCCTTAATATTTTTCTCTCCAGTATAGAATGGTTTTCCAGATGTTGCTGCAGCAGAATAAAGAGGGTGTCTTTTTGTAACTGTGACTAACATATCCTCATATGGTTTTTTTCCTGTTAAAGAAGGCCTTTGTTCAGCTGTTGTTTTATCATCTTGAGAACGAGCATGCAGTATTTTGGAACTTGCCTCTAAATTGCTTAAAGGCAATAAGTAGATTATATCTCCAAATTCCTTTAATAATTCAACATTTCTTTGCCTGTATTCTTCTCCATGGTCATGAGCAACAGCTCCTCCACCAGGAGTCAGAACAATTTGAATGCCTCTATATTCTTCACAAATCCCTTCAATAATATCTGTTTCTGCTTTTCTGAATGCTTTCCAGCCTTCAGGCAAACCGCCGTTTTTAGTTACATAAGAATCAACACTTCCATGCTCATTTACAAACCATTCATCAGCATCCACAAAAGGGATATCTAATATCTCAGATAATGCTAATCCTGTCTGTGTTTTTCCGCAGCATCTAGGTCCAACTAAAATTACAGATTTCCCCATATTTTAAAAAAATTATAGGTTTTATTTAAAGCTTTACAAATTATAGAATATTCTTCTATTTCTTATACTTAATCCAATAAATAACCACTAACCAATAAATTATTGTGATTATCATTGACCAAATCAATGCACTTTCAAGTACTCCAGAAACAATCCAAAGGTAAAATAGACTAGGATTTATAAGCATATAAGTTGTAGCAATTCCAGTAATAATATTAATCAATTTTTGATGTTTCTTAAAATTAAGATATTGCATCAAAGAATAAACTCCTAAAACTAAAAATCCAGCCTGGCTAAATCTAAAAATTAATGATTGTGCTAGAAGCCAAATCAAAAACCTTCCTAAAAACACTATTGTAATTAATAACCATCCTATTTTTTTGCCTTTTATAATCAAGAAAAATGAAATTAGATAAATTAAATAAACGACAGATAATGGAATATTAATTGTTGCTAAAAACAACCAAGATATAATAGCTGCAATAAGATAAATTAAGAATATCTTTTGATGAATGCTGAATCTCTCCATATTATATATTAACTATCTATATTTTAAAAATTTATCTATGATTTATACAGCACAACAACAAATCCAACCTGGGTTATTATCCTTGAATCTGTTTTAGAAGCTATCTCTTTGAACAATTCTTTTTTATCCTTTTCCTTTACAATTGTTTTCAGGAACTTAACTTTGATCAATTTCCTTTTCTTAAGCTGAATCTTAACTTCTTTGATAAGAGAATCAGTTAAGCCTGATTTTCCAACCCAGATGACTGGTTCAAGCTCCATTGCTTTGCTTTTAAGTTCTTTTAGAGATAACATTTACTCTATATCTGCCTCATTGTCATATCCTCTGCTTTCCCAATACCCTTCATAATCAGGGTTGTCTGATAATTCAATCTTTGTGATCCACTTGATCCATTTATAACCTAATTTGTCTTCTGCAACCAGCATAAAAGGAAAACCTCTTTCAGGAACCAAAGTAACATTATTTATTTTGTCTGCTAATATAATATCCTTATCAATAATATAATCAAGAGGCAAAGAAGTTGTATATCCATCAACTGCATGAAAAATAACAGTATTTGATTCTGGTTTTATTTTAACTTCTTCAAATAGATCTTTTAATAATACCCCCTCAAATAATACAGTTGCACTCCATCCTATCACACAGTGTATTGTTAGCTTTTTTGAATATTTTTGATGCCCTAAAACTTCTTCATAAGAATATTGTTTAGGATTCTCAACTAATCCTGCAATCTCTAATCCATATTCATCAATATTGATATATTGAGGACCTTTTATTGAAACATCTCTGACATCAATCATTGAATCTAATCTCTCTCCTTCATACTCTTTTATTTCTACTGCTTCTAATTCTTTTAATGTTGGAGTTTCATTTTGCTGCATTAAACCTTCTTCAACACAGCCTGTCAATAAAACCAGTCCAATTAATAAAAAAATTAATTTATTCATTTTTCTTAAAGATATTTTTTGTCATCACAACAATCCATTTCCAATGCACAATTAAATGTATCAGAACAGTCAATCCCATAATAAATCCAGACCAATCATGGATCCTAGCCATTTGTGATGCAGAAATTGTCATATATATAATTCTAAAGTAATTTGTTATCCCTGGGAATTTAAAGATTCCTGTAATAAAACAAATTATAAAGCTTACTGCCATTCCAATATCAATAAAATAATTTAGTTTTGTCCTGTCCATTTTATAATTTTCTAATTTTATTTATGCCTGTGGCGTTTCTTTGGATGTTTATGTCCAAGAATTCTTCTT
>JAHWIB010000050.1 GCA_019322815.1 Candidatus Woesearchaeota archaeon | reverse complement strand
TGTTTAATAAATCCCTTAAATGTTGACGGAACAAGAACATTGCCAAATGCATCATGTATATTAATTGTTTTATATCCTGCTGCATAGATTTCTAATGCAATATCTGCATCCTCTGTCATAGAATCTTTTTTGAAATAACCAATTTTTTTTAAGATTTCTTTTCTATAGCATGCGAAAGCCCCATAAAACCAGATTCCATTATCAAATAAAACTGAAAAGCTTTTTCTGATCAAGTTATTGTAATGATATTCTATATTTTGAAACATGCCTAGTAAAGAATTCTTATTTTTTGCAATACATGAACCATTTGTTGCTCCCACTTCTGGATTCATAAACGGCTGGACAAGCTTTTTTAATGTAGTTTTATCTACCTCTGTATCTGCATCGATTGTGCATATGATATCATATTTTGCATTTTTTATTCCTAAATTAAGCGCTTCGGATTTTCCTTTGTGTTTGCCTTTTATTAAACTAATATTTTTAGAATAATTATCCGCTATTTCAGCTGTTTTGTCACTACTTCCATCATCTACAACAATAATCTCAACTTTTTCTAATGGATAATCTGATGAATAAACTGCATCTAAGCATTTTTCAATATTTTTTTCTTCATTATAACAAGGGATGATGATGCTTACATTTGGTTTGTAGTTTGTTATTTTTTGTTTTTTAAATAAAGATAACATAGATGTTACAAATACAGATAGTAAAAACAAGAATAATAGTGCAAAAATAAAAATGCTTAGGATCATCGCAAAATTGGCCGCCATTTTGATATAAATGTGTTGTTTTGTTAATAAAGCTTTTCTTTATAGCCAGCCAATAAAATTTAGATATAATATAAATGAACTTGCAATGATGCTGAATGTAGAATGTGCTAAAATTATAGCAGGAAATATTAGTTTGCCATATTTATTAGGCTCTTTTTTAGCAAGCTTAATCTGTTTTATGCTTAAAATAATTGCTAATGGCAAAAAAAATATTATATTAAGCAACGGAACCCAAAAAAATAATGATAAAATTAATGCTATCCATACATAATGATAATCTTTTTTTATTTTATTATTAGTTTCATTCATTTTCTTTTTCTAATCTTAATTAAATCTCCTATTGTGGGTATTTCTGTATCTGTTTTTGTGCTTGTTTTATGTTCTTCTTCATATTCTTCAATCAATTTAATATTTAATGTTTTTTCTAATTTTCTTGCTAGTTCTAGACTTGGTTTAAATTCTCCTATTTCTAGTTTATGTATTACACTTTCTTTTTCTGATATCCTTTTTGCAAAATCTTCTTGTTTTAATCCAAGTTTTTCTCTTCTTGATCTTATTTTTTCTGCAAAATCATTAACCACTATCTCTATTATTTCGGTTTCAGGCTCTGATTTAGTTATGATGATCTTTTTAGGCTTTATTTTTTCCGGCTCTTTTATTTCAGAGATAACTTTACCAAACTTAGAACATGCTCTACAAACATTCAATATAGTTCCTTCTATATTTGTTTTGAATAATCTTTCTTCAGAACCACACATATCACACTGCATAGTTGAAATGTAAATTAAAAGATATTTAAATATTGCGTTAAATATTATTTTGTGCAACCAAGAGAATATTCAAATCTGAGATTTATATTTTTTGAAATTTGCTGATATAATTCCATTAGCGTTTCTCTATACTCACCAGGAAGCCTTCTTATTTTTTTCCTTGTTTTTTTCAAAAATTCATTTACATCACATTTCATCTGCCCTACTCTTTTCCCGCTTTCTTCAAAACCTCTTTTTAATATATCACTTATTTGGGTTTGATAACCTCTTGCCCTATTTATGAAATCTTCTTTTATCTCATCTGCTTTTAAGGCATATTTAGTTATTTTGATAAAATGATTTGCACAAATAGCTTGGTGAACTGCTTTTGGAGCCATTCTTCTATGATATCTTAAAGTATGGTCAATAAGTTTGCGGTAATTGGGACCATATGATGAAAAAGACTGCCAAACTAAGGATTTCATTAGTGCTTTTACTTCAGCATATCTTACATTTGTTGCAGGTTTTGGATGAGGGCCAAGCCTGTCTATCAGTATATTTATTCTTTTAAAACAATTATCTCCACTTGAATCATAAAGTCTTGATAGAAGATTTTTATAATCACCAATTATTTTTTCTTCATTTTTTTCCGGCAACGGATCAAAATTTAATTCAAAATAATGGGTATTATTGCCTGTTGAATCCCCTCTGATTCTTACTTCTTTTTTTAATCTTTCATATAATCTTGATCCTTTCATTGCAGTCAATAAACCAACCATTGCTGTTACTATCCCTTCTTTCTGGCAGAATTCAAAAATCTTATCACAGATATCAGGAGGATCATTATCATTTCCAACTATAAATCCAGCAGTTACTTCTATACCATAACCTTGAATTTTTCTTACACTTTCTGAAAGATTTATTCTAACATTTTGATGTTTTCCCATAGATCTAAGGACTTCTTGATCAGGGCTTTCTAAACCTACAAACACCATATTAAATCCTGCATCTCTCATAAATCTCATAAGCTCTTCATCTAAAGCAAGAGATATATCTACTTCTGTATAAAGAGTAAAAGGATAATTATGTTTTTTCTGGAATTCAATTATTTTTGGAAGCAATTCTTTTATCTTTTTTCTATTTCCAATGAGATTATCATCTACATAGAAAATAGACCCTCTAAATCCTAGGTTAAATATTGTTTCCAGTTCTTGAATCATCTTATCAGGTTCTTTTAAACGAGGTTGATGTCCAAAAAGAGCACCTTCATTACAAAACTCACAATCATGAGGGCAGCCTCTTGATTCTTGCAGCGCCATAGAAATATATGCCTTAATATCAAGTAGATCAAATCTTGGAATAGGAGACAAAGCCATAGAAGGCCGTTCTTCTGCTATTTTTATATCAACATCTTGTTTTTCAAAATGTCTTAGGATATTATCCAAAAATTGCTGGTCTATTTCTTTTGCCCCTTCTCTTTTTCTTATTGAGGGTCTTGCATATACTTTTTTTGGTTTATTGTTCTCAAAATCATCAAAAAAAGCTTTTAATACCCCTGATTCTGCTTCTCCTAAGATAAAATGATCAATTCCTTCTATTTGATCAAAATATTGAGTAGGATAAGGCCCTCCAGCAACTATTGGAACATCAAATGAATTAGCTTTTTTAATAACTTCTTCTAGAGAATTTTTTTGAATTATCATTGAAGAAGTAAATATAATATCTGCCCATTTAAAATCTGTATCTTTAATAGAGGTGACATTCATATCAACTAAGCGAAGATTATAATCTTTGGGAATCATTGCAGCAACAGTTATTATCCCTAATGGAGGCATTGCTGCTCTTTTTTCTATAAATGGAAGAGCATAATTATAACTCCAATAAGTTTCAGGAATCTTAGGATATACTAATAAAATATTTTTATTTTTTTGCATATATCAGCCTTGGTAAATTAGTTTATATAAATTTTTAGTTTATAATCTTAACAATAACCTTTCTTTGTCTTGGCCCGTCAAATTCTGCAAAATAAATATTTTGCCATGTTCCTAGAATTAGACTATTATCTTTAATTATTAATATTTCAGATGCTCCTATCAGACTTGATTTGATATGGGCATCAGAGTTTCCTTCTGAATGCTGATAATCTCCATCTTTAGGAATCAATTTTGATAAATTTACTAAAATATCTCTTTGAACATCAGGATCTGCACTTTCATTTATTGTTATTCCAGCTGTTGTATGAAGACAATAAACAACACAGATTCCTTGTTTTATTTTACTCTGTTTTATAATTTCTTTAATTTCTTTTGTTACATCAATTAATTCATTTCTTCTGGAAGTGCTTAAGGATATTTCTTTAATCATAAAAGAGATAGTTATATTGAAATTTAAAAATGTTTCTTTATAACTTTAAATGAATTTGAACTTATCCTAACCTTTAAAAACAATTGCATATTTTTAATATAATATGACAAAAGAAAAGTTTGTTTTAGTTAGTTTAAGAGAAAATAAAGCAAAAAGATTAGCTCAAGTTATATCAAATGAGAGCTGCAGAAGGATTTTGGATTATCTAGCTGAAAAAGAAGCAACTGAAACAGAACTGGCTGATAAGTTAGAACTTCCAATTTCAACTGTCCATTATAATTTAAAACATTTAACTGATGCTGGGCTGGTTAGTGTTGAGGAGTTTCATTATTCTGAAAAAGGAAGAGAAGTTAATCATTATAAATTAGCTAATAAATATGTTATAATTGCTCCAAAAACCACATTTGGAATAAAAGAAAAATTAAAATCTATTTTGCCTGTTGCTTTGATTACAGTTGCTGCTGCTGGATTATTAAAATTGTTTACTTCTAAAATAGCTACATTTGGAGCTGCTAAATCAGCAGTAAGAGATACTATTATGACTGCTGCTCCTGAAGCAGAAGAAGCTGCTGTTGATGTAGTTGCAACTGGTTTGACTAATATAACTCAAAGAGCACCACCAATTATTCAAGAGATACCTCCAGGCATAGCCCCTGTTTCTGTATCTGGCCCTGATATTGCTCTTTGGTTTTTAGTTGGAGCTGTATTTGCGATAGTTATTTATATGATTATTCAATATATTATAAGCAAAAGAAAATGAAAAAAATAATTGTATTTTTGCTGCTTGTATCTGTTCTGATTATTGGCTGTGAACAAAAAGAAGTAGAATGCAGAGTTAATGCTGATTGTGTTGCAGCAACTTGCTGTCATGCAGATGCTTGTGTCGCAAAAGAAAAAGCTCCTAATTGTGAAGGTATTTTTTGTTCAATGGAATGTAAACCTTATACAATGGACTGTGGCCAAGGAAGATGTATATGTAGGAACAATATATGTGCTGCTGAGATAACTAATTAAAATTAAATTTTGCAAAACTTTTTAAATATCTAAAAATTGATTTATTCTATGCAAGATTCTGAAAGATTAGAAAAAGGGCAAGTTCATTTCAGGACAATAATTGAAGTAGCTGGAAGACCACAAGAATATGTAGAAAATACTATCAAAGGTTATGTTGATAAGATAAAAAAAGAGAGCAAAACCGATGTTATTAAGGAAGATTTTGCAGAAATTAAAAAACAAAAAGAAGAAAAAACACAAGAAGAATTCTGGCATACTTTTGTTGAACTTGAGTTATGGTCAAAAAATCTGCCTTCTTTAATTGATTTTTGTTTTGATTATATGCCAAGTTCTATTGAGGTTATTGAACCTAAAGAACTGCATCTTAAAGAAAGAGAAATTTCCGGACTATTAAATGATCTACAGGGAAATCTTCATAGAATGAATATGATGGTTAAGGAGATTAGCACTGAAAATTTAAACTTAAAGAGAAATGCAAATAATCTGCTTTGGAATATTGTTGCTGTCTTAACCTTTAAAGAAGGAAAAACAATTGAACAATTAAGCAAAATTACTGGTTTTATGCCTGATAATCTGCAAAACTTTTTAGATAAATTAGTAAAAGAAGAAAAATTGATAAAAAAAGGAGATAAATATCTTTTAAAAAATGCACCAAAATCAGAATAATATCAAAAATAAAGTAGAAGCATTGCTTTTTTCTTCTGCTAGAAGAATGACTGCTGAAGAGATCAGCGAATTAACTGGAATTAAGGATTTTGAAGCTATAAAAAAAGCTTTGAATGAATTAAAGATAGATTATGAATCTAGGGGAGGTTCTGTAGCTTTAATTGAAGAGGGAAATCATTGGAAACTAAATGTCAAGGACCATTATTTACCAATTGTTCAAAAGATTGTCTCAAGAACAGAGCTTGATAAACCTTTAATGGAAACCTTGGCTGTTATTGCTTGGAAATATCCTATTTTACAATCAGAAGTAATTAGAATTAGACATAATAAGGCTTATGATCATCTAAGGCAATTAGAGGAAATGGAATTTGTAACAAGAAACAAATTTGGAAGAACTAGGAAAATAACACTGACTGAGAAATTCTTTGAATATTTTGATCTGCCTAGTGAAGAAGCTAGGGCTGCATTCAAGAAAGTTGTTCCTCAAGAGGTTAAAGATAAAGTTGAAAAAACAGAGCAAGAGATATTAGAAGGAGAAAAAAAACTTGAAGAGATAAAGAAAAAGAAGGAAGAGGCTAAAAAGATCAAAGAAGAGCAGCTCCAAAAAGACAAAGAAAAAAGAGATGAAAATCCTCAGCCTAATCCACATGAACCCCCTATTCCTAGCCCTTCTGTTAATGAAATCAAACAGGAAATTAAAGAAGAAGAAAAGGAAGAAGATAAAGAAATAGAAGAAATACAAAAAACAGAAGAAGAGTTAGAGAATGAGGAAAAAAAGGAATTCTACAAATGATTTTTCTTTTGAAATGCCCTAAATGCAAACATGATATGAAGTACGAAGGCAGAGATATATATTTAAGCGGCAAAAGAAAAAGATGTGTTTACTGCGGACATTCATTTAGTGTGAAAGACAACCTTATTAGAAAGGTAAAATAGGCTTTCTGAACAACAAATTCAAACAGCTGAAATGCTTGAATTCAAGCTTCTCAGACCCTGTATTGCTATTTTAGAAACAAAAGGTTTATAAAGGAGAAGCCATTATTTTTATGTATATCTGAGGTAAAATTCTCGTCTAAAAATGGAAGAAAAAAAGCAAGAAAATAGTGAAAAAGCCAAGGAAAAGATAGTTCAAAAACTGATTGAAGAAGAGATGAAGAGCTCTTATTTAGATTACTCTATGTCTGTTATTGTTGGAAGAGCTTTACCTGATGTTAGAGACGGTTTAAAGCCTGTCCACAGAAGGATTCTTTATGCAATGCATCAGATGGGCATGTTTCACAATAAGCCCTTTAAGAAATCAGCAAGAATTGTTGGAGAAGTTTTAGGTAAATTTCATCCTCATGGTGATGTTGCTGTTTATGATTCTTTAGTAAGGCTAGTCCAGCCTTTCTCTATGAGATATCCTTTGATCAGAGGGCAAGGAAATTTCGGAAGCATTGATGGAGACAGAGCAGCTGCTATGAGATATACTGAAGCTAAACTAAGCAAATTATCAGAAGAGATTCTTAAAGATATTGAGAAGAAGACAGTAAAGTTTGTTCCTAATTTTGATGGAAGCTTGAAAGAGCCTTTTTTTTTGCCTGCAAAGCTCCCTAATCTACTGATTAATGGAAGTTCTGGAATTGCAGTTGGAATGGCAACAAATATCCCTCCTCATAATCTAAATGAGGTTGCTGATGCAGCTATAAACTTAATTGATAATCCTGAGTCTAATATAGGAGAACTGATGCAATTTATCAAAGGACCTGATTTTCCAACAGCTGGAATAATTTCAGGCAAAAAAGGAATCAGGGAAGCATATACAACTGGAAAAGGAAGAGTCTTTGTCAAAGCAAAATATAACATAGAGGAAGGAAAACTAAGCAAAAGAATAATTGTTACTGAAATACCTTATATGGTCAACAAATCTCAATTATTAGAAGAAATAGCTAACCTTGTAACTGATAAAAAGATTAGAGGAATTTCTGATTTAAGAGATGAATCTGATAGAAAAGGAATGAGGGTTGTTATATTTTTGAGGAAAGATGCAAACCCTGATGTTGTTGTAAATCAATTGTTTAAACATACCAGACTGAAAGTAACTTTTGGCATCATTAATCTCGCTTTAGTTGATGGCCAGCCAAAAATCCTTAATCTAAAAGAATTACTACAAAATTATGTTGACCATAGAAGAAGCATTGTCAGAAAAAGAACAAAATTTGATTTAAACAAAGCAGAAGACAGGGCACACATCCTTGAAGGATTATTAGTTGCTTTAGGAGATATTGATAATACTGTTAAGATGATCAAGGAGAGTAATTCTGCTGACGAAGCTAAAACAACTCTTGTCTCTAAATTAGAAATTACTGAAAAACAGGCATTGGCTATTTTAGATATGAAATTACAGAGATTAACCGGATTAGAGCAGGACAAGATTAAAAATGAACACAAGGAATTACTTGGATTGATTGAAAAATTAAAGACAATTCTTGCTGATGAAAATAAGATTCTGCAAATAATAAAGGATGAATTGCAGGAACTTAAAAAAAATTATGGAGATGAAAGAAGAACTGAGATTATAGAAGAAGAGGAAGAGGAGATAGTTCCTGAAGATCTAATAAAATCTGAGAACATGGTTGTAACCATAACTCATTCAGGCTATATAAAAAGGCTTCCT
>JAHWIB010000049.1 GCA_019322815.1 Candidatus Woesearchaeota archaeon | reverse complement strand
GGTCTTATGATAAGCATCCTAGCTCACTTGCCTATTGGCGACTTGGGACAGACCCTTAAAATTGTGATAAATTAAGAATTTGTTAAAAAAAAAGAAAAAAATAAATCTATTCTTCAGAAGATTCAACTTCACTGTAGAATATACTGTACCAAGGAGCTCTTTCGTTTATATTGCCTTTGTTATCCATCTCAAATCTCTTTGTTGCTCTGCCTTTTATGAATCCAAGGAATCTTACTTCTTCTTTTGCTCTTAATGTCACTGCTCCTGTTTCATTGTCAATTTCCTCTACTTCTACATCTGACATCCTCTCAAGTCTTTGCTGATACCTTTCTATAAATTTTTCAATGTTCTGCTGAAGCCTCTGCCTTGCATTTTCATTTGTGACTCTTGTTAAGGCAACTGAAAGCCCTCTAGGCGTCTCATTTCCAAAGTCATTTCCTGCTGCAATTGTCTGAGGCTGGCCTGCATCTTCAGGCTGTCCAGCTCCTTCCGGCATCTGCCCTTGTGCAATAACTAAAGAACCAGCTAGACACAAGAGAATCAATAAAACTATCAGTTTTTTCATGAAATCACCTCTTTTAATCATAGATAAATAAATTGATATATAATATTTTTGGCTATCTTACATTTGTAAACGGGCTTTTTATTGGTGATATCTGTATATCTGAGGTCTGGTTGCACATCCTTTTTGCTTCTTCTTCTGTCAATCCTTGTTCAACATAATCTCTTATGCATTTTTCTTCTTCTGTAAGCTCACTGCTAGGAGCTGCTCCTGCTGCATCTTTACTTTCATCTGTCTGGTCATCTTCTTCATCCTCTTCCTCATCTTCTTCGCATTTAGCTTTTGCTTCTTCTTTATTATATCCCATTTCAATGTATTTTTTCAGACATTCATCTATCTTCATTTCACCAGCACATATCAGCTTTGCCTGATACCGAGTATAACCTACATCAGTGAATGTTTTTACACATTCTTCATCTTCTTCAGGCTGTGTCTCCTGCTCAGTCTCATTGTCACAAGGAGGGCATTCAGGGCACTCAGGACATTCCGGACACTCGCATGGAGGGCATTCTAATTCCGCTTCTTCTTTATTTGGTGATCCGCTGCAGTCAAATGTACAGCCTGCAACACCATTCTCTATCCAGTTTACTGTCTTATCACAAGAGTCAGCTGCACCAAAATTATCCTGGCCTTCATTTTTAATATCATTTGTATTTCCGCATAATCTATTATTGATAAGAGTGCTGCCAGAAGCAGAAGAGCTGATCTTTACACCAGTTCTATAATTTGTAACATCACAGCCAACTAATACAACATTATCTCCTTCTATATTGATTCCTGTTCCTACTTTATATGTATAAGTATTATGGCCTGTTACACCTGTTATATCACCAGATGGATTATTATTTCCTCTTGAAAACATATTAGCTATAAATCCAAACACTTGTGCAATAACCCCACCTTCTTCCTCATCTTCCTGGCCAACTATCTGCTGAACCTGCTGACCAGCTTGGGTTTGCTGCTGCTGAGCAAGTTCCGGCTCAACACCTATCAATTTTGCGCCATTGCAGTCAAGCACTATATCGGATCCGTCAACAATTATAACTCCTTCTTCATCATCATCTGCAATTGTATAAGTTCCTGGGCAAAGTTTTGCATCTTCATCTATATGTAAATTATCTTCAGGATTATAACACAGCCTGCATTGGTGGCATCCTGGTCCTGAAATTGCATCATCACATTCTTCTCCATAAGCATAATCAACTACTCCATCACCGCACCAAGGAAGCCTGCAGTCTTCTCTGCACTGGTTAGGAATCCTGTCATCATTTGCAGAATACAGCGGACGCTCACCTTCATCACATTCCTCACCAGAATCTGTTACACCATCTCCGCAGTGATACCATACGCAATCAGTCCTGCATGCATCCGGCCTTGTATCACTGTTATCTCCGCCATTATCACATTCTTCATTTCCTTCTAATATTCCATTATTGCATGCTGCAGACACTGCTGCAGAGGATATAACTAAAACAATTATTGTTAAGAAAATCTTTATTATTTTCATGAAATCACCTCTAATAAGAGAAATATTCAGTTTTATATATAATATTTTTGGAAAATATCTGTTTTCTAAAATCCTTTTGCAATTTTTCTAAGAACAGGATTAGAATATTCAAAAATTAATCTTCTATAGGTTTCTAATGCTGATTTGACAAACTTAGAATCTGTTAAATTTTTATAATCTACAGTATAAATACGTCCGTCTGGCTCATAGATATCATAAAACTCTCTTCCAAGCCATCTTCTGAGTTTAGGGTCATCATGAAATTTAAATTTATCAAATTCCTCCAAATACTCTCTGATCATCCTGTCAGTCTTTATTCTTGCATCTTCAACTTCATCTATCTTTCTCTTTAGTCTGTATCTTTTTAGCAGCCAAAAATCATCTAGTCTTTCCTTGAAATTTTCTGCACTATGAACGCAAGGCAAAAGCTTTTCAGAGTGATCGATAAGGCTAAATCCAAATGAAAGATAGAATACTCCAAGAAGAGGGGCATCCTTTCCTTTTAATTTTTCTCTCTCAGAATAGATTTCATCCTTTCTTCTTTTCAGATCCTTCATAGCTTTGTCTAACTCAGGGATCTCTTTTCTTCCTAAAAGTACATTTATTACATATTCCAGCATACAATCAGAATGATAATCTGAATTATAAGTTTAGGTTGTATAATCAGCTACAACTCAGCTTATTATACTCTCTTATCCTGCTTGTTTCTACAATGAAATATGAACCTAAAAAACAGGAAAATGAATTTGCAGATATGGTCAAATATTTCAAGGACCAATATCTTAGAACAAAAAGCAAGATGAAAAGATTTGAAGATATTCCAGTAAATGAGCCTGCAAATCTTGTAAGAGTGCCGGTTTATTCATAATCAATAATAGAGAAAGATAAAAATGGGAAGATTTGTTGGATTTTTGCTTAATAACCCTTTAGATATGCAATGGGAGGAAGCTGCTCGTGAAGGCAGAAGACAAAGGGAATATGAAATGCATCAATTAATAAAAGGCAATGCAGATTATGATTCATTCTCAGAAATGAGAAAAAGTGATAAAACTAATAAGGATATGTTTTTTAGACATGCTTATAATTTTGGATATAATGGCGGAATAGGTTAAAAAAAAATAAAAAATTATTTCTTAATCATTTATTTAAAATTTTCTAGAATTTATTTTATCCTTTTATAGGAGATCCTCCAACAATAAGATTTATATACAACCTAAATTCCGTTTGTACATTATGTCATACAAAAAAGTTGAATTAGCTCCTAACACAGCCTTAGCAAAGGTTGTTGAAGAAGGAAAACAAGTATTATCATCAAAAGAAGTGCTTGAACAAAAGAGACAAGGCCAGTTTTTGCTTTATGATATTGTTACTTCAGATTCTGTTTTTTATCAATCTCAAGGAGCAAGAGGATTTGTTTCTTTAGAAAGAAATAAAGAGCAAAATCCTTTATACAAAAAAGCTAGAACAGCAACTAATTATCTTAAAAAAGGAGAATTTCGTGCTGGCTTGGATGATACATCTATAACAAGAATTATCACTAAAGGAGAAGGCAGGATAAGAGTTCCTCTTGCAGGCTTAGAGCTTAAAAGTGCAGCGGGAGAAGTTTATTCTTTTGAATTCAATCCATCTGATCTCTCAAAATTGACTCAAGATCAGATGAGAGTTATTAATTGGATGTATGGAGAAAATAAAGAATTAGAAGCAAACATGAAAAATATAAGAGATAATTCTGCCTTTCCTGGAAGAATCTTATTTCTTGGAGAAGAATATGTCATGGAACAGGCAAAAAAAGGAACAATCATGAGAGCATTAAGGATCAATGGCTACAGGCCTGCAAAAAATCCAGGATTCTCTGCATGCACTAAAGGGATAGGAAAAGCAAATTTCCTTGTAATACCTCAAGAAGATGATGCACCAATAAAAATTGAGCCAGGGCTTACACAGATAGTCTATGCAGATCCAGGAAAAAACAAATAAAACTTTTTATCTTTCTATGATTTTGGCGTTTATTTATTCATCAGTTCACTTCCTTTTATTATAAATGATTTTTGAAAAGAAAAAATTCTAGAAAAACATTTATATATGATTAATTTCTCCCAAAATTAAGAGGTGTATCTTAAAATGGCTAGAAAAATAAAGAGGGAACAGATTGCTATTGCTGTTGCAGTGGTTGCTGTTATTATGCTTATTACTTCTGGAGGAATCAGTATAACAGGAGCTGTTGCAGGAGTAAATAATATACCAGATAATCAGTGTTATAATATGGCAAGAGGCAAGGATAATGCTGCAAAGAATCTTGCAACAGAACATATCTATACAGGGCAGATGCCAAACCCTTGTATAGGAGAGACCATGACATATGATTCTTATTTAGACCCTCATATGGGAGGATTCTACAGAAGAGTATATGAAAATGGGGATGTGACAGGGCATATAATGCTTACAGATTATATCTTATGCAGTGACGGCAGAGCAATGGTCTATTCAAGATTAGGAGCACATTATTATAATAAAGGAAACAATCCCTGGGGGCTATGGCTTTTCAATCCTCATCTGGCTAACCAGTACAAAATTGAGAAGTGCGACACAATCTAATTTTTTTCTTTTTTTATTTATCTGTAAATCTTTGTTCTATCAGAGGAACTAGTTCAGCAATAACTCTTTTTGTTGCATCCTTGTCATAAGGCAGTCCTGGCCTTTCTGGATCAAGCCAGGTGCCTTTTGCAGATTTCAGATCATGAAGAATCCTTATGCCAGGCAGTATAACATATCTTAACCATCTTTGGATATACCTCTCTTCAGTGTATTCTGTTCTTTTAATTACTTCGATAACTTTTCTTCCAACAGCTTTTCGTTTTGAATCACTGATAAAAGGGTCAGGCGCATAAAGAAATCCATGGCCTGCCTGGAACAGATCCATGACTGAATCTAAAGAACGCTCTAGAATCATCTGATTATCCTGGTCAAATTTGCTCCACTGTTTTGTTTTTGGATCTATATAATATCCATCTAAAAGAGATAAGGCATACTGCGCTCCGAACTCTCTCTGCTCTTTTGTCCAGTCTTTTTCCTGATAATTGAATCCAGGGCCGAGTTTTCCATTGCCTGTTAAATATTTTTCATTCATAGCCTGAATTAGTGTTTTTTTATCCTGATTAAGATATCCTAGTTTTTTCTTATGATCTTTTAATAAGATCTCTTCTAATTCACCGTTAGCATCTGCATGACATATTCCGCATAGGGTGTCAGAATCCAAAATAGAATAATTTTCTTCACCTAAACTTTCTTTTGCTGATTTTAGCGTCAGAAAACCTAAATCATTTCCTTCTCTATCTTTAACTTTATATAAATGTCCTCTGGGAATGCCTAATCTCTCTCTTCCCATGCATGGCAGCAATATATACTGCTCGTCCTGCATCTTTGCCATATTACTAAAATTCAATAGAAGTTGTATTTAAAGTTTCGTGAAAACTATCTGGATGAAGCATTAGAAAATCCGTGCTTTTCATTCCATAATCTTACTGCATCTTCCAGATTATTTTTTGCTTCTACAGTAATTCCTTCAGGAGGATGATAGTCAATTATTTCATACTTTTCTTCAGAGCGAGCAGGAAAAGGTTTTATGACATTAAAGCTGTGATAGCTTTTTCCTGGATCAAAACTTCCGTGGCTCCATACCTCAAGCACAAGCCCTGTCTGAGGATTATATACATAATCAACACTAGAACTTATGATATGGCCTTCTATTGAGCAGGTCATTTTTCCATGAACACGAGGAATCCCTTTTTCCATCACTTTAAGACTTCTCTCTACAATTGATTTCATTGGGCATAGAAAAATATAAGTTATTTTTAAAGTTTCGTGAAAACTATTTTAATTTGTCAGCCATTCTCTCATCCAGCTGATCAATTACAGAAAACTTTGGTTTTTTTGTTTTCCTGTTTCTTCCGACATAGATAAAATTGACTCCAGCCATATTTAGATCTAATTCTGTTTTCATCAGATCCCTTCTTAATTCACGCATCGGTTCAAACAATTTAGGATGTAGACTATGGCTTATGTTGTTCCAGTCAGATCCTCTAACCCATTCAGTCAGAATAAAATCTCCTGCACCAAAATACAGTTTTTGGGGAACAAACTCATAATGTTTTCCTTCATCCCTTTTTTTAGCCATATATGCCTGGATCTCTGCAAGAGTTGGTATTTCCAGCAGCAAACCATATCTAGTTTTCTGCATCAAGTAAGACTGGCTGGCTATCTTTAATCTTAAATCAGGAACTCCCTTTAGACCGTGCTCTTCTGATGCAATCCTTCCTACATGCCTTCCTTCTGGAAGCTTGTCAGGCAGGCTTTTAACCCATTCATAAAAACCATCTGTTTCACCAAAGGTTTCTATAACCTTTTCTCCTTCTGGAGTAATCAGCAATGCATCAATGCCTTCTACTAATCTTCCGTATAATGTTTCTTTAACACTTTTATCTTCAAACATTTTTATTCTCTCTTTTGAAGCCTGAAAATTGGATATTTATAAAGTTTCGTAAAATTATTGAGGATTTTCCAATTATTACTAAACCTTTATAAAGACAGCTTCATTAGTTATAATTATAGCATAGATCTTTAAGATTTTCTTTAAGATTATTTGTTAATATTGAAAATGGTATTATATAAGAAAAAGTGCCGGAAATGCGGTGAATTCAAGATGAAAAGTGAATTTTCCCGTAATCTTATATGCAATGAATGCAGGAAGAAGCTATCTTATCAATCTTAATTGCAAAGGTTTATAAACTACTGCCATTCATCTTAACAAGATAACTGATTTGGAGACTTAAAACGTTTTCTATCTGAGTTATAACAAACGGAGGAAAAGACAATGGGAGATTTTAGAGGCCCAAGAAGAAATTTTGGACCAAGACAGATGCATAAGGCAGTTTGTGCTGAATGCGGCAAAGAATGCGAAGTTCCATTCAAGCCAACAGAAGGCAGAGATGTTTTCTGCAAAGAATGTTTTTCAAAGCGAAGAAGATATTAATTCTTTAATTTTCAAAAGCTTGAGATTTTTTTTCTTTTTTTAATTTTTAGAAGATGAACTGCTGGGAAAAAAACAATAAAAAAATTATTTCTGTGTATATCTGTTTATGATCCAGCCTAGTGCTATTACTATCAATATAATAGGCCACCACGGGATGCTAACTGTTATTATGCCTAAGTCGCTTAACAGCCATACAATTCCAACGACTAATAGGATAACAGCGACTGTCGGGAATCTTCCTGAACCATAAGCCCAGAACATTTCTCTTTTCATGATATCACCTCAGAATAAGTTAAGCTCTTCTCATTAATAAATATTTTCCTGCAGATTCTTCAATAATCTCTACTCTGCCTTCTTTGACATATCTTTCTAAATCACTTTCTCTGAATATCTTATGTCCTCCTGTTTTTTCCTTTTTTCCATCTGGATAGATTATAATAGGATTATCCATCTTATACCATACAGGCAGTTTAGGTGAAAGTGTTTTTCTATATAACTCTCCTTGATATTTTACAGTTTTTCCTTCTTCTTCAACTGTAATCCTTACTGTTGCATGTACAAGCCGGCTTATATCATCTGTTTTCATAAGAAAAAGAATCTTAATAATTGTTATTTAAAATTATCTAATAATATTCATATTTTTTTATCATAACTTTTTACCATCTCTTCTATTCTTGATATTCTTTCTTCGTTTATTCCCATCTCTTTTGCAATCTTTCTATACAACTCATCAGGAAGCTCATATCCAAAATATTTTCCCATATATAATTTGCCTGCCAAAGCCTCTTTTTCTGAGAATTCTCCGCAGTCAAAAACTGCCCTGGCATGATTTATTTTCCTTACTTCTTCTTCTCTTTTCCTGTCACATTCTTTGCCTTCTTTATAGAGCAAAATACCTGCTCCAGCTATACTTATACTCATAAGACCAAAACTAAGTATATAGGGATGGTTCATAATCCATTCTCCTATCTGATTTAATATTTCCATAATAAATAATAAGTTAAAATATTATTAAAACATTAGTTGTCTATATATAGACTATACCTATCCTCTTATCATTAAACCAGTATACTAAATAGTAACATTTATATACTAGGATTACTTTCTAGGTTTTATGAGGGAAAAAGAGGTCGGTATATAT
>JAHWIB010000048.1 GCA_019322815.1 Candidatus Woesearchaeota archaeon | reverse complement strand
ATAATTAATTCTATATGACTAAAAATATTGTCTGGTTCAAAGATTTAAGTATAAAAGATATAGATATTGCAGGAGGAAAAGGATCTTCTTTAGGAGAGATGTATGACATAATGCCTATCCCAAATGGGTTTGTTGTTAGTGCACAAGCTTATGAAAAATTTGCTAAGGAGATAAATAATAAAATATTTCCAATTCTAAATATTGATGTTGAGGATTCTGCTAAGCTTGAGAAAGCAGCGAAAGAAGTTCAGAAGATCATCTTGAATGCAAAGATTCCTCAAGATATTATTGATGATATTAAGGCTGAATATAAAAAACTAGGAGGATTTGTTGCATGCAGAAGCTCTGCAACTGCAGAGGACTTACCAGAAGCTTCATTTGCAGGACAGCAAGCTACTTATTTAAATGTTAAAGGAGAAAATAATGTTGTTGATGCTGTTAAGAAATGCTGGGCTTCATTATTTACTTCAAGAGCAATATATTACAGGGTTGTCAATAATTTTAAACATGAAGATGTTTTGATTGCAGTTGTTGTGCAGAGGATGGTAAACAGCCAGAAGGCAGGTGTAATGTTTACTGTTAATCCTATAACAAACATGAGAACAGAACTAGTGATTGAAGGAGCATTTGGTCTAGGGGAGATGGTTGTTTCAGGAGAGATAACTCCTGATCTGTATATTGTTGATAAAAATAAATTAGAAATCAAACAAAAAAATGTAAATGAACAGGAGATTGGATTGTTTAGAGACAA
Organism: Candidatus Woesearchaeota archaeon; assembly: GCA_019322815.1. Classification (GTDB taxonomy): domain Archaea; phylum Nanobdellota; class Nanobdellia; order Woesearchaeales; family WJKL01; genus JAHWIB01. The sequence continues at coordinate 7,616 of JAHWIB010000048.1, read as the reverse complement.
AAAAGGCAATAATGTAAAATTAAAAATCAAAAATCCTGCTGAACAAGTATTAACTGATAAGCAGGTTAGAGATTTAGCAATATTAGGAATGGCAATTGAGAAGCATTACAATAAACCAGAAGATATTGAATGGGCTGTTGACGAAGATGATAAAATATATATTCTGCAGTCAAGGCCAATCACAACATTAAAATGATAAATCTAGTTATATTTGATTTGTGGAATACACTTTGTTATAAGAAGTATAAGAAAGGAAATGTTAGAGGATTAATCAAAGAATTAAATGCAAATATAAAATATAGAAAAGTATCAAAAACCTATGAAAATTTTTTTCAATTAGATTCTTCTGCAGATTTTGAAAAAAAATATAGGGATATGCTTAAAGAGCTAAAACTTTATGCTGATGATAAAACAATTAAAAAATATGCAAAATTAAGAAGGAAAATTGAAACTCATTGCTTTAGTTATAGTTATACACTGCCAATTATTAAAAAATTAAAACAAAAAGGTTACAAAATAGCTGTTATATCTAATACAACCCATCTGGCTGCTTCAAGAGCAATTATTAAATCTGGTTTAGATAAATATGTTGATAGGTTCTTTTTATCATATAATGAAAGATTAATCAAACCTGATCCAAGATTTTTCAAAAGAGTTTTAAAGTACTTTAAGGTTAAACCTTCTGAAGCAATAATGATTGGAGATACTTATTTAGATGATATTGTTCCTGCAAGGAAACTAGGAATAAATACAATTCATCTTAAGGATAGAATACAAATTAAAAGTGCTTTAAAGAGAAAAGGTATTTTATGAAATCAAGTAAATTGCAAGGAATTTATGAACAGAGAAAAGGAAGAAGAAGAGTTTTATTAACCAGAAATATAACTCCTGGAAAGACTGTTTATGATGAAAAGTTAATCAGAGAAGGTAAGATTGAATACAGAGAATGGAATCCCAGAAAGAGCAAGCTTGCGGCTTTTCTTATGAAGGGTGGAAATCAAGTAGGTATTAAAGAAGGCTATACTGTTCTGTACTTGGGGGCTGCTTATGGAACAACTGCTTCTCATATATCTGATATTGTGGGAAATGGAGGATTTGTCTTTGCTTTAGATTTTGCTCCGAGAGTAATGAGAGATTTACTTTTTGTCTGTGAGGAAAGAAAAAATATGGCTCCTTTGTTCTTTGATGCAAATAAACCAGATGAATATAAAAACAAGATAGCAAGACCAGTTGATGTTGTTTATATGGATGTTGCTCAGAAAAATCAGGCAGAGATTTTTTTAAAAAATGTAGAAATGTTTTTAAAACCAGGTGGCTTCTGTCTGCTTGCTGTTAAAGCTAGAAGCATTGATGTTACTAAAAAACCAGGAGTTATATTTAAAGAGATCAGAAGGAAGCTTGAGGAAAAATTGATAATAGTTGATTATAAAACATTGGAGCCTTTTGAAATGGATCATGCAATGTTTGTCTGTAAGAGGAGGTGCTGAGATCTTTAGAAATCCAAAGGATTTCTGAGACACCAGAAATTTGTAAAACAAATTTCTAAGTGAATCAAAGATTTCTGGCACCTTTAAAATTAAAAATTTTAAAGGTGAATTAAATGGTATTTGGATGGATTGGTAAATTATTATCAGCTTTATTTGGAAAAAAAGAGACAAAGATAAAAAAGAAACCTGTTCATGAAAAGGTTCAAGACAGTTATTTTATCAAAGTTCAAGGACATCTATTAAGATTAAGAAATAGATTGGGCTCAATAAAAGATGAAAGAGGGATTAGAGAATCAAGAAGAGAACTAGAAAAACTAAGAAGAGAATTTTGGCATATCAATAAGCAGCAGCAAAGATATCTTTCTGGTATATTTAAACAATGTGAAGTTGGAATAGCTAACTTAGAAAGAAAATTTAAACAGATGAAAAGAAGAGAACAACAAAAAGCAGTTTAACATAAAAAAATATTTATACTAGTTCTGTCATTTATTCTTATTATGCATCCAACACATGTTTTTAGAAGAGTGAATTTTATTTTATTTAATGGATGCTCTAAACCATATATGTGGTAAGATCCCATAACAATCCTGGGTTCTTGCAACATTCTTTTTTCTGACCAACTAAAAATGATGTCAGTTTTTGTGCAGAGCCCAGATACAAAACTAAAAAAGGTGAGGTGAATGAAAAACGCACAAATATCAGATGCAAAATGCATCATATGTCGGGAAGGCATAACAAACCCAATATGTCCAGAATGTCTGGCAAAGGAGATTAAATACTGGAGACCGGAGTTAGAAACTTCTCTAGCAATGCCAGAAACATCTACAGGATCTGTCAGATGTGTGTTCTGCGGCAAAGGGATGAATATTTGTGCACATTGTTACAGCAGAGACATTTATGATTTAATTAAAGAAGAATTTCCTTGGTTAGCAGAAGAATTCATAGAAAGATTTGATTTTGGACTAAGAGAAGAGCTTGCTTAGCTCTTTTTTTTATTTTTATATTCTTCAATGGCTTTTTTCAATGCATCCTGCGCAAGAATAGAACAATGTAGTTTTATTGCAGGAACTTCTCCCATTTTTTTCACAACATCTTTGCTTGTCACTTTCGATGCCTGGTCTAAAGTCATCCCTTTTACTATCTCACATAAATAATCTGTAGAGGCAATTGCTGCAACGCAGCCATATGTCTTGAATTTGATATCTGTTATCTTATCATCTTTAATTTTAAGATAAACCCTCATAATATCCCCACATTTTACATTTCCAACTTCTCCAACTACGTCTGCTTTTTTCATTTCTCCTGCAAATTTTGGATTTTTGAATCTATTTAATATTTTTTTTGAATACATTTTAACCTCATACGATCTTTTTCATTAGTTTTGTTAATGGGCTGATTTTTCTCAATTTTTGAATTGTTTTCTTCAATTCTTGCAAAGTGAAATCAAGTTCTTCTTTTGTTGTGAATCTGCTTATTGTGAATCTCAATGAACCATGTGCTCTTTCCGAGTTGTCTTCTAAAGCCATTATTACATGCGACGGCTCTAAGTTATGCGAGGAACATGCAGAACCTGTTGAAGTGCAAATCCCATTTGAATCAAGATAAGCTCCAATTGATTCTCCTTCAACATATCTAAATGAAACATTTATGTTATTGCATAATCTTTTATCTCCTTTTGGGCCGTTTAATATTGTATCTGGAATCTTCAATACTTCTTCTGTAAAATAATCTCTTAATTCAGTCATTTTTTTAGTATGTTCTTTTTTCATTGCTAGCTGAACTGCTTTTGCAAATCCTGCAATGCCTAGAATATTTTCTGTTCCTGATCTTAGATTAAATTCATGCCCTCCTCCATGAGCTAATGGAGTAATTTTTGTTCCTTTTTTAATAAATAAAGCTCCAACTCCTTTTGGACCATGAATCTTATGGGCATTTAATGTTATTAGGTCTGCATGTTTTGCACTTAATTCAGTTTTTGTGTAGGACTGGCATGCATCTGTGTGGAAATAGACATTATGCTTTTTACATATTTCATATATTTTCTTTAAATCCTGAATTGTTCCAATTTCATTATTTCCATGGATTACTGAAACTAGGATTGTTTCTGGTGTGATTGCTTTTTCTAAGTCTTCTGGATTAACAAATCCTTCTTCATCTACATCTAAATAAGTTACTTTATATCCTTGTTTTTCCAGCCATTTGTTTGCATTTAAAACACAATCATGCTCTATTTTTGTTGTTATGATATGTTTTCCTTTTTCCTTTTTTGCAAAAGCTATTCCTTTTACTGCAAAATTATTTGCTTCTGTTCCTCCTGATGTAAAGATTATCTCTTTATCCTTTGCTCCTATTGATTTAGCAATGATATGCCTTGCATCATTCAAAGCCATTTTTGCTTCCTGTCCTTTATGATGAGAAGAAGAAGCATTTCCATAGACTTCTAAGTGGTATTTGTTCATAACTTCAACTACTTCTGGATCTAGTTTTGTAGTTGCTCCGTTGTCTAGATAGATTGTTTTCATATTAAGTTTTCCTTATTCATCATCCTTTTTTCCTAATAATCTTGGATCAATGCTGCAGCAGTCATTCCATGCTTCACAGTGAGGACACCTTTTTTGTTCTACAGGCATTGGTTTTTTGCATTTTATGCACAAATATTCTTTATCCATATCAATCCCTATCTTTTTAAGCAAATTCTTTATCTTTCCCATCATTTTTCACCTTTTATTCTGCATTCTTTGCAGCAGTATCTTTTAACATGTTTTTCAACCAATTTCATCAAAGGAAGCATCGTGTCCTTATTTAATGAATATATTCTTTTCTTTCCCTGCTGTTTGACATCTAATAAATGACATTCTGATAATCTTTTCAGGCTGTGAGAAATTTTGCTTTGCTCTTCATTAAGCGCTTTGACTATTTCAGATACAGACATCGGCTTTTTTCTTAATAATTCTAAGATCCTTACCCTTATTCTTGGGCTGATTGTCTCAAAGAATAAGTTGTATGATGGACATTTCATATGAATTTTAATTCATATGTTATTTATAAATGTTTTGGTTTTAATTGAAAAAATTTAAATATAACTTATCTTTTGTTTTATTTATGAAACAAATTGATTGTTGCTGCTGTTGAATTTCTCATTTACTTAATTTTAACTCTTTTTTTCTCAGCCATTTGCTTGTTGATGGTTAATACTAAATAAGGTGAATCAAAATGAAAAATAAAAGGCAAAATTTAAAAACACAATTATCCAAAAACAAAAATATCAAACAAATGAATAATAAATTTAATGTATTAAATGCTATTGGAAACACTCCTTTAATTAAAATAAAGAATATTTATGCCAAATTAGAAAGTGTTAATCCCAGCGGAAGCATAAAAGATAGGGTTGCTTTGGAGATAATTGAAGCTGCGGAAAGAGCAGGCCAGTTAAAAAAAGGTTATACAATAGTAGAATCAAGCAGTGGAAATACTGGAATATCTTTATCTATGGTTGGTGCTGTTAAAGGTTATAAGGTAATTATAACAATGCCTGAAAATATGAGTAAAGAAAGAAAACAAATGATGAAAGCATTTGGAGCTAAATTAGTTTTAACTTCAAAAAGTGGAAGTTTAAGGGAAGCTATTGATAAAGCAGAAGAGATTGCTGCAAGACCAAAATCATTTATGGCAAGGCAGTTTAGTAATCCTAATAATATTAAAGCGCAGGAAAAGACCGGCAAAGAAATTTTAAAGGAGATTGGAGCAGTTGATGCTGTTGTAGCTGGGGTTGGTACTGGCGGAACATTAATGGGTATTACAAATGTCATGAGAAAGGTTAATCCAAAAGTAAAAATGATTGCTATTGAACCAGAAGAAGCTGCTGTTATGTTTGGTGGAAGTGAAGTGAAAGTTAAAGAGCATAAGATTCAGGGAATTGGAGACGGTTTTATACCTCAAATAATGGATATGACTAAAGTTGATAAAGTTGTTACAGTTAAAAGCAAGGAAGCTGTTGACATGTCAAAAAAACTTGCTAAAAATTATGGATTATTAGTTGGAATTAGTGCGGGAGCGAATATGCTTATTGCATTAAGATTATCTAAGAAATATAAGAAAATTGCAACTGTTTTACCAGACAGAGGAGAAAGGTATTTAAGTATGAATTTGTTTAAAATTTAAAATGACATTAAAATTATACAACACATTAACAAGAAAGAAAGAAAATTTTAAGCCTTTGCATGATAAGGAAGTCAGGATGTATAGCTGCGGCCCTACTGTTTATAATTTTGTTCATATTGGTAATTTGAGAGCTTATATTTTTGTAGATTTGCTTAGGAGATATTTGAAATACAAGGGATTTAAATTAAAGCATGTTATGAATATAACTGATGTTGATGACAAGACAATAAGGGATTCTAAAAAACAAGGAAAAACATTGCAGGAATTTACTCAATTTTATACAAAAGCATTTCTTGATGATCTTAAAACATTGAATATAGAAAAACCAGAAATAATGCCAAAAGCAACAGAAGAGATAAAAGGAATGATTGAACTTGTTAAAAAATTATTAGATAAAGGTTATGCTTATAAGGCAGCGGACGGAATTTATTTTAAGATTTCCAAGTTCAAAAATTATGGAAAATTAGCAAAATTAGATTTAAAACAATTGAAAGCAGGAGCTTCTGGAAGAGTCAAAGCAGATGAATATGATAAAGCAGATGCTCATGATTTTGTGTTATGGAAATTCTGGGATAAAGAAGATGGAGATATTTTCTGGGATACAGAAATCGGTAAAGGAAGGCCTGGATGGCATATTGAATGTTCTGTAATGAGCTCTAAAAATCTAGGACAGCCTTTTGATATTCATACAGGAGGTGTTGATCTAATATTTCCACATCATACAAATGAAATTGCCCAGTCAGAAGCAGCAGAAGAAAAAGAATTTGTGAAATTTTGGCTTCATAATGATCATCTGATAGTCAATGGAAAGAAGATGAGCAAAAGCTTGGGAAATTTTTATACTCTAAGAGACTTGCTTGATAAAGGTTATGATCCAAAAGCAATAAGGTATGAATTATTATCAACACATTACAGGCAAAAATTAGATTTTAGAGAAGATAATTTAAAGAAAATACCAGAAACACTGCAGAAGTTTTATTATTTTTTGGATAAATTAGATGAGATAAAAGAAGGAAAAGATAATCCAAAAGTTTCTAAGCTCATTGAAGAAGCAAAAAAAGATTTTGAAAAAGAGATGGATAATGATTTGAATATATCAGGAGCATTGGCTGCTATATTTGAGTTTATGACCTCTATAAACAAGATTATTAATGATATTAGCCATAATGATGCTAAGAAAATAAAAGAGATGATGATGAAATTTGATTCTGTTTTGGGAATTATGCAGCATGAAAAAGTTAAGGTTAGTGATGAGATCAAAAAATTAGTTGAAGAACGAGAAAAGGCAAGAAAAGAAAAAGATTGGGAAAAGGCTGACAAAATAAGAGATGAACTTAAAGAAAAAGGCTATGTTGTTGAAGATTCTTCTGCTGGACCAAGAATTAAGAAGCTGTAATCCCTATTTTTAAATTTTCATTAATCTCTATGTCTGCTTTTCCTTCAAATTTTATTTCTACTGCTTTTGTTGTTGCTTTTATATCTTCTAAAAATGGCTCTAATGTTTTCTGGTCTTCTGTTTTAATTATCAATTCTTTGATTTCCTGGCCTAAGGATATATTATTTTCAGCTTTTGTCTTTCTAACTGCTGTAATTATGTTAATTGCCAGATCTCCTGCTAATTCTAATTTATTATCTTTAAGTTTAGGATCATATTTTGGCCATTTGGAAATATGAATTGATTTTTCTTTTTCTTTATCTGCAAAATAAAGATGATAAATTTCTTCTGTGAAATGAGGAGTAATTGGAGCTATTAATTTAAGACATCCTAAAATTGTGTTGTATAATCCATATTGAGCAGATAATCTTTTCTCTTTTCCTCTTTTATCTGGATTATATAATCTATCTTTTATAATTTCTAGATAATTATCACAAACAGTCTGCCAGAAGAATTTTTCAGTATCAGCTTTTGTTCTTGAATATTCATATTTTTCAAAAGAATCTGTAGATGTTTTAATTAGATTATTTAAT
>JAHWIB010000002.1 GCA_019322815.1 Candidatus Woesearchaeota archaeon | reverse complement strand
TTTCCAAAACTTTTATATACTCTAATTTTTCTAAAAAAAATATGGAACACATTGGAGGCCAGGCTGTTATAGAAGGAGTGATGATGAAAAGTAAATCAAAGTATGCTATTTCTGTAAGACTGCCAAAAGGTAAGATAAAAACATTGAAAAAAAGATTAAAAAGAAAAAGCAAAATATATGCTGCTCCTCTTTTCCGTGGCTTTTTTGTATTATGGGATACGTTGATTTTAGGAATCAAGGCTCTGAACTGGAGCGCTAATCAGCAGCTTGAGAAAAAAGAAAAATTAACTATGAAAGAATTGATATTTACAATAGTGTTATCATTTATATTTGTTATACTGTTTTTTATTGTAATTCCTTTTTATTTAACTGGATTGATTGTTGCAAAAGGAATCTTGTTTAATCTGATTGATGGTGTTTTAAGGATAGGAATATTTTTGATATATCTTGCTGGAATAAGTTTTATGAAGGATGTCAAGCAGCTGTTCAGATACCATGGAGCAGAGCACAAAGCAGTAAACTGCTATGAAGCTGGCGAAGAATTAACTATTAAGAATGCAAAGAAATTTACAACAATCAACCCAAGATGCGGAACCAGTTTTTTAGTTATAGTCTTGGTTATTTCAATATTGGTTTTTTCTTTGGTAATAAGTGATCATTGGTATGTAAAATTAGGAGCAAGGATTGTCCTGATACCAGTAATTGCAGCTGTTTCTTATGAAATCCTGAAAATAAGTTCAAGATTCAAAAATAATTTAATATTTAGAATCCTAAATGCACCTGGCTTATGGATACAGAGAATAACCACAAAAGAGCCTACAAACAAGCAGATAGAAATTGCAATTGCTTCTTTGAAAGCTGTTTTAAGATAAATTCTTCATCGTTGTCAGGAAATAAATTCTGCTCCAGACAATTGACAGCATGAACAAGACTATTGATAAAATCAAGACAGAAAGAGATTCTATGTCCTGTACAAGATAAATCAAGGTAAAGAATGCTGATAATACAACTATAATTATCAGATATGTTGGAATCAGGATTTTTGCTTTTTTACAGCCTATGATGAATGTCTGTTTTAGGTGCTGCTTTAATTTATTTAATTTGTATTTATTAATCAATGCAAATGCAATCATCATAAAATACCATGTTGCTAATATTATCAATCCTGCTATAATTTTCATAGGATATAAGAAATCCAGCTGAATTAAAGAGTTAAGAATAGCTCTGAATATAATCATTGCAGGCAGAAGAAAAATAAATGCCAATACTGCAAACTGAGCTTCATATTTTGGAAATTTTAATTTTTTATTTACAAGCATATTTGTAAAATCCCAATTAAGCCCGTTTAATACTGCATAAACAAGATACATAACTAATATTGCCAAAGAGAATGTGCTAGTTACTTTTTCTAGATTTGCATACATCCTTAAGCTTTGCTGCATATCAGCAAGTGATTCTGGAGTTAACTGCTCAATACCTTGTATGATTGAATTCAATAAGTTCATAATAATTGTATAATAATGAACAAATAAATAAGAGATCAAAACTATAAATCCTATTTGGATCAGAAAAAGCAATAAGAATAACAGTTTTTTATTCTTTATTTTAAAGGATTGCTTCAAAGAGGATATTATTCGTTTCATCTTATCATAAATTTATTTTAACTGCAAAAATTATTATTAGCTGCAAATGGCTTTCTAGTTATATCTTTTAGATTATTATCATCTCTATTAATGCACTCATTTGGGCAACTTGAATCACTTCCAACATATGATTCTTTTTTATACCAGTATATTCTATCAAATTTCTTTTCACTATAACTATAATATAATCTGGCAGGATACCATTTTGATTGTCCGTCATCTCCAAGACTATCATCATCTATGCATGTTAACAAAGGGCTCCAGGCATAACAGCCAAAACATTTTATACTAGAAATATCAAAATTAGCATTATTTTCATAACAATCATCTGTTGCTAAATGTAAGCAAGATCCTGTACTTATCTGAATTGTATTATTTATTTTTAAAAAGTCTTCATCAAGAGAAAGGACTGGACTTCCTGCTAACACTATTCTTCCATCTATAATGTCGCATGACTCTCCTTCATCTAATTTATTATTGTTGCAGGAAGATAACATCTCATTTTTCTCTAATTTTTCCTTCAAAAAGTTTTCTAGTTCTGAACCGCTAAGTCCTATCACATCAGCAGCTTTGCCTGTTCCAACTGTGCCAGCAGCAGGAGGGCTGTAGCTCTTCCTAACATCCAATGACCTGTCAATAGATGTTTCTTGTCCTACAATAAATATCCTGTCTAATACTCTGCCTGCTGTCATTGCGCAGCTGCCTTGAGCATCTGGATGATATAATTCAAGACTAAGCTGCCATATCTGATTTTCACTGCCTGTTCCTGCTTTTGTCTTTATTATACATCTGCCTGGCTCGATCTTAGTAAATTTAAACCTAAATCCTGCAAATCCAAAACTTAATTTTTCTATTTCACTTGCTGCTTTAGAGCCTATAAATCCAACTTCAGTTCCAGACTGGTCATAAATCTTCAAGCCAGTTGGAATGGTTTTGGGCTTAAACTTAGTGATGCCTGCTTCTACTGTTTTTTCCCATTCTAGATTTAATGTTTGGCCAGGCATCCTGCTTGATACATTTGAAATATCTCCTATTGTACAGTTTTCTTTTGTTGTTGAATCTATAGAAACTCCTCCTCCTGCAAATTGATCCGGCCTTACAGTAGTCAGAGATATTGGATTTGATTCTGTATATTCCTGCTCAAACCCGCTTTGGCCAATAGAATGCATTTCATCGTAGACCTTTTCTCCGTTTTCTGCTGTCAATGTTGCTTTCAAGCATTGGCTTCCTTTTCCTCTTATCTTTGGTTTTATCTGGATATTCTTGCCTGCTGTGTAAGTTACATTTTTACAGTCAATCCATGCAGAACTTTCATAAGGATTATTGCATAATAAATTGCATGATTCGCCGGCCTTGCATTCATCTTTTGTGAAATAATCAAAACGAGCTTCTCCTTTTTGCTCCCATTCCAAGCCGCGGCTGCATCTGAACTGTCCTCTTTCAAGGTCAAGGGTGCAGTCAAGAAGATCTCTTGCTGTCCTGTCTGTTATTGGGAAATAAAATATTCCTTCATCATAACCTGTTGGCAGGCATTTACTCTTATCAGCTTCTGGATGCAGGAAAAGCTGTATCCTTAGATGATCATATCTAAATTGGCTTTCAACATTAGTATGATGATCTTTATCTTCCATTGCAGTAGCTGATAATGGGCCTCCTGTATAGAATAATTTTGACCTGGCTGCATACGGCGATGACTGCATTAGGCAGTCGCATCCTGTTGGGTTTTCCGGATCAGCAACTGTAGTGCAATCAATCCCTCGATACTTGCTTTTTTCCTGCTGGTTGACGCAAGTTAAATCAACTTTATAGCTTATAATCTCGCATCCAGGATATATTGTCCACGAGCCCCTGTATGCATAGGTTGCAAGTTCATTGTCAGGATTATAAGTTAAAAAATCTCTTCTTAATCCTAAGGCTAATACAGATGATGCAAATTGGGTATTATAAGTCATGTCTAAAAGAGTATCAAAATCCCAGCCTACATCAAATCCAAATGCTGCTAAACAAATCTTTCTTGAGAGCTCTCTTTCTCCCATGCTTAAGTAATTTGAAAATTGCGAGCTTCCATACTCTGCTCCAATGCTGCTTCCCATATCTCTGACTGTTCCAAACATCTCTCCTCCAACTATTGAAAATACGCTTGGAGCACTGACATTTGTTCCGCCTACTCCTGTTGATCTTCCTCCAAGTGTTATATCATCTCCAAATGGGTTTGGAATACATCCTCTTTTAAACCATAAATAAACCTGATAAACAACATCACATACATATTGAGTGAACATTTCTTTGCAGACACCTACATCTGCATCTCCTGTTTCTCTTATCTGGATTAAACAGTTCCTCATTCCTGTTAAAATATTCTTTAACATGATCAGCCTCTGCCTTATTCCTGTCAAGCAAAGGCACTGAAATGTGCTTAAGTGCTGCCTGAATGGATCGAGTGTCGGAACTTTTCCTGGCTTGCCTTTTGCAGGAGTTTCAAAGAAATAATTCTGTCCAAAACAAGCTGGCAAGTCACGGCCTTCAAAATATCTGTTTTCAGGATAATAAGTTCCATATTTTTTCTTGTCTTTTCTATTCAATTCCTGCTCTCTGTATTCCCAATCCTGGCAGTCTTTTCCTGGAGTTTGGCCTACTTTGCAGTTGACTGTTGTAACAGGAGGCTCTGGTACAACTCCTTTTTCTGTTCTGCAGCAGCATTGTTCTTTGTCTTTTATTGCATCCTGCCTGTACCAGCAGTCATTGCTGTAGCCCATCAAAGTTCCTGCATCTAGTTTTCCTTTCACTTCAACGCAGGTTTTTTTTGCTTCACAGCTTCCTACAGCTTTTCTATTAACCTCTTTGCAGATGTCATCACAGTTCTTGTTTCTTGCTGTCGCATAATTAGATCCTTCTTTTATTACTTTAAGCTCCCCAGGCCCTTCTCCTCCTTTACTGGCTTTAGTCAATGTATAAAAACCGTCTGCATCTGCTGCAAGTGGTGTTGTAGCTTCTACATATAAGGTATTTTCATATAAATAACACAGATTTCTAGTTTCAAATCCAATTGACAGCACGTTTCTGCCTGACGGGCCGTATGTCCTTGCGCAATTTTCAATTTTTGAAAGAGATAGAACGCCTGCTTTGTCTTCATCGCCGCATGTTCTTGATTTTTTTTCAGCTAATTTAATCTGCTCATCTTTTACTCCTTTTTCAAAAGCTGTCCATTTTGCAGGAGCTTTATGGCATAAAATCCTGTCACACAGCCATCTCTCAAGCTGATAAAGACCTGCTTCTGCTTTCCATGCATTTGCGCATCCTGAACAGGCTGTCTCAAGATAAGGATATTCGGGGTTTTCTGCTTTTCCAGAAGGCCTGTATAATTTAGTAGGGACTGTAACACCTTTTCTAGAAGCATTATTTAAAGGCAAAGACATCCTTCCATCATCTGTTGTAGGGCATGTTGCTTCTTTTCCAACAGATTTAGCAATCTTTGCTGATCTTGTGTTTAATCTGCATGTTATTTTTCTTATAATCTGTGTTACAAACTTTATTAAAAGACTACTTAAGCAGCCTATTGCAATATATTCTGTGATTTCTTCTGTTGTATTGAGTATATCATTTATTGAATTGATTGTATTATTCATAGCATCTGGAAGATCCTCTAATATTGCATCAGGAAGAACATCTCTTGGGTCTATTGGAATATCAACAAAATAAGCAACCTGCATGCATTTTGTCTGGGTCTTTGTTCCGCTCCATTCTTTCCTGCCTGTTGTGGGATTAACTTCTCTTTCTTTATACCTTACTGTAAGTTTTAAAGGAAATATTAACTCGCGCCTTCCGATTTCTTCCCAATCAACCTCTGTAAAATTAGTAAATTCAGCTGTACTGCCTAGATCATATCTGACATACCATAATGTTCCTGCAGTATTTCTGTCTTTAGTTGTTGGAGAACTTGGCAGTATTGAACAAGACACGTCATATCTTATGTCTTCTTCTAAAAAGAATTCTGGCTCGCCTAATCTTCCTCCTCTGCATGCTTTGTCAAACCTTACATCAGTTATTTGCCAGTCTGATGGATCTTTAGCTCCTCCTTCATAACTGACATTTAATACAAATGATATCAATTCAGAGCCTTCTTCTAATCTTTCTGGGCTTAATAATGTAGGTGTATTATATTCTATCATGTTAGAAATATGAAAATCTAGTTCTCCGCTCCAGCATGTTCCAATTGTATAGCTCATTGTATGTATGGTTACATGATCTGCTATATCTCTTACAGCAATAATTAATTTGACTGTTCTTTGCTGAGCTTCTGTGCCCTGCTGTGTTGTTTGAGATGTAACTACTCTTTGAGTTGTTGCCTGCACCTCTCTCATAGGAGGCCATTCTGCTGATACTGAAAAAGGCCCGAAATGAACTCCTTCTAACTCAACATCATTAAATCTTACATTGCCATTTGCATCTGCTGTTCTTGTTTCATCATATTTTGCCAAAATGCCTCTGCCGTCCCTGTAAACCCTTACTTCTGCATTTGGCTCTGTTGCAAATTGAAGATCTATTATCCCTCTTCCTTCATAATAAAAGCTCCCTGAAACAGGCGTCACATTTATCAGTGTTGGAGGCAGTGTATCTGAAATAACTGTTTTTTCTATAATTGTTTCACGGCCTGATTTATCTTTTGCTTTTATAACAAATCTATTTTCTCCTTCTGTTAGTTGGGTATTAAAAGAAAAAGAAGCTGTTTCAGCAGAATATATAGACGCATCATTTAATGTCACGTTAAATAAAGATATTTCTGACAATGTTCCGATGATATTAATTGAACTTGCATCAATCACATCAGGCAGTTCAGGTGTAAAGGTTATTACTGGAGCGACCAAATCTGAATAAACAGTAAACTGCTTTTGAGCTGTATTTCCTGCAAGGTCTGTTACTTTTAAGAATATAATATTCTGCTCATTCGGCAGCAAGTCAACCCCATAAAATTTCAATTCTCCAAGAGTATTTTTTGAAAAATCAACCACTCTTCTTGCCTGGCCGTTTACAAAAAGCTCTATCTTTGACTCAATCTCTGTTTTTCCGACTATATCTAATTCATTGCTGTCAACTGCTTCTGGAAGTTCTACATCTATAAAGGGCTCTACTGTATCTTCTGCAAGCGTCAAAAACTTGTAGTATTCTCCTGATTTGTCATCAACTAATGTCTCTGTAGGTGTCTGCGCAGTCAATTCAAAAAAATATGCAGTTGATTTTTCCAGATTCCTCAGCAGAACAGAATGATCTTTAACAAGATTTACATCAGATATAGTGTTATTCAAATTGGCTGTGTCTTTGCCGTAACTAATTTCTGTAGCGCTTTCTTCATCTGTCTGCCATGTCACAAATGCAGACTTATCAGATGCATCTACCTGTATATTAGATATAGTAAGCGCTGCTGTATAAACAGGCAGGATTAAGATTAATTCTATTAAAATCAATGCAATTATTTTATTTAATTTTTTATATAGCATGTTATTCTGTTGTTATTATTTCTGGCTCTGGAATTTCTACTGAAAGATTTTCTAAGCTAACTAAAGAGTCAAGCACTTTATCTCCCTCTGCATCCATTGAATAATATACATGGAATTTAATCTGCTTTGCGTCCCTAAGCTCTGACCAGTCAGGAGTCCAAACGCTTTTATAACCTCCTTTAAAATCTCCATCTAAATCTGTTAGGTACATCTGCACTGTATAATTAAAATCAGCTTCTGCTAGAAATGTCAGAGGAATATCTGTTTGTCTTGGATATAAGCCGAAGGTTGAGTGGCCTGGCCTTTCTATTGAGATTGAAACAATCTCATCTTCATCTATAGGCTGTTCGGCAAGGGTGTTTAAATCAGGGTGTTTTACAACTGTATAAGTTTCGACTTCTTTTATAGGAGTAAGATAAAGCTCTACTGTTTTTGGCCTTTCGCTGGACATAAAGACATGCGCGTCTTTATATCCTTCTTTTTTTCCTCTTAAAATTCCCAAGACACAATAAGGGAATGCTGCTGTTAATTCAGCAACTGCTCCGCTTTCACTCCATTCTGTTTTTCCTAATTCACACCTATATTTCAAGCATGTGAAACTAACATCAACACCATCTATTTCAATATAATCTTCAACTCCATTAACACTTACATTATCATAAGTCAAAACAGTGATATCATGCACTCTGCTATCACAGTATTCTGATATTGTTGGGTTTGTTTCAAATTCAAATACTGATACCGGGAATGTGTGTCTTGTAGGCTGGTTATGGTCTATCAATACTCTAAATGCAAAATTAAAACTATAATCTGACTTTTTGTCTTTAACTGTTGTCAAAACAGGATATCTTATATCATATGTGAATTTCCAGTTCTGGATGCAAAGCCATGACATTACGTCAAGCCCCTGCTGCATGCCGCTTTCTAAATAAGATCCTTTGTTTGGCCTTGCATAAAGATATAAAGGCCATTTTTCATCATAAGTAAAGCTTGCTGTCATATCAGGATAAGTTACATCTGTTACAAGCCAGATATAATGATGAAAAATATACGGCTTGCTTTTAGGGACCTCTACAAAATCTGTATTACCAATTCTTAATTCATCCAGGTTTGTCCTTAACATCACTCTTAGTTTATTGATTATATCATTAATTGACCATCTTTTTTTTGAACAAGTAAATTCCATATCTGCATAAGGTATATCAGGATCTAAGGCTATTAAATCCATTGTTATATCTTCTAGTTTCATGTCTCTCTGCTCTGCTTCCATGATAGCAGCTGCTAATGTATACGCTTTTTTGATCCTAAATGGAAGAGTGACTGTTCTTGTCTCTATCTTAGCCAGTCTTTTTCCTAAAACATCGCTGATTTCTAAAGGAAAACTAAGCTCTATTGGAGTGTTTTCTTCTTCCAGATTTACTGTGATCATAATCTGCCCTAATTCTGTTATGTTGAATCTTTGCCTGAATTCAGTCAAGTTATTAAGACATTCCCTATATCTTTCTTCAATATAACCCTCCATCTGATCTTTTATAAATTCTAAAGTTGGAATCCTGTTTTGGCCCTGGTAATACCATAACGGGACCTTTGCTGTTGGTATTCCAGGAGGAGCCAATGAGATATGGGCAGAAGGGTCATTTGCTATCTCTGGAGGAATTTCAATATAGCCTCCTGTTGATCCTACAATATTTGCTGCTTGTGTTCCCAGATCATTTAAACAAGTATCCATAAAATCTACAATTGGCATGACTTCTGGAGGATAAACCTCTCTTGGCCTGAAGATTGTTATTTCCTGCCTTAAATAGAGAAACAAAGCTACTGAAAGAAGCAATATTATTCAAATTATTATGAATATTGTTACCTGAGATTTTTTTTTCATTTTTTGATTACATTAAGTATATATATCCTCATCCACGCTGCAAATAATATTACAATAACTATATTAGAATATTGCTGAATCTGAAAAGGCACCAGCCAGAATATTCTAGCTATTAGTGATGCTAGAATTGCAGTGATAAAGATAAACAAATATGAATAAGAAATATTTTGAAATTTATTTTTGATTAATTTAAAGGTCCTGCTGAAAGAATTAAAAATTTCAGGTTTAAGCGTGTAATTGATATATAATAATGATGAAAAATAAGATATTGCTGTAAATATTATCAGGAATAATATTGATGAAACTATCAAGGCAAAATCAATTGATATATCTACAAGAAATAACATAACTGACATTCTTAACCTTAAGATTATATATAATATTATACCAAGAATTACTGCAAAAACAATATTTAAAACATTAAATTTAAGATATTTTTTAAGATCAAATTTCTTTTCCAGCAGATTATTCCATATCAATGTTCTGCTTAAAGTATATATTAATAAGGCTGCTATAGTTAAAAAAATAATCCCAAATATTAAAAAATAAATAAAGCTTTGCATTGATTGAGCCATCTGCTGCAGCTCCTGAGTCTGAGCAGCTGTAACATTTACTGCTGAAGTAAGCTTTGATAAAATATCCGGGTCAATTGCTGCTGATTTTTTTTCTAGTATATTAGAAAACAAGATGAATAAGATCATTACTGAATAAAATAATAGATCATACAAAGCAATATAGATAAAATTAGACTTAAGTTTAAATGAATTGATAAATAATTTCCATTTTTCTTTGATAATAGATTTTTTACTCATTTTTTAGCCAAGATTAAGTACTGGCTGTCCTGAATCTGGATCTGTTGTATCACCTGAAGGAGTTGGTGAGCCTGCTTCTGCATCGTCTGTGTCTTCATCATCTAGTTCAAAAGACCATCCATCTCTTCCAGGAACTCCTGTTAAAAATCCTATAAATTCACTGCAATACCAGCCTTCGCAATCAAAATCATATGTTTCTTCTGCTGCTATTGTAATAGCATCACAAAGATCATCTCCTTCGCTAAGTCCAGGGATACAGCCATTTGGAACCATTGTTGTAAATTTAATGCAGATATTTTCACCTACATGAGTTGCAGTGCCTGTACCAAACCACATAGCATCTGCAGTATAGGTTATTGCATCTCCTTCTTCTAATTCCCATGTATAAGCAGCTCCTGTCACATTGTTGTCAAAAAGTGATACTCCTTGTCTTAGAATCTGAAAATGAAGATCAGTGCATCCAACATTTGGATAGCCTGCTGGTGATTCTCCTGCATAAACATAAAATTCTATCATATATAGATATTGAGTATTGCTTGGATCAGTTGGATCAGGTATCTGATATTCTTCTGCAGACACATATGCTGCTGCACTGCCTGGCTCAGCTCCTGTAGCTACATTTGATCCTCCTACATCTGATGTTCGCTCTTCGCAGAAAGCATCTGCCCATGAATCCATCCCTCCAAAAAGAGTTCTTACAAATTCATCATCCAAAAGACCTGTCCAGTCATTATATTCATCTTCATCATAAAACATGCTAAATCCTGGATAACCTTCTGCAACTTCTGCTAAATCATCTAACTGTGTTCCAAATCTGTAAACTTGAAATGTTCCCATCGGGCCTCCACCAAAATATTCTTCATATTCATCTGATTCTGGATCAAGTACGCGTCCTCTTCCTTCTAAAAGATCATTAAGATCATCATTACCATCTATCACATATAATGTGCCGTCTGTACCTTGAACAACAATATGAGGATTAGTTGGGTCATCAGGATCAACTACAACAACATCTGATTCTATTGTAAAGGTCTGTGAAGGATTATCTGGATTAAAAACAATATCAGAGCCAGCTCTGTCTACAACTCCTAAATAACTGTCAGGATATCCATCATTATTATCATCTGACTGAGCTACATAATGGATAGTTGTTGTGTCATCTCTAGGCAAGGTTCCGCCTAAATCGTAGCCTCCAAAATGAGTAGTATCTATATAATAACCTCCAAAAGTATCTGGTGATACATCAGCCATCAGACCTGTTGCAGGATCTGTAACAACTGTACCATCTGCAAGAACCATATGCCTATCAATTCCATCTACATCTTCAAAACTAAAAGAACCACCTTGATAAAGAACAGTATCTTCAAATTCTTCTCCATAAACATTTATTTCTCCATCATCACTAAAAATTATATTAGGATCATTATCATGGGTAAATGTTCCTGTATCTGGATTATAATTTGATGAAATAGTTGCACGGGCTCTTTCATCGCTGTCTACTTTTCCATCTCTATTTGTATCAATATCATTGATATTAACCTGGCCGTCTCCATTCATATCTACAAAGACATTTCCATCAGGATCTACTCTTATATCATCATTATTTTTTGGAATATAAGTGCCTGTTTTTGGATCATAGCTTCGTCCTTGAAGATTTCTCCCACTATCATAATAATTATTCTGCCTGTCAAAATAACCACCAGCAGAACCCCTAACAGGATCTACAAAAGAATACAAGCCAGCTGCTTCTCCAGGATCAGTTGTATCTTTGTCACCATTTAGATCTCTAGCATCAAAATATCTGCCTGTCTGAGTCCATTCCCCAGGTTTTGTTGGAGAGGGTGGTGAATCTTGAGTAGAGCTGTATGAATTAGTCGCTTGTCCTTGAGTATTGTATTGAACTACATCCCATTCATTGTTGTCATTATCTCTAGTTATTTCATAATATCCTCCTCTTGATGGTTTTTCACTATGAAACTCATCATCATAATAGTATCTAGTATTTTGAGGATTTCTAGTATCAAATGTGCTTGATGTAGTATCTTTACCAAAAGAGATATTTAAGACTAATAAAATCA
This sequence comes from Candidatus Woesearchaeota archaeon, assembly GCA_019322815.1. Taxonomy (GTDB): domain Archaea; phylum Nanobdellota; class Nanobdellia; order Woesearchaeales; family WJKL01; genus JAHWIB01. The sequence goes on along the minus strand of JAHWIB010000002.1, from coordinate 34,071 downwards.
TTACAAATGTTATTGCAAATATTTTTATGTGTTTCATTTTATTATTCATCATCATAAGGGTCTATTCCTATCTTATGGCAATAATTTTCAGGAATTGGATCAACTGTCTCCCAGAATGGCTTGCACTCGCCTTCTCCAAGACTTATTCCTAAATCACATAGTGTTTCTAAAAGCCAGCTGGCATATTCAACTACTGAACAAAATTTGCATCCTGCAACTCCTGGAATATCACAGATAGCATATCTGCATGTTGCTTTCAATGCTATCTCTCCCATTACCCATGGATTTGCCAGTGCCCTTCCAATTGCTTCTGCTATATCTGAAATAACAGCTGCAAAAGGTATTAAATTAAATATCTGGTTAAAGACATACTTGCATAATGCAAATGCTCTTTGCTGAACACACAAGCTTACTGGAACTCCTGAAGAAGTCTGTTCCAAGCAATAAGCATATCTGCAGTCAATCTGCCTTGCTTTCTGCAGATTATAAATAACTCCTTTTAGGCAAAGGAATACGATTGATAATATAAGGCTGTCTTCTGGCTTGACATTTCCAAAATACCCTCTGTTGCTGCCAGATGTTTCTGCTGCCCAGTCAACCCAGCTGTCCCAAGCGCTTTTAGCTGCATCTCCATCTTTTATATTCCATAGCTGGCAGTTTATTACTCTGCAAAATTTATTCATTCCTTTTCCGCCTGCACCTTTATATACACTATCTAAAGCATTTTTTGAAGCTGAGGTTGCTGCTCCTTGGCTAGCTTTTAACGGACAGCAAGCAGCTGAAGCATAGACAGTATAGCAACAGTTATTAATAACATCTACACCTGCTGTCCACACTGTATTTATATCATTCAATATCTTCATCGCTTTGCAGATTGCTTCTGAAAATATCAAGATATCTTCAACAATATCAAGCCATTCTGCCTCTACAAGCCAGCTGTCTTTAATTTCATCTATCTCTCCTTGGACTTCATCTCCAACCTCTCCTAATGGATTTTGATAATAATTTACAGTGACATTTACATTTTCTATTTCTGGATTTGGCAAAGCTCTTCCATAGATATAAGACATTACCTTAAATGTACAAGGAATAATTAATTCATCAGATTCAGGAGCTGCTTGTGCAAGATTTAATTTTGCATAGAATGAATAAGGAAATGTAGATCCTATTGAAGGCAAAGGATTGTTATAATTAAATATTTCAGCTGTTGTTACAAAATCAGACGGGCATTGAATATCAGTAACCAGTAAAGGCCATTTATTTGAAGGATCTGAACCTGAAACTACTGGATTTAAATGTACTGGAGCAAATACATAAGGAAATATTCTAGACACTAGCCGCCTGTCTATATTTGGCAGTGACGGGCTGGCTTCGCTTGACCAATAGTCTGGTTCTGTTTCTGGAAGACCTATATCAATTATATCAATAGGTTCTGTTTCTGATACAGAATTCCCAACTAAATCAGTAAATATAAAATCTATATTTCTTCTCTGCCTTGAAGCTACTGATATCAAGGGACCTATGCCAGACCATACACAAGTCCATTGTTCATCAGATGTTTCCTGGCAGTCAGCTTCTACTTTGCCGATATTTGAGATAACATGCCTGAAATCAGCTGCTGCTTTAATTCCGCTGATATCATTGACAACAGCTGTTATTTCTAGATAATCTCCTTCTTGGTGATAAGGAACACGCCCGACATCGCTTAATGAAAGAATTTCAATGCTTTCTATAACAGGAGAGTCTGTATCAACGCTCAATGAAGCGCTAGGCAGATTAATAGCATAATTATTTGCATTATCTTTTACCTGGACAAGAGTTATTGTCCCTGCTTGTGTTGCTATTACATTATACCAAAAACAATGCCAGAATTCTCCTTCTTGAACACATTCACTTGCTTCTAAATTAAATGAGCCGCTAGGATTTATTCCCCTGATATCTAAAAAGACATTTTCTGCAGTAACTCCGCTTTGTGCTTCTCTAAATGTTGCTCTTAAAGTATTTGGCTTGCCTGTAACAACATATGCACTTTCATTTCCTCCTAAATAAACTGCATCTGGTGCTGTGCTGTCAACTGTAAAACCTTTTGATATAACTTTAGTAAAATCCATTCCACCATTATCTTCTGCTGTTATAGTCACTGTAAAGCTTGAGGGTATTGTAATTGTTTTTTGGCTCCATGTGCATGTATATTTTCCTGTGATAGAATCAGCTAGAACACAACTGGCGATTTCTGCTGATGAAAGCCCTAATGATGAAAAATCTGCTGTAACAATCAATGGCTCTGCAATGCCTGGTGTTGTCTGCTCTTCTGTTACATCTATTGCTATTGATGTCTGTATTGGGGTGGTTGGTGCATATTGGTCTTGACCTAGTGCAGTAAATCTAAAACTGTCTGCATCAATTACAGGAGACGTATGATCAAGAGTAAATGTATCACTGATATCATCTCCTGAATGACCGACCAAATCATGAGCAACTACTCTTATTGATTTTAAGGTTGTTCCTATATCTGTAAGAGGAATTATAAATGTTTGATTGCGCCATGAACTGCAGTCTGTTACATCTACATTATGCTGCAGCACTCTAAAATTTCCGTCATAGAACTCAATTAAATCAACAGAACATACTCTGCTGCCGCCGTCTCTAATCTCTAGATCCATAACAGTATCATAACCTTGCTGCGATACGCTGTGGATTGTTACTATAGGCGGATGTGCGTCTATACCAATTCTGGCTGGAGGAACTGCTTCTGCTATTGCTCCTGTAACTGGATGTTTCAAGATAATTGGAAGAACTAATTCATTCTCTGGAAAAGATGCTGGATCTTTAGGAAATATCAGGCTGCATGAATAAAAAGGACTTGCTATTTCAGTGCACTGGTCAAATGGGAGCGTGCTTCTGGCAAACTGGGCTGTTACATATTCCGGTCTGACTTCAGTGCCGCCAAGCTCTGCTCTTACTTCAATGTTCCATTGATCTGAATAGCCGTCAAATAATCCTTCAATACCATCATCATCGCCTGCGCTGCTTGTTATGCTTACATTTACTGCAAAAGAGACAGGTATGCAGAGTATCAAAACCATCACAAATATTGCTGATATTTTTTTCAATTTCATTCTGTTAATTCCCACATTGGGTTTTCTCCTCCTGTTGCAGCATAATCAAAAGTAAATACAGTTGGATCTGGCTGTAATTCAGATGCAAGACTACCAGACCAAGTGCTGTACTGGCCCATCAGTTCTATATCGCTGAATGACAATAAGTTAAAACTGCTGCTGTCTGGAATTGAAACAACCTTAAAATAAAGAGTATCATAATTATCTAAATAAGAAGCAGGAATATTAATATTTTCAAGTTCAATCCCTCCTTCCATAAAAGAATCATTAAATGGGTCTATATGAAGGGTTACTGTATCTCCAAGGCATATATCTCCCATCTCCAGGCCTGCACATTCATATTCATCTTTAAATACAATCTCATTTCTATTTAAAGCAGGCAAATTATATACTAATAATCCGCTGATTTTATAGTCTCCTGGTATTAAGTCAACTCTTGAAGGTGTGTTTCCTTCAACAGAAACAACTTTTGTAAAATCTTCAGCAGCAAAATTTGGTCTTATTCTTTCTAATGTGATCACTGCCTGTTCATTTGGAAGTAAATTACTAAATCCAGGAGCTGCCTGCCAGTCATCCATTGATTTTATTACTCTTAGTTTAGCTACAGCTGCATTTACTGTTCTTACTTTCATTAGTTCAAGCACAATGCTGTCATTTCTTACAGGAGCTGTATTATACTGCAGAGGGTCCATAAAATAATGATGTTTTTTTGCTGTTAAATATCCTCCTACACAAGGATAGGGCAATTTTGTAGATAAAATTGCTCTGCCAAAATAAGGAGAAGAACTGTTTGTCTCAATCTCTGTATAACCTATGCTGCATCCTGTTTGTTTTCCGCATTGATATATTATATAAACATCAGGCACTGGATTGCCTTGATCGTCGCGGGTTTCAATTATAGTGTCTCCGCTTTTGAAATGGATCTGTTTGCATAGGTTTGAAGATAATGGTTTAGTAGTCAAAACAAGGCCAGGGCCTGAACAGTTCAATTCTTCATTATCTCTTATATTTGCCTCTAAGGCAAACTGAAATTTATATCCGTTTGGGCCGAAAATATTTTTTGCTTTCTGTGTATTATCTGTTATTTCAACAATAACTGGATAAGAGATATCATAATAATACTGGTATCTTTTTAAGCCAAGCCATGAAAAGAATGTTTCAAATGCGCTCCCTTGCTCTGCTGTGATAAGATCTCCTTCTACTCCTCTTCCATCCATCTCAAAATAAATAGGCCAGTGAGGAAAATAATGGAAATTTACCTTTAAATCAGAAAAACTAAAATCCTGCGTGCTTCCAATCGGAAGGTCTCTGTATCTGTATATTCCTGTTGCAATTTCGTTTTGAAATGTCATCGGTCTAAAATTCTGGGTATTATAGACTCTAAGAACAGAAGTATATCCTGGGAGGATATTATTTGTAATCTGCTCTTTAATCTTAGATTTACTCCACCTCTCTGTTGTTCCTGGACTAAAATCAACAGAATAAGTTTTTGGGATTGCTGAATTTAAACCTCCTACTCCTTCAATAATAGTCATCGTCCATCTTTCAAAGAAATGATAAAGCTGTTTAGCTTTTGCTATCTGAGAGGCAAATTCATAAATCTTCATAAAATTAAACTGAAGCTCTGTATAAAAATCAGGAATTGTTTCTTTTGTATCTTCTTTTTCTGTCTGCAAAGGATATCTTAGATAGACTCTAACAGCTGATTTTGTTATTGTTACTTCTGGCTCTATCTCTCCAGTTTCCTCAATTTGAAAGCCCTGCTCAGCTAAATCTGCAAAATTCTTAATACAAAATCCAATATTATCTGCTATATAATTTTCAAGCTGTGCTTCTATAGAATTTTCTCCTCTGGAAAAGCAGTCTTTTCTGTCAGGCTTGCATAATGGAGGCTGTTTGCTTCCGCATGCACAATTTTCAAGGCATGTGTTCCTGCTTTTAAAATACTGCCAGTAAGCAACAGGAGGTGAATTAGGATCATCTGGAAAAAAAGAAACAGCATTTGAACTAGTAGGATCATTTGGATTTGATGTAATTCCATATTCCTCTGGATTTACATAACCAGCTCTTGCTCCTAAAAGATTAAAGCCATTGACAGTTGTTTCTCTTAAACAATCCTGCATATAAGTTCTTACAGGATCCAATTGAGTTGGCACTTCTTCCACTGTTGGTGCAGCCGGCACTTTTTCTACTCTAAAACTTCTGACATAAAGAAATAATGCAACAAGTAATAGAAGTATAATCCCTCCAATTATAAATATTGTAATCTGTCCCTTTTTTTTAAGCATACTTAATACCCCTCAATAAGGAATAACATTGCTTCCTATATATAAATGTTACTAAAATTTATGAATAAAATAAGAATTTATTTAATTTTATTAACCAAAATTTCTGGTTTTCCTATTTTATGGTTTTTTAAGTCAAAATTCAAATCATTCCAGGTTAAATCTTTGAGATTCAGCTGTTTTTGAAGTTTTTTTGCCAGCTCCGGCATTATCGGCCTTATTAAAACAGATAAATTCTTTACAATATTGACGCATGTTCCTAAAACATCCTGCGATTCAGCTGGATTTTTCCAAGGTTCTTTTTCCTGGAAATATTTATTTCCTAATGCTGAGACAGATATTATCAAATCAACTGCTTTTTTGAAATCATATTCTTCATAAGCTTTTCTGATCTCATCAAATTTATCTTCTATTTGTTTTATAACATCTGCTCCATCTATTGCCTTGATTTCAGAATTATAATTTTTTTCTGTAAAAGACAAAACCCTATAACATAAATTTGAAAAATTTCCAACTAATTCTGTATTAATTCTCTTTTTAATAATCTCTTCTGAATAATCTCCATCACCATCAATCGGCATTGCTCCTAATATATAAAATCTAAACTGGCTGACACCATACTTCTTGATTTGATCAAAAGGATCTACAACAGTTCCTCCGGATTTGCTCATCTTTGCTCCTTTTAGTAGAATAAAACCATGGACAAAAAGTTCTTTTGGCAAAGGAACCTTTGCTGAAATCAGCATTGCAGGCCAAAAGGCTGCATGAAACCTTAAAATGTCTTTTCCAATAATATGGACATCTGCAGGCCATTCCTGATTGAACAGTTTTTCATCTCTTCCATATCCTGCTCCTGTTATATAATTAGAAAGTGCATCACACCAGACATACATTACATGGGTTTCGTCTCCTGGAACAGGAATCCCCCAAGGCAGAGAAGTTTTTGGCCTTGAAAAAGAGATATCTTTTGCATTTTTCAAGAATTCAAGAATCTCATTTTTTCTTACATGAGGGATGATTTTGTATTCATCTTTTTCAATCAGTTCTGCAACCTTATCCTTATATTTTGATAATTTAAAAAAATAGTTTTCTTCTTCTACTTTTTCAATATCTCTTGTAGGATGATTAGTGCATTTTCCATCAACTAAATCTCTTTCAGTCTTGAATGATTCGCAGCCTGTGCAGTACAGTCCTTTGTATTTTTTCTTATAGATATCTCCTGATTTGACTAATTCCTTCCAAAGTTTTACTGCGCCTGGATAATGCGTCTTTTCATCTGTTGTTCTTATAAACCTATCATAAGAGATATTCAGTGATTTGTATAGCTTTTGAAAGATAGAGACATTATGATTTAGAAAATCCATTATATCCTTTTTTTGTTTTTGCGCTGTCTGCCAGTTCTTGATTCCATGCTCATCTGTTCCTGTCTGAAAGACAACATCTTTGCCAAGCAGCTTGTTAAATCTTGCAGCTGCATCTGCCTGGATGATTTCCAATGCATGGCCACAATGTGGCCGTGAACTAGGATATGCTATAGCAGTTGTTATGTAAAATTTCTTTGCCATAGAAATAACCTAAAATTGAAGATATTTAAATCTTTACCTTTTCTGACCTAAAAATATGGAAATTTTTTAAAATACCTCTAATATATTCCTATTTATGGTACAAGATGAAGATAGATTAAGCCTAGACAAAATAGCTAGAGATTATGATATTGTCTTAGTTGATTCTGCTATCCGCGACTTTAGTGATAATATTGCCCAACAGATATATGATTGTCATGAAGAGCTTGCAATAGATACTGATGATCTCCAAAGAAAAATTAGATATACAAGTGAAGTAACAAATCTTATCCATACCAATGAAAACATTTGGACTATCCAAGAAGTTGTTGATGAATTTAAAGATTATTCAGATATATTAAATGGCCAAGTTGCTTATCATCAAAGAAATATAAAATCCAAGAAAAGTAGAAAAAAATCTCGCAAAAGAATTAGAGTTACTGAAAGAAGAAAAGGTAGAAAAAGCAAAAGAAGAAAATCAGAATATAATAATGAAGATTTTGAAGTAGAAGAAGAAGCATTGAAGATTTTATCAATATATGCTAATCAGATATTTAATTTATATAGTGCACTGGCGGATAGAATAATAGAGTTTGATGATTCTTTGCTTGAAGCTGTGTTGGCAAGAGCAGAAGAAGTAAAAAAAGACTCAAGACTTACTCCTAAAAATAAACCAAAAAAACCTAGATATACTAAAGAAAAGCTTGTAATTGCTGCATACGAATCAGCTAAAGGAAAAGAAGTTGCAGTAATAAGCAGCAGTTATTTTTCAAAAAGATTATTTAATTCCTGTTTTGCAAAAGACGGGCCATTTGAAGTTCCAAGCGAAGGATGTATCCATCTATATTCTGACCATAACAGAGATAATAGATATACTATAGAGTTTAACACAATTCGCCTTCCTTAATTATATATACAATTATAACCTCAGTTTTATAAATAACTCCTATTAATTAATAGACAAAATGCTAAAACTACCAGATAAAATAAAGAATGATTTGCATGTACACAGCTTTAGAAGCAGATGCGGCCAGCATGATTACTTTGTTTTGTATCAACAGGCAAAAAGAAAAAGAATGTCATCAATTGCAGTAACTGATCATGGATTAGATTTAGGAGGAATGGCTACTCCTTCAACTTTCTTAGAATATGAAAGAACTCCTGCAAAAATGGAAGGAGTTAGGGTTTTTAGAGGAATTGAAGCTAATCTAAGAATAGATGGAACAACAGATGTTCAAGAAAAATATGAAAAACAATTAGATATTATCCTATTAGGCATTCATGCAACAAGAGATAATAATCCAAAATTCCAATACCTTTCTCCTGAAGATAGAACTTTATTATTGCCAACAGGAGAATCAGAAACTTATTACACAGCATTATTGCACAGAGCAATAGCACAAAATTCAATAGATGTAATCACACATCCACCATTAGCAAAATTTCCTATTAATATGGATGCAATAGTTGAAGCATGCAAAGAAAAAGGAGTTGCTATTGAATTAAACAATTCAATATATGCTAATAAAAGAAAAAATGATCCAAAAAAACACAGAGAAATGATAGATGCAATAAATAAATATGTTCCAAGGATTGTTATATCAAGTGATGCTCACTGTTACATGGAAATAGGAGAATTAGGTGCAGTTAAAAGAATTCTAAAAGAATATCCAATTGAAGCTGATGTAGAATTAGTTAACAGAACATTAAAAAGCACAGAAGCATTTGTAAAAGAAAGAAAGGAACTAAGACAAGCTGCTTGATTATTTCTTAGTTATTAAAAAGAAAGAGAAAAAAAATAAAAAAAGTTTATTTAACACTTAGTTGGATGCTTATCGCACCACCAGTCTGGTTTTCCAGTTCCTTGTTGTCCAGGTTCACTTGGTGTTGAATCATCTTCTGAATCTTCACCATCAGGTATTCCATCGTTGTCATTATCACCATCCAATGGGTCAATCATTCCTGCATTATCAGTGTCTTCTAAAATTGATTTTGCTTCTCCTTCTGTTGCAACTATACCATTAACTTGGCAGTCTGGAGCCCATCCTATCTGGTTAGTCCACACATTCATTGTTCCTTCTGTGCATCCCCATTTTTGTTCTCCATTGTTTGCTCCTGGTTTACAATATAGTATCTGTTCGCAGCTGCATCCATAAGTTGTTGCTAAATCCATATTTGAGTTATCATAATGATTTGGCCTTAGTCCTTGTGTTGCATACCAAGCTACTGTTGCAGGACATTTATCATCTGCATTACATACTCCATCATTATCGTCATCAAGACATACTTCTGGTTCACATGTACATCCTGCATTGCAGACTTCTCCACTTGCACAGTCATCATTTGAATCACATTCAGCTCCGCATTGCGCTACATCGCATGTATGTGTGTATGAATAAGTTCCTGTTGAGCATGTTCCAGTTAGAGTATCGCAAGTACTTACAAATGCTGGTGCAGTATCATAGGTATATGGATTTCCATCTGGACCATTTGTGCATGTTGCAATTGCTGGCAAGTTATTTGTTGAGCAGTCTACTGAATCTAAGTTAAAGTCAATAGTTCTATCTGAAATTATATTCTCACCTACTATAGTTTGAGGCTCATAACAATTTGCAGAGACTGCTATATTATATATTCCACCTGGAACAGATAAAAATTCATAATCTCCAGATGAATCTGTTAATGTAGAATTGGAGTAGCTTACATTGAATACATCTTGCCCGTCTATTGTTATTGAAGCACCTTCAATTACACTCCCATATACTCTTCCACCTACATTATATACAAGATAAGGATATGAATTTTTAAATTCTACAAAACTATCATCTAGATCACTTGCACCATTGATATAACAAAATCCATCTGAAGTTGGGGATCCGCAAGTAACTGTTTGTGGATTGGTTTGGGCTGTCCATCCAGGTCTCACAGATTCATCTACAATATAACTCTTATCACATTCTAATGATGATCCATCATCCTTAACAATATAGTCTTGTGAAGGTGAGTCTCCTATCCCTTCTGAATCTGTGAATATTAATGTCAATCTATTGTTAGATGTGTCCTTGATATCAAACACCCAAGCAGGAAGATGTTGATTTTCAAGCCCACCATCATTATATATACCATTTGCATTTGCATCCACCTTTTTTTGAATATAAAATTTACAGAAAGGTTCCTGATCATTTCCAAAATCTTTGCCTGTATGACTAGTAACAGGTTCTGAACATTCAAGACCATCCCAACAATTATTGTAACCACTTGTTTCACCAGCTATTGGATCAGTACTTGTCCAACCATCTTTCATTTGTTCACATACACTATAAGTTCCTTGTGTTAAAACATTGAAACTATACTCTCCATTTTCATCAGTAACTGCAGTGTCTATGATAGTGTCTCCTTCTTTCAGTTGAATTAACCAATTAGATAAGGGTTCTTCTCCTGTATCTATATTTCCATTTGCATTTGAATCATGCCATTTTATACCACTAATAGTGCAATTAGTATAATTAAAATAATTACCAAAATCTATACCTGAAACTACATTTCCTTCTGAAAAAGTTACTAAATGGCAATTACCATCTCCAGAATTTATTCCAGCATTTGGAGCAGTACTTACCCAACTAACTTTCATTAGCTCGCATACTATATACTCATCTGATGTTAAAGAAGAAAATTCATAAAAACCATTTTCATTAGTAGTTGTACTTCCTAAAAACTGTGTCCTATCTCCATTATATAAATTTATAACCCATCCACTTAATAAATTTTCTCCTTCATCTTTAATCCTATTTGCATTTGAATCATTATACTTAATACCACTAATAGAACAAGTTGCATTTGATGAATAATAACCATTTTCTCCAGCAACTGCAAAACCAGTTATTCCACCAAATATTGATCTAAATATTCCAACTATGCCATTCCATACAACTGAAATAAAACTATCACTACCTCCAGTACTTCCTGCTGAAGAAGCATATGAAAATGAAATCGTACCAACACATAATATTATTGCAATAAACAAACTTAGAAATAATCTTTTTGATTCACCTTTTTTTTTCCATGAGAGGTCACCTTTTTTATTTAACATAATAATATACAAATTAGTATACTAAACTATTATATAAATATTCCTAATATTGTTGAGAAAATAGCTTATCTATTCTAATTTTAAATTGAAATATAAAAAAGAAAGAGAAAAAAAGAAAAAAATTCAAATTTATGAAGTTACTATAGGTGGATAAACTTCACAATTTCTTGCCCATTCTGCTTCTTGCTTAATCCAGACATTAATTGTTCCTGGTGAGCATCCCCACTTATATTCTCCTTTATTATTTCCATGTTTACACTCTAAGATCTGCTCGCAAGTACATCCATATGTATCATTCAATGTGTACATTGAGTTTACAATGATTGGATCTTTTGAACTTCCTATATTTGTCTGGAAATATATTGGATTATATGTTTCTCTGGTTACTGCAAAATGATTTGGGTTTAACCAAAGCTCATTTGGACATGTCTCTGTAGCACCTTCACAAGTTGCAATAGGTTTTTGTTCTACATTATCCCAAGATGTCAAATAATGATCTACAGGCACATTTATCTCTGGAATAATTGAATCAGGACATCTGTCATATTCTGGCGGAGGAGGAACAGTTATAACTGAATAATAATCCTCTGTTTCACCATAAGTAAAACATTCATCCTTTGTCATTGAACCATCTTCATTCATTCCTTTTGTTGGTCCAGTAAATCTCAATGTTGGATAGTCATTTGTATTTTCCTGCCAGTTATCAATGAAATTCCAGTTAGTCATTGGTGCATTGCTACTGCTATAGAAGTAAGATTCTGTATCAATAGCAGTACAACCAGCATTAGATCCATAACCTACACATTTGCTTGGATTTCCTGTAAAATTATACCAATAAGAAGAGGTTATTGAGCTACTTAAACTAGCAGAACCAACTAAACCGCCTACTCCATAACCACTACTTGAATTTTCAACACCACTAACAATGCCAGTTGAAAAGGAATCAGTGATTGTACCACCAAGATCACCAACTAAACCACCAACTCTTCCGCCAGTAGCAGTCACATCACCAGTAGCATAACAACGATCTATCTGAACACCGTAACTTACACTACCAACTAAACCACCTGCATTAGATCCTCCATAATAATCACTGCTGATTATGGTCGCAGTAGAATAAGAATCAATTATCTTACCAGAATACATAAAACTAACTAAACCACCTGCACCATAACCTTGATTAAAAAGTTCTACATTTCCAGTACTATAACATTTATTGATTTCTCCTCCATGATTACGAACAACTAAAGCAGAGGCACCAGATCCTCCATTTATATCAACATCTACTAAACCAAGATTCTTTATTACAGCGCCAGTATGAACATACTCAAACAAAGCAACACTATAAGCGTTGTTAATATAAAGCCCTGTTATTGTATGCCCTCTACCATCTAATGTTCCATAGAATCGATGATAATGATCAGGACCAATAGGTTCAAATCCGTTGTTATCAATACAATGCGGTGTAGGTTCATATACCCATCCACATCTTCCTGATGCATAACAATCAGTGGAGGTAGTATAATCACTGCAATTATCATCTATATTCCAATTAATAGTATCATAGCAGTCAATGTCATTTGCTAGATAATAATCTCCACCTAAATCATTCTGCATTGCTTGTAAATCAGTGCAATTAGTTATAGGCGTACCAACTGGTTCGCCAAATATATCGGTCTCATGATATAATGATAATCTTATCCATTTTTCATCGTTAGGTAATGCATTTAAAGCTATCCAAGAAGTGTTAGAATAGATTCCTGGAGCATTTATCTCCATGTCTTTAACGATCTGTTCAGGGATAGATTGGCCGTTGCAATCAGTGATAGTATCTTCCCAATCTCCATCTCTATTAAAGTCAACCCATGCGCTGAAATAATAGGTTTTATCAAAAGTACCTGTTACACTAAATGTAAGATTTCCAATACCACAATGACTTCCTGTGATATTGATCAATCCATCATCAGCAAGATCCAAGTCAGGAAGATCTGCTGTTACATTTATATTAGGGACATTATCATCATCAGGCATTACATCAGCATCATTCCAATCATTTGTAATATTTGTTCCTAATTTTGGATAGTCTGCTGATATATTCCTTAGATGACATGGTCCATAATTGTTTTTAATATATGGATCAAATACAGTCGGGAACCTAGCAAGAACTCCTAGAGGTCCTCCTTTAGGATATGCAGTCATATTTAATCCAAAATGATTTGTAGTTACTGCGCTTTCAGGGGCATCTCCAAAATCTAAAGAAGTTCCATTAGGTACATCAATTATTTGTCGATTGCCTACATAAACAGTATGTTCACAATCATCTGGACATAAGCAAGTGACAGGATTATCAGGTCCTATTCCAGTGTTAACCCATCCTGGGTGAGGTGCTGCTCCAATTGTCAAATCCTCAGAAATAAAAACATCTTTACCAGGAGCTAGAGGACAATCATACTCAAATACTGTTTTCCCAGTATTATCAGTAAGTTGTAATTTGTCATCTTCTATCGCTATGTCTGTAGAAGCAACAATTGCAAAAGGATCATTTTGAATATTATTTTCATTATTATCTTTCATTCCGTCTCCATCTAAATCATTATATTTAATTACAGTTATACTACATACTGGACATCCACCATAGTAATAATAACCATTATCTCCGCCAATCGCGAATCCTGTAATTCCTCCAAATACATATTTAAAGAATGACACAATGCCATCCCACATAACTGAAATAAAGCTATCGCTACCTCCAGCACTTCCTGCTGAAGAAGCATATGAAAATGAAATCATACCAACACACAATATTATCGCAATAAACAAACTTAGAAATAATCTTTTTGATTCACCTTTTTTTTTCATCTAATATCACCTTTTTTTTAAAAAATATACTAATATACGGAATGGTTTACTAATTTAGTATATAAATATTTCTATTTTAACTAAGAAAATAGCTTACTTTATTATTTATTTGTTTCCTTCATCTCTAAGGGATTCACCATATAGATACAGTAATGAGTTTTGTACTATTTCGCTTTGCTCAACAGTACGAACGCCTCTACTTTTTTATCTCTTTCATCTTTTTTGTAATCCCTATCTTTTCTCCACATTTGCCACAAGTAAATACATAAGCTTTGGCACCTTTGTATGATTTTCTTTTGTATTCTGTTGTTGTCTCTCCTTCATTTCCGCAGAAAGGGCATTTGTATTGGATCTCAACTTTTAATGTTGGATCAAATTCTTCGCATTTAACTTCATATTTGCATTCAGGGCAAACATAGATATCTGCTCTTTTCTTTACTTTGCCTGTTTTTGGGTCAACTGGCTTGCCCATAGTTCCTTTTCCGCACTTAGGACATTTTGGCCTGTAGACCCATGCAATAACTGAGCCTTTTCCATCCTCTAAAGTTCTGTTTGTAAAATAAAAACATTCATCCATTGATTCTGGCATCTTTACCATCTTTCTTCACCTCAAAATTTTAATTTTGAGACCAGCAAAAATTTATTTTTGCGCTGCCTCATATATATCTCCATGTCCTGGTATTATAAAATCAGCTTTTTTTAAAACCAAAGCTCTGCTCTTTTTTAATGTTTCTATATCTGATGCATATTCATCATATTCTGGAAAGTTTTCTTTCCAAAAAACATCTCCAACAACAGCAATGATTCCTTTTTCTGTATTAACTAAAAGAGTAATGCAATCATAATTATGACCTGGTGTTTTAATTATCTCAATATTTTCTGAAAATTTTTGATTCCAATCATGAACCTTATCTTTATCCCAAACCCCATAATAATCCAATGCTTTTGCATTTGGAAACATTCCAATATTTCTATAATGATCCATATGAGAATGAGTAATGCAGACAAAGTTTATATCTTCTAAATCTAAATTTTCTTTTTTTAATACATCAATAAGAATCTGCCTGTCTTTCAAAGTTCCTGGGTCAACAACCATATTAATATCTTTGTCTTGGATCAATGTTATTGTACTGCAAAAACTTCCATTGCTTTCTGCAGATATATATCCTTTGACAAGAATTTTTACTTCTGCCATAATCATAAGTTTATCAATATCATTTATAAAATTTATTAATCTATGCATCAAATTGTTTATTATAATATTCTCTCAAATCAACAAGAACTTCTCCCATTGACTGGTATCTTTTTTCTGGATCTTTTTCCATACATTTCATAATGATATAATTAAGATCTTTTACAGTATCATTCAAGTCAATAATTGCTCTTGCAGGTATTCCAACTAATGTAGAAAGATATCTATATTCATCATCAGTATCAATATCAACCTGCCTGGGATATACTCCATTAAGCATTTCATAAAAAACAACTCCAAAAGAAAAGATATCTGTCCTCTTATCAACATATTTAGGTTCATGAACCTGCTCTGGAGACATGTAATCAGAAGAGCCTATTATCTTATTCTGTTCAGGAAGAAAGTGAGAATGCATCCATCTTACTAAACCAAAATCAGACATCTTAATAACTCTTTCTCCTACAATCTCTTTGCCATGCTCTCCATCAACTATATATGTCTTGCGTGAAAATAATGCATTCTCTGGCTTAACATCCCTATGAACAATCCTTTTTTCATGGATCTCTGATAAAATACCAGCAATATCTATCATAATACTAACTCTGTCTTTTAGAGAATAACTTCTATAATCATTAATCACATGTCTCAAGCTCTTATCACTCATAAGCTCCATAACCATAAATCTATAAGTTAAGAATTCTCCATAATCATATACCTTAACAACTTTATCTTCCAGTTGTTGAGATAGGAAATATTGAAAAACACACTCATTCATAAAAAACTTTTTCAAATCTTTTAGATCCATTGGATTGGGAGTATCTAATAATTGGGGTTTCATGATTTTTATTGCGTGCTCTTCTAAGGTATCATAATGAGATATGCCTTTGAAGACATGACCAAAACTTCCTTTACCTATGTAACCATCAAAAACTAGAGGAGGATCATGATAAAAAAAATCCTTATTAAGCTTATCTATAAGTTCATCTAATGGAATTTTTTCTTCTTCTGTCTCTTCAGAAGAAAGAATTGCCGGATCTTTAGTCTCTGCTTCAAAAAATGATGTATTTCCCATAAATTAAGGATTTTTTGGCATCCATTTAAAAGGTTTACTGTATAAGATTATAATCTTTTAACTTCAATAGAAATAGCTGGCTCATTAATTCTTATATAACGCGGACATTCTGTAAATTCTAATTTGTTTTCTTTGCAATAATCTATGATTCTTTGCTTAACTTCATCATCATCAAATTTTATTATGACATTTATTCCTTTTTTGCATTTATGGATTATGTTGAAGCTTTGTAAATCCTCTAATATTTTTTTTCTTGCTTCCTGTAATTTTTCCAGTCTTTGCGGAAGCTCTTCAATCTTTTTAATTAATTCATCATATTTATGCTCTTCAAAATAAGATGCTGCAAATTCTTCATAGTATTTATCATTATTTGTTGCAATAAATCCTCCATATTCAACATTAATAGGCTTCCATCTTCCAAAAGATCCAAAGATTATATCTCCAATTTTTGCTGTATCTGTTCCAATTGAACCAGAAACATCATTTATCAACAAACATCTCTTTCTTTTGCAGGCTTCCTGTATTTTCTGCATATCTTGAAAAACAGCATAACCTGGTGTTGAGTTTATCAATAAAATAGAATTTTCATCTGCTTTATCTTCCAGATCAGTTAAATCAATCAACCCGTGATCTGTTTTTAATTCAATAATCTCTAAACCTAATTTTTTTGGATATTGCTTGTAAGTTATCCATCCTCCCTGGTCCTGGATCAAAACTTTTTCTTTATCTAGAAAATCTTTTACCAGGGTTAAAGCTATTAGAAGAGAATTATTTCCTCTTTCAGTAAGCTGTATATATTTGCTTCCTGTCAATTGCCTTAATCTTTCTAAGATTTGCTGCATATTGCAGAAAAAAATAGATTTATATATAAATGTTTTTAGATAGTTTTATATGGGGTATTATGATGAGATATCGAGTGGTTATGAAGAACTGCATAAAGAAGAGCAGTTAAAAAAGATAGAGTTAATTAAAAAATATCTTAAACCAAATCCAGAAGATAAATTATTAGATGTTGGTTGTGGCACTGGATTGACAACAGAGCCTTGGTCTTGTAAAAGATATGGAATTGATCCTGCAAAACAGCTTTTAGCAAGAGCAAGAGACAAAGAAAACATTGAATATAAATTAGCTCCAGCAGAAAATATCCCTTATCTAGATAACTTCTTTGATATTGTTATTAGTATCACAGCAATACAGAATTTTCATGATATTGAAAAAGGGCTGTCAGAAATAAAAAGAGTTGGTAAAAATAAATTTGTCTTGAGTTTCTTGAAGAAAAGCAGCAAAGCAGATATAATCAAGAAATTAATTGAAGAGATGTTTGATGTAAAAGAAATGATTGAAGAGGAAAAGGATCTAATCTTCATAGCCTAATTGTTCTTTTAATTCAGTTACTTTTCCAGTTACATTTTCTTGAGCCTGTTTTTCGTATTTTTTTCTGAAAAATTCAGTCAAAAAAATATTAGGAACATCCAAAAACCCTTGAAGGAATATAATTCTTTGCGTCTGAAAATCTCTTTCAGAGATTCTACTATTAGCATTTGCAAAATATTCTCTTTTTATATTGTCTTCATATTGAGCATAAGCTTCAGGAGATAATCCTAAGGCAGAAGAATCAATATCAGCAACAATCTTTTGATCAATAGTGCAGGGCCTGTGTTTACGGTCTCCTGAATATCTATTATTAGGGTCTGCTACAAAAACCAAATCAAAAACATAATAAGCTAGATCTCTTTCAACTCCCATTCCCTTCAAATAATGAAGAGCATATCTGGCACTTCTCTGCTTGTTGTCATTTAAATAATGTTCAAATATTAAATCCTTGAAGAACAAAGCAACTTCGACTGCTGCAGGGTTCTCTGCTAAATGCACTGCTTCATAAAATTCATTAAGGCTTCTTCTTAAAAGCTCTAAATTATGATGGTATCTGCCTGGCCTTGTATGAAGCTTTTGAATAAAATCAAAAACATATTTTGGATTTGTATGGCCTATTCCTCTGCATAATTCAGTAAATCTTTCCTCCAGACTAAAAAGCGTTTCTCTCAGGGGCTCTTCTGCCATATAAACTTCGCTCAGGAAGCTATATATAAAATTATTTATATTCAAAAAAAGTAGTTTAACAAAAAATATTTAAACATTAATTCCAAATAAAAATAAAAGATGGAAATAAGAGATGTTGCATATCCTAGACAGGTAATTCTTGTCAGCTGCAGAGGAGAAACAAAATCAAAATTCTCTCCTGAAAAAGAGATCAAGGACAATGTTTTGACTTTATCATGGCATATGCCCATAAGCAATGATCCTCCATTATATGCAATAGCAATTGGGAAAGGAAAATATTCATTAAAACTTATAAGAGAAAGCAGTGTCTTTGTTGTTAATTTCATGCCAACTAAGCTTGAGAAAGAAGTTTTGTTCTGCGGAAGGAACAGCGGAGAACACATGGATAAATTCAAAGAGATAGGGCTTGAAAAAGAAGAAGCAGACAGGATTGACTGCTGCAGAATAAAACAGGCTTTGGCTTTTTTAGAATGCCATGTTGTAAATGAAATTGATTCCGGAGATCATATAATTATAATCGGAAAAATTTTAAATATCAAAAAAAATAAAGAAGGTAAAAGAATATATCAAGCAAAAGGAGATATTTTTACTACAACTGTTGAAGGAGATTAAAATGTTTGAAAAAATCAATAGAATCAATAAATTGGCAAAGGCCTTAAAAGAAAGCGGCATGGCAGAGACAATGGATGAAGCTGTTAAAATGGCTGAAGATATGATAGAAAAAGGCGAAGAAAGCATAGAGGAAGTAAGCAAGCAGCCGCCAAGCACTGAAGAATTAGTTGAAGAAAAAATCAGGATCAGCCCTAAAGAAAGAATAAAGCATAGACTAGAAGAAGTTGAAGAAGTTTTGCATATTAAGAAAAGAGAAGAAAAACCTGCTGAAAGGCCTGAAGAAGGTGCAGAAGAACTGGTTGAAGAGGTTGAAAGAGAAGAAAAAATAGATGAGATGAAAGAAGAAGCCAGTGAAATAAAAAGCCATATAAAAAAGATGGAAGAAGGCGGCAATTCAAAAAGAATAGAAGAACTGAAAAAAGAGATTGAAGAGTTAAAAGAAGATGTTGAAGAGGCAGAAAAAGAATGAGCATTGAAGATGTCCAAAAGGTTAATAGATTAGCTCAGGATTTGCTTGAACAAGGAATGATGAGTTCAAGAGAAGATGCTATCAAAGAAGCTCAAAGAATATTAAACAAAGAAATTGTTGGCAAGCAAGAAGTCAAAGAAGACGGCAGTGCTGCTGCAAAAGATAATCTAGAATATTATAAGAATATAATCACAAGAACAAAAGAATATACACTGCAGCAGCTGAATGCTTTTAAGAAAGAGATTGAATTATTATCATCTGAAGTCAGGAAATTAAAAAATGAAATATCTGTTCTAAAAGTTGTAAAATCTGTTGAAAAAACAGAGGAAGATGATCCAAAAGAG
Organism: Candidatus Woesearchaeota archaeon; assembly: GCA_019322815.1. Classification (GTDB taxonomy): domain Archaea; phylum Nanobdellota; class Nanobdellia; order Woesearchaeales; family WJKL01; genus JAHWIB01. The sequence goes on along the minus strand of JAHWIB010000002.1, from coordinate 14,406 downwards.
CCTGTACAGCAAAAATTAAAAGCAAAGAAGAATGAAACAAATCAAAGAACAGGAAAAATAAATCCAAATGATGTTGCTGTAGATAAGATATTTTATTATGGCAATAAATGATAATATTAAAATAAGTTATTAAATTAAAAAAAATTTCAAAATATTAAGTTTATTCTTTGATTTTTATATTATATTAAAAACCAAAATATTTATAAATAACTGTTATTACTATAGAATAAAAACTTATATTTGAGGATTATAAATTTATATTTAAGATATTGGAGGGTCAATAAAATGAAAAAAGGTTTATTAATAGCAATTTTTATGATAGTTATAGGAGCTTTGATTGCATATGCTGCTCCACCTCTAGTTACATTAACAGGTCCTTCAGATAATTATGATGATAATGATGGTGATGTAACTTTTGAATATACTGTCAGCGATGATTTAAATAATATCACAAAATGTGATTTGTGGACAAATATTTCTAGTGTTTGGGCTCTAACTGCTACTGATACAAGCATCTCAATGGGTGCTAATAGTTTTACAAGAACAGGAATAGATGATGAGACATCATTCTTATGGAATGTAGAATGCACTGACAGCGAAGCTAATTCAGTTTTTGCATCTGCAAACAGAACAGTAAATGTCAAGTATCCAAAATTAATTGTTAATGATCTTAAAGTATATGTTGATGGAGACAAGCATTCTGGCATTGATGAAGACTGTGTTGATACTATATGTGATATAGAAGATGACATATATCCTGGCAGCGAAATCAAAGTATTTATTGAATTAAAGAATATGTATGATGAAGATACACATGATATTGATATTGAAGATATAGAGATCGAAGGAGTACTGGAAGAAGTTGATGATGGAAGCGATATTGATGATACTGCTGATATTAATAGACTAAGAGCAGAGGAAGATGATCCTATTGAGCTGGTATTTGAAATCCCTCTGATAGTTGAAGATGGAGTATATGATTTAACTATAGATATAGAGGCTGAGGATGAAGATGGAAATGACCAAGGACTCAGTTTTGAGTTTGATGTTGATATTAGTAAAAAATCACACCAAGTATTAATCCAAAGAGCTGAATTTATGAGAGACACTTTAAGCTGCACAAGGGATACAAGACTTGAAGTTGAAGTATTAAATATTGGAGCAAGAGATGAAGATGAAGTAGAAATACTAGTTGAAAACGATGCTCTTGGAATCAATATGCGCAAGACAAATGTTCCTGAATTAGAATCAGATCCTGACGGAGATAATGAGTATGAAACTTCATTTAATATAAACATAGATGAAGATGCTTATGCAGGCACTTACCCAGTCTCAGTCACTGTATTTTTTAGTGAAGATGTGCATAGCGATGAGGTTGATGTTGATTTAATAATCCAAGACTGTGCAACAAGACCACAGGAAGATGAAGAAGATGATTCAGCAGATGAAGAAGAATCAGATGAAGAAGATGATTCAGCAGATGATCTATATGATGAAAATGTTCCAGATTATATACTGCAGGAATTTGGAGTAACTGAATCAGTAGAAACCTCATTCAAAGACAGCACTGCTTACATTGTCTTGTTAATAGTTGCAATTGTAGCAGCAATCGGCTCAATTACTCTGCTTATTGTGCTGCTGTTAAGAAGATAAATTATATCTTTTTTCTTTTTTTATATTATTAAAAACATTAATTTTAAATAATTTTAAATCTTAGCTAATTATGTTGGGGGATGAAGAAAAGATTATTCTTAATTGGAATAATAGTATTTCTATTCAGTTTAAGTATTGCTTATGCTACTACATGCGGCACTCAAACTATATCTGTCCAATCTAATGCCTGCAATGGAGAATATGTTGATGTTATTGTCAGCGGAAGATATTATATGGACACAGATGAAGCGACTTGGTGCGGCGCTAATTTTGGAGTAGTAGAAATAGATTTCTATCTTTATGAAGAGGACTGGTCTAGTTCAGATGATTTAATAGATCAATATAATGGTGATTACCAGGCTGTTGAAGCTCCGATGTTCTGCAGTTATGTTGATTACAGCCATAAATTTAATGTAAGATTAAGTGATTTTGCCGGAGGTATAGAAGGAGATACAATTGAAATATATGGATATATTATTCCGCATAACGGCCCTTATGACGGAGAATGCTCAACTTCAACAAAAGATATTGATATAACTTTTGGACAATGCGGAAGCGGAGTCTGCTGCGATTTATCAAGCTGTAATTTTAGGCCTAGTTCTTATAAATGTGCTGATAATGTTCAAACAGATTATGGCTGCCCTTGGGGAACAAGCCCTGGAGATGATGTAGGGATTCAGCATGCTGACAGGTACTGCAGCGGCAGCAGCTCCAGCTGCAGCGGCTCTCTGCAGTGGGATTCCTGGACTGTTTATGATAACTGCAATTCAGATGAAATGTGTATTGATAATAATCCAAGCTGCCAGGGTGTTGCATGTGATTCAGATTCTGACTGCGGAACAAGCGGATGGATAAATGCTCCTTATTGCAGCGGAGATGATGTTTATCAGACTTATAGAACATGGACATGCTATAACCCTGGAACACCTAGCTCTTCCTGCAGCTACTCTGACCAGGAACAATTAAAAGAAAGCTGCATTACATGCTCAGGAGGTACTTGTGCTGTTGAATGCAATTCAGATTCTGACTGCGGAACAGGAGGCTGGTGGGTAAATAATGAATATTGTTCAGGAGGAGATGTATGGGATATATGGAGAGAAGATAAATGCTATAATCCTGGAACTGCAAGCTCTTACTGCGGATATACAAACAGCGACCAAGAGCGTGAAAGCTGTCCAAATGGATGTTCTTCAGGAAGCTGTGTAATCGAATGTGACAGTGATTCTGACTGCGGGACAGATGGATTTGTTGGAAGCAACTACTGCAATGGAGATGATGTTTGGGATTATTATAGAATTTATACCTGCTCTAATCCTGGAACAACCTCTGCTTCATGTTCATATTCTGATAATGCTCAATTAAAACAAAATTGTCCAACCACTTGTTTAAGTGGAGTTTGTTCAACAATTGCTTGTTATGATAATGATGACTGCGGGACAGATGATTGGTTAGGTAATGAATATTGTATTGGATTAGATGTTATAGATACTTACAGAACTTATACCTGCTCTAATCCTGGAACTGCAAGCGCTTCTTGCGGTCATACTGATGTTGATCAAACAAAAGAAACATGCACTTACAGCTGCAGTGCAGGAGCATGCCAGATTCCTGCTTGTTTTGATGATGATGACTGCGGAACAGACAGATGGATGGGCAACAGCTATTGCAATGGAACAGAAGTTTGGGATGATTACAGAATTTATACCTGTTCTAATCCTGGAACTTTAAGTGCATCATGTTCATATTCTGATAATGATCAATTAAAGAAAACCTGTACAAATGCATGTATCAGCGGTTCTTGTGATGATGAGAATCATTTATGGCTTTCTGATAATGTGGATGATACAATATACAAATTAACAAAAGATGGTGTTGTTATCAACAGCTTTCCTTCTCCTGGAGCTACTCCAACTGATTTAGCTTTTGATGGAACATATTTATGGTGTGCTGATCTGTTAGACAGAACAGTATATAAATTAACAACTGACGGCACTGTTGTGGATAGTTTCTTAACAAAAGATTTAATCCTGCCAAATGGGTTAGCTTTTGATGGAATATATTTATGGTATACATCTGATACAATGTCATATAAAATAACAACTGACGGAACATTTGTTGACAGTTATAACACAATAGGCACTTTATCAACAGGCTTGGCATGGAATGGAACTGAATTATACAATGCAGACAGAAATGATGATATGATTTATTGGTATAATCTTGCATCTCCAACTGGCTTTGCTTCTCCTGGAACACAACCAAGGGGGCTGGCATGGGATGGAGAATATTTTTGGAATGTTGATGGAGATAATAATAAAATCTATAAATTAACAACAAGCGGAGCAGTTGCAACAAGTTTTGATGCTCCTGGGTCTAGTGCATGGGGCCTTGCTTATGAACTATTTATAGAATGTGATTCAGATTCTGACTGCGGGACAGATGGATGGTTAGGAAACTACTGTAAGAATGAAGATGTATGGAATATCTATAGAAATTATCATTGCAATAACCCTGGAACTATTTCTGCTTCATGTAGTTATATTGATACTGATCAGATAATAATAAACTGTCCTGTCACTTGTTCAAATGGAGTTTGCACTGATATTGCTTGTTTTGATGATAATGACTGCGGAACAGATGGTTTGTTAGGCAATGAATATTGCAATGGAGATGATGTTTGGGAAGATTATAGAACATGGAACTGCAATAATCCTGGAACTGCAAGCGCTTCATGCAGTCATACTGATGCTGGTCAGTTAAAACAGGATTGTATAGACACTTGTTTAGAAGGAAATTGTGTTACAGTAGAATGTTATAGTGACCTAGATTGTGGTGAAGATATCTGGTTAGATAATTCATACTGTAATGGATTACAAGTATGGAATACATTTAGAGAACATATATGTAATAATCCTGGAACTGCATCTGCTTCTTGTAGTTTTACTGAAACAGAACAATTAAAACAAACATGCAGGGAGGATTGTGCAGGAGGAAGTTGTTTAGAAGAAGATTATTTATGGAGCGCTGACTCAATCTCAACTACTGATACTATTTACAGATTAGATGATAATGGTAATTTAATAGATAGTTTTGATGCTCCTGGAACACAGCCAAGGGGTTTGGCATGGGATGGAGCATATTTATGGCATGCTGATAATAATAATGACAAAATACACAAAATAGATGTAAATGGAATTGTTGTTGATAGTTTTGATGCTCCTGGAACATCTCCTTCTGGTTTGGCATGGGATGGAACATACTTGTGGCATACTGATACTGATGTTGATATGATATATAAATTAACAACAAGTGGAACTGTTGTTGATAGTTTTGACAGCCCTGGAACTTATCCAACTGGGCTGGCATGGGATGGTACTTATTTGTGGAGTGCTGATGGTTCTATTAATGGAGATATCTATAAATTAACAACAAGCGGAGCAGTTGCAACAAGTTTTGATGCTCCTGGAACTTATTCATGGGGTTTGGCATGGGATGGTACTTATTTGTGGAATACGGATAATGTAAATGAAATAATTTACAAAATAACAACAGATGGAACTGTCATTGATAGTTTTAGTTCACAGGGACAGCATCCAACTGGTCTTGCATGGCAAGAGTATTCTGATGTAATTTGTTCTTTAGATTCTGACTGCGGAACAGATGGATTTATTGAAGTTGAATATTGTAATGGAGATGATGTTCGAGATATTTATAGAACATGGACATGCAACAATCCTGGAACATCCAGCTCTTCTTGTACTTATTTTGATAATGATCAACTAAAGCAAGACTGCGGAACAAGCGGATGGATAGGCAGTCCTTATTGCAGCGGAGATGATTTATGGCAGACATATAGAACTAATGTATGTGAAAGCAACAGCAGTGGCGCTTATTGTGTCAGCAACGATGAAAATCAATTAAAAGAAGATTGTATTGATAACTGCGAATCAGGCGCCTGCGTTTCGATAGAGTGTTATACTGATTCAGAATGCGGAACAGATGAATGGTTAGAGACAAGTTATTATTGCAATGGAAATGATGTAATTAGTAGTTATAGAAATTATACATGCAGTAATCCTGGAACTGCAGGTTCTTTTTGTAATTTTACTGATGCTGAACAGACAAAAGAAAACTGTGCATATAAATGTGAAAATGGAGTTTGTATTAATTGTATAAAAGTATGTAATTTTGGAAATTGTTATGAATACTGCATTTGAAAATGGGAATTGATTCATTAGTCAGAAAAGTGAAGATTTTTGCATTAGCTGGATTAACTGCTTTAGTAGCTAGTTGTATGCCTGTTAGAAAACAGTATGTTGAACCAAGATTAGGTATGGTTGCTCCTATTGCAGCAGAATCAGAAGATGATCCTGCAGTAGAAGAACACAGAGAGGATAATGTTTATGCTATAATTGGTGTAACTTATGGTGTAAGTGGTAAAGTTAGCGGTTCTCCTAAAGAAAGAATAGGATTAGAAACTAGTTTAGAATATTTTCATTCATCAGTACAATATATGGAAACAGATAGTCTTTTACTGAGAGTAGATGCAACTTATCCGATAAGAGATATTAATCCTTCTATATATCTAACAGGAGGTCTTGCTTTTTTAAGTGAATTTGCAACAATTGATATTCCAGCTCCATTTAATGTTCATGATAAAGAATCAGATACAAATATTGGATTAGGTTTTGGAGCAGATATGAGATTTGATGCAGCTGGCATAGAAGATGTTGGTGTAAGACTTGCTTATATAGCAATAGCTGGAAGCGATAATGTGAAAGGAATGTTTATATTAACAGGAGGTTATAAATTTTAATTGATTTTCAAATCTCTTTATCTTCTTATTGTTTTGCTCTAGTTTTTTATTTGCTTCTTTGATTAGAATTTTTAGATAGCTGTTGTCTACTAGTAATTTCTTGTTTTTAGCAATAATTGTGTTTAAGATTTCTGTTGAAGCAATTTCTATGATTATCTTATTTTTTGTTGACTGGATCCCTGTTCTTTTGAATCCAATATCTCTTGTTTTATTGATTAATCTTTGCGCATCTTCTATGCTTTTTGCAGCAACATGCAGAATCAATGGTTCAAATCTGAAGTAAACATCTGTCTCTAGAATTGATTTTAATGCTGAATTTGCTTGTTTTAGATTTATTTTCTTGTGTGATGACAATAACCATTTAGAACCTTTCTTTTTTCCTGGTTTCTTTGCCAATAAAACAATCCTTCCTGAGCATGAAGATGTTGTGTAATAATTTTTTGACTTGTTTATAATTTTAATTAACTGTTTTATTGGTTTATCTATTTCTCCTTTTTTTGATTTGTCTAATTTTTTCAAGAATGTTTTCTTTTGGTTTTGAAACTGCATATTATAAAAATAATATTAGAAATATTTAAATCTATTTCTCAATAAACTTTTGTATCCTGTTTACAAAATCTTCTGCTTCCTGGTAATAATTTTCATATTCAGGGCCTTTAATCTCTTTTATTTCCCTGTGTGTTATCATCTTCATAATCCTGTAGAATTTTCTCATTGTGTCTGCATATCTTGATTCCAGTTTCTTTTCTCTTACTAGTTTTTCATATAGTAAATCTGCTGCATGTTCTGGGCTTGGAGGAGTTTCTCCTATATGCATCAATGCTGCATGAGCTGCATCAATAACTGCCCAGTATAAATCTAAGGTTGCCTGCAATAAGTGCCATCTTGAATTTGTCAATGTTCTTGGTGCTCTGCCAAAATAAACCCATACAGATTCATGAGTAGGCCTTATTCTTCCCTGAATCAATAAAGCCTGCAATGGATCAATCATTCCTGTGTCTATCAATGCAATTCCATCTCTCAAGATATTAATTGCAATCGGGTCTCCTGCCCTAATATATTCCCAAAATGATGTTAATGTCAATGATGTAACATGAAGCCTAGTACTTACTTTTCCAATAATTTCTTCTGTTATTAATCTATAAGCTTCAACTACTTCTTTTGTCATCCTTATTGTGGTATCATCAACTACAATCAGAATATCAATATCCCCTTTAGGTCTTGATGTTTTTCTTGCTGCAGAACCAAATAAAACAACTGCTTTTAGAAATTCTCCAAATTCATTGAATAATCTTTTAGAGAAAGATCTGGCAATAGTCATATCTTCAGTAGGATACTTATCAACATTAGGATTAGTCCTCTTTTTAACTTCAAATTTCATTTAATTAACCCCTTTTTATATTTAAATATCTGAGAGCTTATATTAATGTTTTTAACTATTTAATAATGGTTATCCTTAAAATAAAAAGACTTAAATAGTGAGACATTTTAATCATAGATTATGGCAGAGAGAAAAACTTTGGAAAGAGCATTGAAGGATAGGATAGAGCCGATGCTTGATGAAAGCATGCATGATATGCTTGGTGTTACAATAAGCGAATTTGGAAGAGACATCTCAGACAAGATTGAAAAGAGCCCGTTGATTGCTTATGATATAGATACTTCACTTTCATTTAAAGCAGCAAAGAAACTATTCAAAAAACAATTCTTGACAAGAATGCTGCAGAACAATTATGGCAATGTTTCTTTTGTTGCCAGGATTACTGGATTAAACAGACGAAGCATCCATAGGGCAATTAAGACATTAGGAATAAATATAAAGAGAACAAGAAAAGAGATGGTCAAAGCTGACTATTACAGGAAAGAAGCTGTTGATGGAATTCTGAAAGAGACTCTTGATAATTATAGAGAGGTCATCCGTCCAAGCAGACTAGAGAAGATGTATAGAAATGTCGACAAGATAAGCGGAGAGATTGTCAAAGAGCTGCCAACAATAGAGATGACATGGGATGAAGCTGAAAAAGAATTTGAAAGGGTTTTTATCAAAAAAGCTTTGGATGAGAATAAAGGAAATGTTTCTAAAACAGCTCGTAAGATTGGATTAAGATATGAAACATTGCATAGGAAGATAAAAAAATTAGGGAGTTAATATTTCCTTGTTGTTTGTAATACAAACAAATAAACACTAATTAGGATATTAAGTTTGTAGTACCAACTTTGTTTGTATTACCAACCAAAAGATTTAAATATTAGTTTAATGTTTATAATACCAACATGATGGGCGAATTAACTGAAAATATAAAAAAAATATTAAGTTCTGCAGAATTAGTTTACTCCAATAAGGATTTTACATCAGCAACTATTCTTTATTTCAAAGCAGTTTTCAGTGTTATAGATTTAATCTTATTGAAATCAGAAGGAAAAGCTCCAAAAGACCATACAGAAAGATTTAGAGTTCTTGAAAAATCTTATCCTGACTTGTATGAATTTCTTGACAAATACTTCAAAATTTATAGGGATACTTATTCAACTACTATCGATAAAGAAACGTGTGATAAGGTAAAAGAAAATGTCAAAAGGATTATTGAAAGATATAAGGTTTAAATCTGAAGTAAAATCTTTTTTCAGTAAAAACAAAGAGAAGGTTTTAGATATTATCCTATTTGGATCTTCTGTAAAAGGAAAAGAAAAACCAAATGATATAGATATTTTGATTTTATTCAAAGATAAAAAAGATATTGATATAAGCTATGAATTGAAGAAAACAATTAAAGGTTTTGAAGTTTCAATTACAGATAAAACCTATAAAGAATTATTTGAAGAATCATTTAAAGCAAGAGAAGCTATTCTTGCTGAAGGATACAGCTTAGTTTACAATAAATTTCTGGCAGAAGGTTTAGGTTATATGAATTTTGTTCTGTTTAGATATGAATTGAAAGGATTCAGCAAATCAGAAAGAATGAGATTTTATTACAGTTTGTATGGAAGAGGAAAAGACCAGAAAGGAGTATTGGAAGAATTCAATTGCATAAAATTTTCAGATGCAATCTTATTATGCCCTTCAACTAATACAGAAAAGCTGAAAGAATACCTTGAGAACTGGAAAATAAGATTTATAGAATTTCCTATTCTGATACCCAGCAGATTAAAATCAATTTTATAGAAGAATTAATTCAAATATTTGTATCTTGCTGTGTTCTTAGAAATTTTTAAAGATTAATAATATCTTCTAAAAGTTTTTCGCCAATATTACCATAACCTTTATAAATAAGCAATTAAAATTTTGGTTTTATGGTAGAAAAATATTCATTAGATCATCTTGTGCTTCCTAGAATAGAACATTATGAGGAAGTTGTAGGCAGAGTAGAGCAGGCTCTGCGCAGCAGAGGATATGACAGAGGTTTGGCTATAAATTATGCTCCTGCTATAGTCAATTCATTCTTTGATTTTGATACTGAAAGGTTTATGGATCAGAGGAATGATATTGAATTAGATGTAAATAGAGAAACAAAAAGACTAAAAGAAACTGTTGCTGAACTTCACAGACAGGGAGTTTATGTAACTCTTGAGGATTATATTGAATTCAGGCATGATTATGATAAATTAAGGAAACTGTTTTCTAAAACAGAATAAACTGTTTATTTTATTTATTATCTAAATTCTAATCCTTGGTCACACACTGCTTCAAATCTAACTTCTCCGTTCACATCCAGAACCTGCATTCCCTGCAGAATTATAGGTATACGTGCTTCTAAATTATAGATGATATCTCTTGCTGCTCTCCTTGCTTTCAATTCTTCTAAAGAATTTTTCTCATAAAAAGGATCTCCATGTAGTTTTTTAATTTTATATGGGTTTTCTGGGATATCATCCAGAAGATATTTTGGTTGTATATTTGGAGGAAAACCTAAATCTGGATTCTCACTCTGAACTTCTTCAAAATCAGGAGTTGGTGGAAAAGCTCCAGTCATTCCTAAAGCAATAGCAGAATAAAATCCTAACTTTGTGAATTTAGATAATTTTTCTGAAAATTTACTAGGTTTTGGATAACCTGGATCTGCAAAAGCAGTAGGTCTTCTTTTAAATAAATCATCAAAAGCATCTGAATAAACAACAACTATCTCTCCTTGCTTAAGCATATATTGAGCATCTCTTGGAATTCTTGCAACAAGTGTTTTACCAAGAGTAGCAATTGTCCTAAACTGTAAAGGGACTCTTGGAACATCATGCATAATACCTGCAGCACTTGCAACTAATTCTCCTCTCATGTCATAAGCTTCAGCATAATGTGCTGTCACAGCATGACATTCTCCTTCTGCAGGAATCACTTCTGTTACTATTCCTCTTCTAGATGGAACTTCACAAGCCGGAATAGTAGTAGGAGAGCTTGTTGTATATCCTGGAACTGTTCTTTCTGGTCTGTATAATCTTTTCATTTTTCATTCACCTTCCAAATGTAAGCTCTTTTGGATTACTAAACATTGAAGAGTAGACATAATCTTCTTTAGGCATCCTTACATATGCTTCTTGTGCAGGTCCATCATTTTTATTGAATATCACCCTTCTTATCCTTGGATCTATATCTGATCTATAATGTGGACATATAGCAATATTGTCAACAAGATCTAGTGTTATAGGATAAAGATGACTGACTTCAACTCCAGGATGTTCTGGATCATATACCTGTTCCATCTGCCTAGGCAAACCCTTAGGATCTACTCTAAAAGCTTTTAGCTCTGTTTCAAGTATGCTTTGTTTTATTGGATCAATTTTTTGTTTCATTTTTCATCACCTTTTTTAACAGATAGTGCAACCAATCTAGTACTATTTTGAGGAAAATGACCAACTATTTTTTTTCCAACCATTTCCTCTGGTCTGTTAACATCTAAATCATTCATCAATCCAGATATTGAATTCATATCAGTATAGGTTTGGTCTGCAGAACCATAAGAATCAAAATCAATTGATACAGTAAGGCCAAAAGGCATTTGATGACCAAACATTGTTTGTCTTGGTCTTCCAAAATAAGCTTGACTTACAGTTGCCGTTTTAGTCCTTAATCCTTCTTGTTCATATCTTTGAATATCTTCTGTACTACATCCATAACCATAATATTTTTGAGCTGCTTGTTCTAAATTTTCATTCATTTTTCATTCACCTTGTTTTTATCTAACACCTATGTTAAGGTGTTATGCTTGCACATCTTGTATAAGTTGCATTTAGTCTAGCCATAGATCATGTCTCTTATCAGCAATCACGCATTTTACTTGATCAAAATAAGCTTCTCTTATTTCTTGACTTGCAGCCAGTCTTTCCAAAACATGTTTAGGGTCTGCTCCTGAAAACACACTTGGAAATCTCACTCCATAAAGAGAGTCTGATTCAGGCTGTCCTTCACACAAAGCATTCGCCAAATCATGCAAAAACTCTCCATATCTGTGCTCAATTGCATCATTTATATCACGATATTTTGCAAAATAAAGAGTATCAGCACATGCAGCTTCTATGCCTCTGACTCCCCTATCATGCACTAAATGCACTACTTGCTCTGTCAATGGGTATTGAATTTGAGGGTCTTTAGGAATAAAGTTTATTTCCTCTTCATTTGAAACATCTTGTTTTGGTTTAGTTATCATTTTTCATTCACCTTCTTTGTTTTGTTTTTGATTTTTAGTTTGTTACTCGTTGGTAACTAAATGTATAGAGATTCTAGGCATTATATATATTTTATTATTATAGAATATAGATTAGTATATATGTATAGATATTCCGAAAGGTTTATATACAACTAGGATATAACAATATCAAAACAAAACATTTTTATATAAGTGGTTATTTAAATAACCAAGTGGTTAATTATTTAACCAGAAGGTTAAGATGAAAAATATATTCAAAAATAACATTTACAAGATACTCGAATTATTCATAGAAAAGCCAAACAAAGACTTTTCTGCTAGAGGAATTGCAAGAACACTGAAATTAAATCATGCTACAGTCTTGAAATACCTTAAAAATCTATTAGAATTAGACCTGATAAAAAAGAAAGAAGAGACATTATATCCTACTTATTATGCTAATATAGAAAATGATGATTATAGATTTTATAAAAAAAATTATATTATATCCAAAATAAAAGAATCTGGATTAATTGAGTTTATTCAAGAACAAACATTAGCTTCTGTAATTGTTTTATTTGGAAGCTGTGCAAAAGGAGTTTTCACAGAAAAGAGTGATATTGATATTTTTATTGAATCAAAAGAGATAAAATTAAATCTTCAAAAGTACGAAAAAGAAATAGAAAAAAAGATTAACATATTATTTGAAACAGATATAAATAACCTTTCAAAAGAATTAAGAAATAATATCATAAATGGAATTATATTATATGGTTCAATAAGAATAAAAGGAGAAAAATAAGATGCCTGAAAAATTTAGCTGGAAAGAGTGCATTGACCAAGGGATTATCACAAAAACTACTCCAGATGAAGAAAGATCATCACAGATGGTGGATATGGCTGATTTAAGGTTAGAATTCTGGAGCAAAAAGATAGAAGATAAATTTATCGCCCTTAAGGTTGAAGCTTACTATGATATAATTAAAGAATTAATATTTGCCCATCTTTATAAGAAAGGATTAAATTGCACAAACCATTTATGCCTTATAGCATTTCTTAAAGAAAATTTTAAAGATATGGATTTTGAGATACAAAAGATAGATGAACTAAGAAAAGTAAGGAATGAAATAAATTATAGAGGATTTTCTGTTAAAAAAGATTATCTTAAAAGGAATGAATTAGAATTTAAGAGTACAATAAAGAAATTAAAGGAGAAACTAAAAGAATGAAGAGAAAAATCGTAAAACAAGGAGCAGCAACAATGACTATAAGCTTGCCAGCAACATGGATCAAGAAATTCAACCTTAAAGTAGGAGATGAATTAGATATTGATGAAACAGGCAATAAGATAGAGATATCAACAGAAAAAGCAATGGGTGAAACAAAGGCAGAGATTGATGCTGAAAAACTAGGAGATTTTACTAAAACAGATCTTTCTCATCTATACATAGCAGGTTATGATGAAATTACTATCAATTTCAAAGACAAAGAAGTTCTAAGACAGATGCAGGAAAGAATCCCTGACTGCATTGGGTATGAGATAATAGATCAATCTGAAAATAAAGTCACGATTAAAAGCATTTCAAGCGCTTTAGAAGGAGAATTTGATAATATTCTAAGAAAAGTCTTCTTGATCTTAAAAGAAATGGCTGATAAAATATATGAATCATTGAAAAACAAAGAATTCCAAAGATTAAAGCAGATAAAAGAATTAGAGACAATAAACAACAAATTTACAAGCTTCTTATTAAGATTATTGAATAAAAAAGGCTATAAAAAAGCAAACAGAACACTGCAAGCTTATGATATGATCCAAAACTTAGAAAGATTAGCTGATGAATACAAATATCTATGTGATAATCTGGCTGACTCAAAAAAACCTATTGATAAAACATTTTTAGATATATTAAAACAAACAAATGGATATTACAATATGTTATATGAAATCCATTATAAATTTGACCCTGAAAAAAAGAAATTAATGTCAAAAACATTTAAAGAACTTAATAAAAAATCAAATGAATTATTAATAAAAAATAAAGAAACAATATTAATACATCACTTGATTGCATTAATAGAAAAAATAAGAAATACCTCAGGATCTTTCTTTGCTATAATCACTGATTAAACTGCATGAGCCAAAACTATTTTTGATTCTCTTGCAGGTTCTTTATACCTATCTGCAACTTCTCTTAAAGATTGTATAGGTGAATCAGATACATAATCAACTAAAGCTCCTCTTAGATTAGTCAATGTTTCCCAGCCATAATAATCTCTTTGCTTATCAGCTGTCTCAATCGCGCCATCAATCATCTTAAATGT
>JAHWIB010000047.1 GCA_019322815.1 Candidatus Woesearchaeota archaeon | reverse complement strand
AGAGAATTGACAAAAGAACAAATACAAAGTGCAAGAGAAAGATATCAAACTGCTAAAGAAAATCTAAAGCAGGCAAGAGAAGGATATCAGGAAGCAAGACAAAATATCAAAGAAACTCAAAATGTTTTGGCTAAATGCAGAGACGGCGAGACAGAAAGCTGCGTGCAGGCAGAAAAGCAGATCAAATTTCATTCAAAAACCTTCTTAGAGAATACTGCAGACAGGATTATAAGTTTTCTTGAAAAATTAAGAGCAAAGGTTGAGGCAAATGAAGATCTAAGTGATGAAGAAGCATCAGAAATGCTTGCTGAGATTGATGCAAAGATCGCTGCAATAGAAGAAGCAAAAGAGTCTGCTGAAAATCTAGGAGAAAACAGTACAAAAGAAGATGTTAAAGAATCTGCCCAGGTAATAAGAGAAGCATGGCAAAATACAAGCATAGTGGCAAAGAAAAACACAGGAAGATTAGTAAATGAAAAGATCGGCGGAATTGTTGTTCAGATTGAACAGGTAAGAGACAAGCTTGACAGAATTTTAGAAAAACTGCAGTCAGAAGGATATGAAATCCAAGGAATTGAATTAATATATGCTGATTTTGAGGACGAATTAGAAAAAGCAAGAGAAAACTATGAAAATGCAAGAGAGATATATGAACAGGATATTGAACCTGGACAAGAAGATGAGCAAATGAGAGAAGCACATCAATATATGATGCAGGCTAAGCAGCATATACAGAACACTCATCAAATGCTTAGAAATTTGGTTATAAACATCAAAGGATTAAGCAATGGACAGAGAATGCTTGAAGAGCCTGTAGAATCAGAAGAATCTGAGATTACTAAAGAAGATGCAGAATCTTTGAATGAATCAGCTCAAGAAGAATAAGATTTAAATAATTTTTAAATTTAAACTATCAAAGGTGATGTAAATGAAAAAATTAACAGCAATATTATTGGCTTTAGTTATGTTAATCCCAATGGCTTTTGCACAAGGGATCCATGAGCCAGGAACAGGAATAGAAAATCCTGAATTAAGAGAGGAGGCACAAGGCACAGGACAAGGCCTGAATGCTACAGAAAGAGAACAAGCAGCTGCAGCAATAGGACAGCAGATAGCAGAACAGCTAAGATATGAATTAAGAAAACAAACTGCAGAAGGAGTAAGGCAAATAGTAAGGGAAAGAAGGCAGCTGATGGAACAGGAAGTAGGAAATATTACAGACAGAGCAAGACAAAGAGCTTTTCAAAACCAAAACGAAGTAAGATTAGCAGTCCATGCTTTGATGGAAATGGATAATATAACAGGAGGAATAGGGCCTCAGGTTAGAGAGGTTGCAAGAAACTTCAATAATTCTATTCAGGCAACTCTAAGAGCAGAGGAAAGGGTAGAATCAAGAGGAGGATTTGCAAGATTCTTTGCAGGCGGTGATTTTGAATCTGCAGCTGAAATGGAACAGGAAGTTAGTGCAAACAGAGAAAGAATCCAACAGCTTAAGCAGTTAAGAGACCAATGTCCTTGCGACGAAGAAGTAAAAACTATGCTTCAAGAGCAGATACAGCAGATGGAGCAGGAGCAGGACAGGCTTCAGGGATTGGCTCAGGCTGAAAGAAAAAGCAAAGGATTGTTAGGCTGGATTTGGAAATAAATCCATTTTTTTATTTTTATTATAAGGTGCTATGATGAAAAAAATAATATTTTTCTTATTAATTTTAATGATAGGCTTGACCAGCTGCATACTTATGCCAGTAGAAGAAGAACTTCCTGAAACATCAACACAGGCAGGTGTTTTTGAGGTTGAAGATTCTATTGATGAGATTGATGCATTAGAAAAAGAATTAGATCTTTCTGAATTAGATGAGATAGAGAGAGATTTAGCAGAATTAGACTGGTGATTTTCCTTCTTAAAAACCTAAAGTTTATAAATAAATAATTTCTAGACTATATTATGGTCTTAGAAAAATTAGGAGATTCACTGAAGAATACTCTGTCGAAAATAGCGAAATCTGTTTTTGTAGATGAAAAACTAGTCAATGAACTGATCAAAGATATGCAGAAGGCTCTGCTGCAGGCTGATGTCAATGTAAAACTAGTTTTTTCTTTGACACAGGAGATCAAGAAAAGGGCTTTGAAAGAAGAGACCCCTCCTGGATTAACAAAAAAAGAACATCTCGTTAATATTGTTTATGAGGAATTAGTCAGATTCTTAGGAAAAGAAGCTGCTGAGATCAAAGTCAGCAAAGAAAAGCCTTTTAAGATAATGATGACAGGCTTGTTTGGCTCTGGAAAAACAACAACAATAGGCAAATTAGCTAAATATTTCCAAAAAAGAGGATATAAGGTTGCTGCTTTAGGATTAGATGTCCACAGGCCAGCTGCTCCAGAACAATTAGCTCAGGTATGCAAGCAGATAAATGCTCCATGCTTTATTGAGAAAAAAGAAAAAGATCCGATAAAGATCTACAAAGAATATGAAAAAGAGTTCTCTAAATTTGATATCTTGATTATAGATACAGCTGGAAGGGATGCTTTGTCAGATGATCTGATTGAGGAGATCAGAAACTTGCATGAGATAATAAAACCAGATGAAAATCTGTTAGTGATCTCTGCTGATATCGGCCAGGCTGCTCAGAAACAGGCAGAAACATTCCATGCAAATGCAAAAATTACAGGGGTTGTAGTAACTAAGATGGATGGAACTGCAAAAGGAGGAGGAGCCCTGACTGCATGCGCTGCAACAGAAGCTCCGATTAAATTTATAGGAGTCGGAGAAAGAGTTGATGACCTGGAAACATTTAATCCTCCTGGGTTTGTCGGAAGAATGCTTGGCATGGGAGACCTGCAGGCATTATTAGAGAAAGCAAAAGAGGCGATGCCTGATGAGAAAGCAGAAGACCTTGGAAAAAGATTATTGAAAGGAGATTTTACTTTAATAGATCTGTATGAGCAGATGGAAGCAATGAAAAAGATGGGTTCATTAAGAAAGATAATGGAAATGATTCCTGGAATGGGCCAGCTGAAACTGCCTAAAGAGATGCTTGATGTCCAGGAAGGAAAACTAAAGCAATGGAGACATGCAATGAATTCAATGACAAAAGAGGAACTGGAAAATCCAGATAAACTGACTACTGCAAGAATTGACAGGATTTCAAAGGGCTCTGGTGTTTCTTCAAAAGTTATAAGAGAATTGATCAAGCAGTACAGGATGAGCAAGAAGATGGTCAAGATGCTCAAAGGAAAAGGCGGAAAAGGAGCAAACATGGAAAAGATGATGAAACAGTTCAAGGGAAAGATCCCTGGAATGTAGGACCTAGCGCAGCGTAGGTCGTACGATGGTGTCAACTGACATCTCAGTTGTGATGAAACAGTTCAAGGGAAAAATCCCTGGAATGTAACATTAATATTTCTTAAGAATAGGAATCACTTTTATAAGACTGCTTACAACATCATCTGGTCTGCTTGCTCTTAATCTAGATGTAGAATAATATCCGTCAGTTATTGCTATTGTTCTCATGCCAAGCTCTTTGCCGATTCCTATATCTTCAGGAGAATCTCCAATAATCACTGCATTTCTAGGATTGATATCTATACTCTCCATATAATTAATCATTCTTTCTATTTTATTTTTACCTGATGCAGTAGATTTTGTATCTTCATTTGCAAGCACTTCTGCAAAATATTCTTCCATGCTAAGTCTTTGGAGTTGCTGTATAATAGCACCTTTGATATGGTTGCTTAGAATAACAGAGTCAATAGATTTATCATCAAGCCAACTTAATACTTTTCTTGCTCCTCTTCTAGTATGGCATTTGGAAGCTCTTGGTTCATAATATTCATGAAAAACTCCAGCAAAATCATTTGCAAGCAGTGCATCCCTGTCAGCACCTTGATTGCAATAGAATTCTAATGTAGGAAAATCAAAGACTTTGCTATATACATTTCTAGGAAGCGGTCTACCACCAAAAGTTTCTATTACATGATTACCTGCATCCATACAGGCTTGTGTATCTGCAAGCAAAGTTCCATTCCAATCAAAAGTTACTAAATTAATCATAGATTTACAAAAATTAACTTCTTTATAAAGTTGTGGCAATTCCCTCTCTTTTAGAAGATTTTATATATCTTAAATTTATAATTAATAAAAAAAGGAGGTAGTCAAATGAAAAAAACAACAAAAAAGAAAGCAGCAAAAAAACCAGCAAAAAAATCATTTAAAGATATTTGCTGCAAGCCTCATCTAAACAGCAAGGGAGGATGTACATATTTTTTAGGGTTCTTAGGTTCAGCAATATACTATATATCTACTGCAACAGGATTCTGGATTGGTGTATTAGGAGTCTTAAAAGCACTTTTTTGGCCTTTGTTCCTTGTATACGAACTGCTGAAATTTTTAGGGGCTTAAAATGAAAAAAGATAGCAAAAAGATATCAGGGTTCCTTATTCCAGGAGGATTATTAATAGGCCTTGGTGTTGGGATGGTCTTTAATCAGATAGCAGCAGGAACACTAATTGGCCTTGGAGTTGGATTTGTAGCTACTTTTATTTATATGGCTATGGAAAACAAGAAATAATTCTTTTTTCTTTTTATTATAAATTTTATAACTTAATAATCAACTAATACAGCCAGTTCGGCTTATATTTTTTTCCAAGAAACAGGTTTTCAGCATGATGCAGAGGCCTTGCAGCAAGGTACTCAAGCCCTTTTGCAACTCCTTCAAGAAAAATTTGAGAGTTTACCAGAGCAATATCAGCTGCAATATAAAGAGGCCTGTATTCACAGACTTTTTTTTTCAAAATCTGGATCATGAAATTTAGAAAAGCAACGCCCTGCTAAACCATCAATTCCATGAACTAATTCTGCAATATATTCAGAAGGCCTTTTCATATAAATATAAAAACATTTCAATTATATAAATATATTGCAAATTAAATAATATTCTTGCTGAATAAAAAGAAAAGCACAAGACCTGCAAGAACCAATATTCCTAAAACTATTAGGAGCATGATCCTTATCTTTCTTTCTTCTTTGTCTAGCTGCTTCCAAGTCTTATGGTTCTTTTTCCATTCTTTTTTGTGAGCCAATCCGATTGCCATAAATATAAGCCCCATTCCCCAAAATGCAGGATTCTTGAAAACAAGGCCTAAAGGAAGCCATGTTATCCCTATTATAAAGAAGACATAATAATCAGGAGGAATCTTCTTTTTTCTTCTTATCAATAATACGACTGCAGCTAATAGAATTATAATTCCAGCAATTGCAATCAAAATCCATGGTATTGCCATATTGATTAGATCAAATAGATAATAAATATATAAATCTAACTAAAAGCTTTATATATAACTTATAAATCTTTGAAGTTATGGAAATTATTGATATCAGCAGTGTTGATCATGGAAAATTCTGTGCAGAGTTTGGTAAAAGAGTTTCTTTAGAAGATGCTGCAAAAACATTAGCTAATGAATATAAGAATTTTACAGAATCAGAAGTCTCTTCCAGGGGGCCTTTTAAATTTAAAGGCCAGGCTTATTATATGCTTGAGCATGAAGACAGACATCCAGAATTAGGTGTAGGAACTCCTGAAGTTGTTGATCCTGCAAGTGTATTTGATGTTGAAAAAGGCCCATATTGTGATAATTTTACTGAATTTCATGAATATCTGCATGGAAAATATGCTCCTGCTTCTAAGAAATAATTAATCAGCTTCTTCCATCCTCTTGATAAACTCTTCAAGATCACTCTTTGTCAGATGCAATAATCCAGGATGATATTCAGTAACTTTGATCATCAGCTGCTTTTCATTCTTTGAAATATAAAAATCAAAAGAGCAAGTAGATCTTTCATATTTCTTAGCATCTTCTGTATATTTTCTTTCTGATGGTGTCCTTGATGAGCCTGGTGTATCTTCTTCCATAATTATTAATAGTATACAAGAATTAATAAAATTGAGCTGTAGCAATAATGACAACATAATTTCAAATCATTTCAAAGTCTTCGAAATGTATTTATATATGATGGTTTTTCTATATAGTTATGGGAGCGAATACAAACTTGATAGGAAGAGCAGCAGTTATTTTACTTATCTTATCTGCTCTCCTCCTCTCTTTAGGATGTCAAGGAACTGTGGTGCCTTTGGCTGATGACAGCCAGGCGTCTGAGCAAGATGTAGTTGATGTTGTAAATAGCAATAATGATTTTGCATTTGAGCTTTATTCTGAGCTTAATGATGATGACAATATATTTTTCTCGCCATACAGCATTGCAGCTGCTTTGGCTATGGCTTATGAAGGAGCAAGGGGGCAGACAGCTGATGAAATGCAGTCAGTGCTTCATTTTCCTGAGAATGATATAATAAGAAGATCTTCATATGCAAGAATCCATAATCTGATAAATAAAAAAGACAAGGATTATGAGCTTTATTCAGCAAATGCTTTCTGGGCCCAGAACAATTATCCTTTTTTGCAGGATTATATCAATACTATAGAAAAATATTATGCAGCAGAAGCAAATAATCTTGATTTTGTAAATAATCCAGAAGGATCAAGAGAAACAATCAATAGTTGGGTTGAAGAGCACACTAATGATAAGATCAAGGATATAATACCTCCTAAAGCTATAAATGCATTGACAAGATTAGTATTAACTAATGCTGTTTATTTCAAAGGAGACTGGGTCTTGAAGTTTGACAAGAAAAAGACAGTAGATGCTCCTTTCAAAGTAAATGAAGAAAAAGAAGTTACAGTCAAGATGATGGGTTTGACTGGCAACAAAGCAAAATTCAATTATGCTTTTATTCCAGAAGAAGAGCTGCAGATAATTGAGCTGCCTTATGAAGGAGAAGAACTATCTATGATTATACTGCTTCCTAAAGAAGGCTCAATTGAAGAATTTGAAGAAAAATTGACAGCTGAAAACTTAGACAGCTGGAAAGCCAGGATGCGCGAGACTAAGATAGATGTTTATATGCCTAAATTTGAGTTTGAAACAAAATATTCTTTGCCTCAGATACTTACAAAGATGGGAATGCCTACTGCATTCCAATGGCCTGGAGCTGATTTTTCAGGAATGGATGGAACCCAGGATTTGTTTATTAGTGATGTGATCCATCAGGCTTACATCAATGTGGATGAAGAAGGTACAGAAGCAGCTGCTGCAACTGCTGTTATTGTGGCAATGGGAATGGCTATGCCAAATGAGTTCAGGGCAGACCACCCTTTTATATTTATGATCCAGGAAAAGACAGCAGGCGGAATATTGTTCTTAGGAAAGGTCGCTGATCCAAATAAAATGAATTAGTAGTATGAAACTTTCAAAGAAAGCCTTGGCTTGGATAATATCTATTATAATCATTATTGCTTTCTTGTTTCCAAAACCAGCAGGAAAGATAGGAGGAAAATTACCACCTCCAGAAGCTGAGTACAAAAGAATTGACAAAGAATGCTCTTGCTTAGGATATAAATTTGTTGCAAATCCAAGAGTGATGGATGCTCCGCATTATTATTTATGTGTTGGAATTCCTTATTCATGCAAATGTGTACAGCATACATTTAACAGAGAAACAGGAGAAAAGATTTCTGAAGAGACTGCTTGCTAAATATTTAAAAAAAGAAGATTATTTCTTGGGATAGATGGAAAGAAGCACTAAAATACTTTTGGCAATAATTTTCTTAGGGTTATTACTAAGACTGTGGGGAATAGGTTCTGAATCATACTGGCTTGATGAATCAATAAGCATATATCAGGCTAAGGAGCCTTTTCTTAAAAGTATGGAGTTAGTCAAAGAGGATACTCATCTTCCTTTTTATACAATATTATTGTCCGGCTGGATTAATTTGTTTGGAACTTCTGAGACAGCGACAAGGTCCTTGTCATTAATTTTTGGAGTTGTATCAATTTATATTATATTTTTGCTGGGAAAGAAATTATTTGATGAAAAAACAGGGTTATACTCTTCAATCCTTTTAATCTTCTCTGCAATATCAATCTATTATTCCCAGGAAGCCAGGCCTTATGCATTGTTCGTTCTATTGACTATGCTTTCTTTTTATTTCTATCTTAATCTTTTAAAAGAGGACAGCTGGAAAAACAAATCCTTATATCTTATCCCTTCATTACTGATGATTTATACCCATTTATTTTCTTTTTTAGCTTTATTGGTTCAGAATGTTTATTTTATTTTTAGAAATTATAAAAATAGAAAAAAATTACTTCATTGGTTCTCATTACAGGCTGTTTTAGGAATATTATTTCTGCCTTGGGTAAATATATTATTTAAACAGGCGCAGAGAACAACACATCTTTCCTGGATTAGTATCAATTTTATGAAGATATATTATACATTTTTTGATTTCTTTAATCATCTTGCAATATTCCTTATTTTTGTTGGATTATTGATTTATGTTTTTAAGAAGTATAATATTAAGAAGAGAGATAATTTGATTCTTTTGGGGATGTGGGCTTTGCTTCCAATAATCACTGTTATTCTTTATTCTTTGTTTTTTAGTTCATTATATCAGACAAGGTATATATTGTTCACTTTGCCTGCATTTTATCTAATATTTGCATGGAGCATTTCAAAGATCCCTAAAATGTATGGAACTGCATTATTATCAATAATTCTTGTTATTTCTCTGCCTTTTATCTTTATTCAGCAATCTTCTTTGGATAAGGATAACTGGAGGGAAGCAAGCTATTTTCTTAAGGAGAATACCAGAAATGGAGATTATATATTTATCCATCCTTATTACCATCAATATGCCTTTTCTTATTATTATGATAAAGAATGTTTTGCTGTAGAAGATTTTTATTCCTGCAATTTTGACAGGCACAGAGTTTTATCATTGAACTGGCTAGCTTCTTGCTGTGATGATAATACTAAGTTAACAAGTACAAATGAGTATAATGAATTAAGATATTATATTAATGGAACAGTTTGGCTTTTGAATATAAGGCCTCAACTATACTATAAAAACAACAATCTGTTTGAATATCTTGATTCTAGGAAGAATCTTACATTTACTGAGGAGTTTTCAGGAATAGAAGTCTATAGATTTGAATAGACAAATTGATTATTTACAGTGATCTGAATTAATCTCAGTTATTTCTGTTCTAGTGTTTTAAGAAATTCTGCATCAGCATCTTTATGGCATCGCTTGCATAGATTCAGGTCATTTGTGTAAACTTCTCTTCCACAACTAAGACATGCACCTATCTTTTTCATGCTTAATAGCTGAAATATTTTGGACTTAAAAAACTTTGCTATATATTGTATAGCTTATGAGTTAGATTCATATCCATAATCATACTCAAATATCTCTTTCTCAATCTCTTTGACAAATATTCTATATATACCAGCATAAATGTATTTCATTGCAAACTTGAATCTTCCGTCCTTTTCAGCTCTTCTTACAGAAGCCCAGATTGGAACGCTTTTCAATAATCTAAATTTATAATCTAATTCATTTGCTTTATTGACAAAAGCATGATCCTCTGCAATAAATAATCTCTCATTAAATCCCCCTGTTTTATCAAATACCTCTTTTCTGCAGAATATACATAAACCAGCTGCATGGGGAAAAAAATACTGCATTGATCTTGCCCATA
>JAHWIB010000046.1 GCA_019322815.1 Candidatus Woesearchaeota archaeon | reverse complement strand
GCTGAAGAGATAAGCGATTCTATTGTGCATGGTATTTATACTGAAGATTATTTCAAAAAAAGACATAAAGTATGTTTTGGGAAAGCAAAAGAGCATTTCAAAAATGGAAAATATTCTCTTGCATTAAGGCGTTTAAGAGATGTTTCTTCATTAATAGGAGTGAGTGATCCTAAAGAAATTAATTATTGGACTGGTAAAACTTTATCCAAATTAGGAAATAGCAAACCTGTAGAAGAAAGAATTAAGATGTATAAAGAAGCAATTTCTTTATTAGAACGTGTTCTTGATGAAAGACAAAATGCAACTGATTATCATTGGCTTGGTGCAACTCAGTCAAAATTAGGAGATGAAGTGAAAGGGGAAGAAAGAGTTGAATTATACAAAAAAGCAATTGCAAATTTGGAAATAGCTATTGAGAAAAGAAGCAGTTATTATGATAATTATTGGTTTGGAAGAACTTTATCAAGACTAGGAGATGAAAAGGAAGGGGAAGAAAGAATTAAGTTATATGAAAGAGCAAAACCTTTCTTAGAAAAAGCTGCAGAAGAAAGAAAATATGAGAGAGATATAAAATTAGCAGAAACTAACCATCTAAAATATGCTGTTGAACTTAAAAAAGCAAAAAGATATGACGAAGCGCTTGAAGAATTTAATCAGATAATTCTAAGAAATCCAAAAAATAAAGATGCCTATCTTAATATCGCAGCAATTTACAGAGATATAGGGGAAAAAGATCCAGCAATAGAGAACTTTGGCAAAGTATTAAAGCTTGAACCTGATAATGCTTTCGCAAAAAAAAGTATTGAAAGATTAAAAGCAGAATAAAAATGCTAGACGACAAACAAAAAGAAAAAGAAAGAAGGCTTGCAGAAAGATTGGAGAGATTTAGAAAGAAAGAAGATTCTTCTAGACCAAAGCCTCATCTAAATAAAGGAGAAGACATTAAAGAACTGCAAGGCAGTGTTAGAAGATATAGAGGAGCTTTATCAGAATTGTCAGAAGATATAATTGAATTGACAGATTCAGCAGACTATGAAACAAGTGTAAAGGCTCTTGAAAGGCTTGTAACTAATTTAACAGAAGGTATAAAGAAGGAGCCTAACTCATCTATTTATATAAGATTAAAAGAAGCCTTGTTGAAATTAAACAGCAAACAAGAAAACAGCGAATCGATTGGAAAAACCTTAGATGAATTAGAAAAATTAGCTGAAAAAAGAGGAGATGTCGAAGATTATTTAGGATTAGGGCTAATATTCTCAGGATTAGGTCTTGAAAAAGCAAAAGAAGCAGCCCCTCTAGTAGAAACAATAATCAGACAGGCACAATCAGGAAAAGTAGGAGGAGTTTTTTGTTCAATATTAGAAGATAAAAAAAGAGAGATAGTCCAGCTTCATGAAAAAGCTGTTCCTTGTTTTGAAAAAGCTGTAGAAAAAAAAAGGGATTGGTATGGATATCTTAATCTAGGGACAAGTCTTATCAGGTTAGGAAACTACAAAGCAGGGGAAGAAAAAATAAATTTATATGAAAGGGCAGTTAAATGCTTCAAAGAAGCTATTAAAACTAGAACTAGTGATGATGAATACTCAAAGATTCATGAAATATTATTAAGATTAAATCAAGAAAGAGAAGGCAGTTATTCTTTTGAAAAAACAGTCCAAGAATTAGAGGAAATAGTTAAGAAAAAAGATAATGAAGAAGATTACTATCTTTTTGGTACAATTGTATCAAGCCTTGGAGATGAAAAACAAGGAGAAGAAAGAGTAAGATTATATGAAACAGCTGTAAAAAGTCTTAAAGAAGGTGTAAAGAAAAGAAAAGGGTCGCTTTGTTTCTCTGAGCTTAAAGATGCAATAGTAAAGCTTAACAAAGAACAAAAAGACAATGAATTATATAAAACAGTTGTGGAAGAATTAGAAGAAAAAGTTGATGAAAGAGAAGATAAGAATGAATATTTCTGGTTCTCATTAATCCTGACAAGAGTAGGAGATTACAAAGAAGGAGAAGAAAAAATAGGATTATATGAAAAAGCAGCTGTCTACGCAGAAAAATCAGTCAAAATAGAAAGAGATAGGAATAATCTTCATGTTCTTGGAGAAACACAGTTAAAATTAGGGCAGTTAAAACAAGGAGAAGAGAGAATAAGATGCTATGAGAAAGCAGTTCTTTGTTTTGAAAAGATTGATGGATCAAGTGAAAATACTCTTTTAGATGAAGCAAGATCAAAATTAGAAGAAGCTAGAAAAGAATAAAATGCCAGACGAAGAAAAAGAAAGGAAGCTTGCAGAAAGATTAAAGAAATTTAGGAAGAAAGAAGACCCTTCTGCACCAGAACCTCCTAAACCTGCACCCCCTCCGCCAAAACCTTTTCCTAGGCCAATTCCTAGACCAGTACCAAGACCTCCTGTTCCAAGAAGGACTAATCCTTTGGCAGAAGAGATAAGAAGAAAAGAAGAGATGGAAGCAAAAAGAGCAGCATCTTCTCCTAAGTCTTCTGCACCTAGAGATACAGCAGACCATGATAGAGATTTTGATCCTTCAGAAGCAAGAAAAGCAATGGAAGCAAGAGGTGCTTCAGTAGAATCTGATCCTTCAAAAGCAAGAACAGCAGCAGAATATGCTGCTTTAACATTTGATCCTTTAAACCCTCAAAGGCGTAGAAGACCTGAGGTATCTAAAAAGCCTATAAATTCAGAAAAAGTAAAAGGACATTTATCAAGATGGAAGTCTTATGCATTATGCGGGCTTGTTTCTCTTTTTATGGGATTGGGATTAGGCAGAGGATGCAGCTGCAGTGAAGAACCAGAGCCAGAACCTACTGTCTTAAAATCAACATTTGAGATTATGAGAGGAGGTTATAATTCTGAAAGAAAGAAAAAAGAATCTTTGCAGGTACGAGTTAATAAATTAACTGAAGAAATTAAAGAAAGAGATGATAAAATTAAGATATTAAGCAAAGATTCTGAAGCTGCAGCTGAAAATATAAGATTAGAAGAAAACATCAAAAAGAAAGAAGATAAAATAAAAGAATTATTAGAAGAAAGAAATAATCTTCTGGAAGAGCTTAAAATTGCTAGGTCCAAGGGATGCAGGCCTGAAGATATTAAAAAATTAGAAGAAAAAGCTGCAAAAGCCAGATATGAGTTTGGAGACTGGCTGTTTGATTCAGCAATAAAGAGCGATAATAAAAAAGAAAAGATACATTGTTATAAAAAAGCTGCAGAAGAAATCGAAAAAGCCCTTGCATTAAGAGAAGATGCTCAATATTATCATCTTGCTGGAGTTAGCTATTTTAACCTAGGATGCACTCAAGAAGAAAAAGAGGCAATTTCATCATGGGAAAAGGCTCTGCCTCATTTAGAAAATGCTGTTATTAAAAGAGGGAATGCTTATGACCATTATCTATTGGGATATAATCTAGAAAAATTAAAAATAACAAAAAAAGGAAGTGACTTAGAAGACAACTGCAGAAGGGCAATTATTCATCTAGAAAAATCAATTACTGAACATGACAAGGAAAAAAAGAAAGGAGAGCCAGCTGAAGAATGGTTTTCTAATGCAGTTCTCAGCATAGGAAATTTATATGTTTATTTAGGAGACTCATTTGAATCTGCAGGCTCAAAAATTAGAGAATATAGAAAATCAATTGATTATTTTAAAAAATTAAATAATAATAATTTAGTAGCATCTAGTCTGGGCAAGATAATAAAATCTGCAGAAGGTCTTAAGTTAGAAGAAAGGATTCAAACATATCAAAGTGTTATACCTGAACTTAAATCAATGAAAAGGTATGATATTCTAGTTGATGATTTAAGTAAAATAATAGAAGCTGCTTGGAAGTTAAATGTAAAAGAAAGACTAAAAGTACTAGAAGGAGTAATGGTTCATTCGAAAGAAATGGTTTCTATAAGAGGAGATAATGAAGATTATAAACTTTTTGATAAAAATTTAGGAAAGATGTTTGCATGCGTCTTAGGAATAGATTCTGACAAAACAAATTCAATATTATCTGACACTATCAACTTTGCTGATGGATTCAAAGGAGAAAAAAGGAAAATATTGCATGAAACAGTTCTACGTCACACAAAAGAACTTATAAGAAGAGGCTTTGATGAAGACTACAGTCTTCTTAGAAGAAATATTGTAGGCCTTTTTAGAGAATATAGCAATGATAAAATAAGAGGGGAATTAGAAAGACTATTTGATTTTACGGCAAATCTTGGAGATGGAAAAAAAGTATTAAAGGTTTATGATTCTACAATAAAGCCTTTCTTGATGGCTCTTATCGAGATAGAAGGAGGAGATCATTACAATTCTGTCGAAAAGATGCTTCCAAAAATTGTCAATGAAAGGATAAAAGAAAGTGAATATTCAGAAGCTTTTGATGACCTGTCATCTCTTATGAAATCTGTTAAAGAGAGAAAAGACAGGCAAAGAACATATGAAATAGTAATGCCTTTGGCAAAGAAATTGCTTGAATCAAGAGGAACTAAGGAAGACTTTGAAAAAGTAAAAAATCATATTATAGGGCCTATTGCTGCAGATGCGGTTGAAACAAAAGACTATAAATTGATGCAGGAAACATTATTGGACTTTGTTGAATGGGGAAAAACATTAGATAACAGCAAAAGAGAGATAGTATTTGACACGACAACTAATTATTTTTATGGTACAGTCCAGGGATGGATGCTTGACCCTAATGAGATAGTGCCGTCTCCTTCAAAGATTAAAGATATGGATGACTATTACCATTGGCTTGGAAAAATATTCCTGCTTCTGGAAAGCAAAGAAGATTCATATGTTATAACAAGAAAAACAGAATTAAAAGTAAGAGCAGTTTCTATGCTTGAAAAAGCTCTTGAAACAATACGCAATCCTAAAAGGAAATTTACTAGAGAAGAGAATGAAGAGATTGAGGGGTATGAAGGAGATATCAAAAAAGTAATGGAAAGATTAAAGCAAGAATCCAAAGATTGGTTTAATAAACAAAGGCAGATAGCAAGTATGAGAGGAAAATCATATGATGGCAGTTTAAAAAAAGATAATTACCTCTTAAAGTTAGCAAGGGGAAGAAAAGATGATGATCCAGATCTAGCAATAAATGCTTATGAAGCTTCAATTAGGCTTTTTGGAGGCACAAGAAAAGAATTTTATGAATTAGGAATGCTGTATAAAGGGCAAGGAAAAGTTGATAAAACAATAGAATATCTTGGAGTTGCAGCAAAGCCATTTACAAAAACTGATTCTTACAAAATAAAAGCCTGTTTTGAATTAGGTGAATTTTATGAAGAGATAGCTAAAGCATATAAGAACAGTCCTAATGAATTGACTGAGGAAGAATATGAAATTTATATAAAAATGTTAAAAGGAATGAGAAAATATTATGGCAGAGCACTTCAATGCATTATTCCTGAAAGCAGGAAGAATACATGCAAAGAAGAAATAGAAAAAGCAAACAAATTATTGAAACTTGATCTTGAAGAAACTCGTTCATATTTTAAAACTAACTAACTCTAAAATGGCAGACGACAAACAAAAAGAAAGAAGGCTTGCAGAAAGATTGGATAAATTTAGGAAGAAAGAAGATTCTTCTGCACCAGAACCTCCTAAACCTGCGCCTGTTCCTCCTAGACCTCCTTCTGGTCCACCTATGCCTCCACCAAGGCCAATTCCTGGACCAGTACCAAAACCTGTTCCTGCTCCTAGAAGGACTAATCCTTTGGCAGAAGAGGTAAGAAGAAGAAAAGAGATAAGAAGGAAAGAACTAGAAGATAATTTAGAAGAAGAAGTCAGCAAACTGCCGGAAAATATTATAGATTTAATTAATAGTAAAACCAATAAAGAGGGCTCTGATTTTACATATCAATTAGGAATACTTTTTGAGAAAAATAATGATTTTGGAAGGGCTGTTGAAGCTTATAGAAGGACTTTGCAGATTGACCCAACAAATAAAAGCGCCAAAATACGATTAAATGATTTATTACAAAAAGTTATCCCTGTTAGAAGCAGACAAAGCAGGATGAAAAGATTTTTTTTAGGATATATTTTGGCATCAGGATTATTACTGGCATATTTAGGAAATGTTATTTGGAAAAATGCAGAAGCTGAAAAATATGTTTCTCCTGTTGAAACTGTATCAAAATTAACATATGATAATATGCACAGAGATCTCACTTCACAAATAGAAAGAATAAGAGCTGAAAAAGAAAAACTTCATACTAGAGAAGATTTGGATGCAGCTGTTGCAGATACCAAAAAAGAGAAAGATGAACTAGAATCTAAATTAAAAGAATATGAAAGCATAGGAGATATCGGTGAAATAAAGAAAAATTTCAGAGGATTAGATATTGCTGATGTACTAAATAGGTTTAACGCAGAATTAAAAGAATTTCAAAAATTGAAAGATGATAATCCAGAGGCAGCAAAGCAGAGGATATCAGACTTTTTTATGAATATAAAATATTGGAAAACAAACAGCCTAAAATATAGATATTTACAGTCAGCTATATCTGCTTTTACAGATAAAAAATGGGACAAAGCAATCAACAATTTTCAAAATGCAATTATGCTTAATCCCTCAGAGCCATCTCTCCATAAATTGATAGCATTATGCTATGAAGAAAAATGTGATTTAAAAGCTGCTGAAGATGAATATAGAAATGTTTTGACTCTCCAGCCTAATAATTCTGACGCTAAAAAAGATCTGGAAATAGTTCAAAATTTCCAGAAAGGAATGGAGCATTTCAATAAAAAGGAATATGAAAAAGCAGTTCAATTTCTGGAGATAGTTGCTAAGGAAAGGCATAATGCTTTTATTGGCAACTGGCTCGGAGTTACCCTATCTTTCTTAGGGGATGAAAAAAAAGGAGAGGAAAAAATAAAAAATTATGAAAAAGCAATTCCTTTTTTGGAAAATGCTGTTAAGTTAAGAGGAGAAGGTTATGATCATTATTGGTTTGGATCAACTTTAGTTAAAATAGGAGATATGAGAGAAGGAAGAGAAAAACTTCAGTTATACGAAAGAGCTGTTCCTATTTTGGAAAATGCTGTTAAGTTAAGAGGAGAATGGTATGATTATAATTGGCTTGGATCAACTTTAGTTAAGACAGGGGATATTAAGAAAGGAAGAGAAAAACTTCAGTTATACGAAAGAGCTGTTCCTATTTTGGAAATGGCTTTCAAATTAAATGCAGATGAAAACAATCTTTTCTGGCTGAACCAGGTAAAAACAAAATTAGGACAAAAGTAGATTAATAAATAAAAAACATTTATAAAACAAATTCTAATTCTATTTTCTATTGGGCTCATGGCTCAGCCTGGTACGAGCTTATGCAAATAAGCTTGTGGGTAATAGAGCGATCGGCTCTTAATTCCAAAAAGAGTTACCGATAGGTCGCGGGTTCGAATCCCGTTGAGCCCATTTTTACAATAGGGCTGTTCCGAATGAAATGAGGAATAGACCACAGGTTGATAAGGGTGAAACCCTTATGTGGGAATCCCGTTGAGCCCATTTTTATATCTTCATAACAGCTTCCATAAATTTTCTAGGGCTTTCTAGATATAGATCAAGTGCAGCCTGCATGCCATTCTTTCTGATCCATGCTACAGAATTAGGAAGATACCTATACTTTCCATAATTTCTTACTTTGTTGATAGATTCTCTTGCTAGTCTCTTTCCATTAGGAATCCCTAATTCATCTGATAATTCTAATGCCAATAAATGGCTTAATCCTTCTGAAATAGTTTCTCCTGCTTGTTTAGCTTTTTCTGTTCCCACTTCATCTTCATATTTAACAGTAGCAGAATCTATTGTCAATGGGGTAAGCTCAGAAAAAGGAGCAGAAAGCAGTACATGAGGCTCAATAGCTGAAATATAGATAAACCATGATTTCAAAGAGCCGTCTTTTTTATCTCTTTCTGCAACTACAAGACGGGAACCGCAGGCATGTGCAGGTATTGGTTTCTGATATTCAAAATATTGTTTAGGATTTGATTTATTTACAACCTTCAACTTTTGCATATCATAATAACTATTTCCTATAAATCCATTCCCATCAAATCCTTTTTCATAATTAGTTCTTTGAACAGTTATCCATTCTAAAGAGGGTTTTACTAATCCAGATAAGCGAGGATGATTATATAAGAATTCAAAAGCTGTTTTGCAGTATTCTAAAGCAGGTTCTCTGAATTCTTTCCTGTCAGGCACAGAAAATAACTGGCTGTAAGCCTTAACATCATAATTTCCAGGCAAATCAAATCCTCTTATTTTAATTTGATGATCAAGAATAGGGTTTGCTTCTTTTTTTATTTTTGCTAATTCAGATTCATTTTTTATCTGTAGTTCAGGGCCTATTGGGGAGTATCTCTTCAAAATATCTCGATAATCTAGGATAATCTCATGCCATTCATTTCTAGCTAAGAAATCCCATTTATCATCATGAAACACATGGCTTCCAACATATATAGAAGCAGTAGCTGCTCCAAGAAATGCTGCTACTTTAACAAATCTCCGCCTAGATGTATATTTAGGTTTTCCCTGTTCTTTCTTTTTCTTAATCCTTTCTCTATCTCTCTTCCTGCTCATATAATAAAATATTGAAGAAAGTATTTAAACCTTCGTGATTAAAAGACAAAAATTTATATAATAAATTAAAAAATAAAGATAATAATGGCAAAGAAAGAAAAAGTTATGCATTGGGCTGACCAGACTGCTGAACAGATAATCGCTAGAAAGAAAGATAAAAAAGAATATGTTGTTGCAACTGGGGTAACGCCAAGCGGTACTTTGCATATCGGAAATTTCAGGGAATTGATCACAGGAAGCTTTATTGCAAAGGCATTAACAGATAAAAAGAAAAAAGCAGTTCATTATCATTATTGGGATGATTATGATGTATTTAGAAAAGTTCCTGCTAATATGCCAAAGCCTGAAGTTCTGAAGAAATTCTTAAGGCAGGCATTGATTTATGTGCCTGATATTATAGATAATAAACATAAAAATTATGCAGAGCACAATGAAAAAGAGATTGAAGAATTACTGCCAACAGTTGGTGTAATTCCAAAGATCCTTAGAAACAGTGAAAGATATCTAAATTGTGAATATGCAGAAGAAATGAAAACAGCATTAGAAAATACAGATAAGATAAAAGAGATCCTGAATGAGCATAGAAAAGAACCTTTAGAAGAATCTTGGCTTCCAATATCTGTTTACTGCGAAAAATGTAATATAGAATCTGAAAAGATACAGTATAAAGGGAAATATAATGTTTCATATGAATGTAAATGTGGAGATAAAAAAACATTTGATATAAGAAAAAAAGGACTTGCAAAATTAAAATGGAGAGTGCAGTGGCCTGCATGGTGGCATCAAAAGGATGTTGATTTTGAATCAGCAGGAAAAGACCATTTTGCTGCAGGAGGAAGCAGAACAACAGGACAAAAAATCCAGACAGAAGTATATGGAACAATTTCTCCTATTGGATTTGGATTTGGATGGATTGGTGTAAAAGGAGGAAAACAATTTTCAAGCTCTGCAGGAGTTATATTTACATTAAAAGACGTATTAGATATATACGAGCCTTCAATTGTAAGATATATATTTGCAGGATCAAGGCCGACTTCTGAATTTGCAATCAGCTTTGATTTAGAT
>JAHWIB010000045.1 GCA_019322815.1 Candidatus Woesearchaeota archaeon | reverse complement strand
ATCTTCCATTGGTCTTCTGCATGGTTATGCCTTAAAACATATAAACAAATAGAGATATCAGCAGAATTATCTTTTTCAGGTAATTCTCTTGCATCTCCAAGAAACACCTTGCTTTGCAGTCTTGGAAGCGCTTCAGGTTTTAATGCAAAAAAAGCTGATTTTTCATCACCATTTAAATCAATATATTCATAATTTCTATCTACTAATTCCTTTACAATAGGATGTAATAGAGCTTGTCTTGTATGATAACATACTCTCCTTCTTTTTGCATTTGCAATAATTTTTTCATCATTATCATATCCTTTTACTTCAACTTTTTTATCAGCAGCTCTGCTTAATAAATCCTCTAATAACAGTAAATTTGCTCCTGAAGAGCAGCCTACATCTAGAACTCTTATATTGTTTCCGCAAATTTCAGATATTCTTGATGGTTTAGGCTTTGCTTTTTTAGGAATTTTTGCGCAATAACAATCATCTTTATGTTCAAATTCTAGATTTAATCTTCCTTCATAATAAGGATTAATCAGAAACTGTATTATTGGATGAGATGAAGTAGTATCTCTAATCTCACCTCCTGCATATCTTCCTAATCTTGTACAATTTAAATCCTGAAATACCATTATCTTTGTTAATTTAAGAATTATTTAAACGTTATGTTTTTATATTTCCAATGATTATAATGAGTTATGAAAAGAAAATACCGTAAAAAGCCAGGCAAACAAAGAGAATTAGTGTTAGAAAGAATTGAAATTCTATTTAAAGAAGCTAAAACAGCTTTTAAAAAAGATCCAAAAAGAGCAGATAGATATGTGAAATTAGCTAGAGAACTAGCTATGAAATATAAGGTCAGGATTCCAAGAGAGTTAAAAAGAAGATTCTGCAAGCATTGTAATTCTTATCTGGTTCCTTCAAAAAATGTAAGGATTAGAACAAGGAATAAAAAGGTTGTTTACTACTGTCTTAATTGTAAGAATTATATGAGATTCCCTTACTTGAAGGAAAAAAAGGCTTAAAAAATAGTGATTTCTCGACGATAATTAAAAGCAAAAGCTTTATAAATAGGCCACTTTTCTTTTCGACTAGTGAATTTAATATGGAAAAAGAACCAGGATATTATGGAAAAGCAAGATTCATAGATGAAAGGTCTGCAGATTTCAAGCACTTAGACAATCTTGATTATCATACACTTGATAGGGTTGTATATGAAGCAGCTCAAAGAAATGATGCTATTTTAAAAAAAGCAGCATTAGACCGCATGCATAAACAATATTTAAATTCACTTGTTTCCTGGATCGCATCAGTGAAAGAAGGAGATCTTGGAGATTCAGAATATCTAGAACAATGTAATGAGCTTTTAAAATATGGCTTGAATAACAGGCACGAAGAAGTATTAATTGAGGTATGGCCTTTGATTAAAAAGGTAGCAGACAAATTAGTATTTAATTTAAGATCATCAAAATATTCTTCTGCCAGAAAAAAATATCATTATTATAGCGGTGCTATAGAAGTAGCAGCTGGATTAAGAGAAAGAGTTGATGCAATATGAATGATAGTGAAACATTAGAAGAAATCAAAGAAGAAAAATTAAATTTTAAGAAAATTCTGAATGAAAAGAAGTTAAATAAGTTTGAATTAGATAGATTAATGGCAGAAGCTTAAACTTTATATATACCTGATTCTTTTATTATAATATGCAATATGATTTAGAATTAGATAAAACAATAAAAGAGATAAAAAAACAAAAAGCAAAGCTTGTTTGTATTCAATTACCAGATGGTCTAAAACCAGAAGCATGCAAAATACAAAAAGAAATTAAATCAAAAACAGATGCAGAAGTCTTGATATGGCTAGGTTCTTGTTATGGAGCATGCGATACTCCTAAATTAGACAATGTTGATTTATTAATACAATGGGGGCATTCTGAATGGCAATTTTAAATTATCTTCTTGTTTTAGGTTTAGCTTTCTTAGGATTATTTGCAGGATTATTATTAGGCTATATTGCAAAAGAAGAGCTTAAGCCAGGAAAAAAATATCTTGTTTGGCTGCAAAATATAATCTTGATAATTGCAGCAGTTCTTGTTTTATATTCTTTCCAGCTGCATATTATCTTGTTTATTTTAATAGGAATATTAATAACTCTTGTATTGATCTATCTTCAGCCAAAAGCAGTGATTGGATATATAATCTTAGCATCTTTGATTTTATTGATTATGGAAAAACCTAATTTCTTTATGTTGACATCTTCTCTAACATTTCTCTATGGCTTTCCAGCAGGAAGCTTGATTTTAATTAGAAAGAAATAATTACCATTTAACCTTTCTAATACCTAAATAATACCCTATATGGCTAAGTATAATATGCAGTAAAAAGCTTAGGATCAATGCAGTTATAATAATTTCTACTGAAGGAACATAAAGAATAGATATAAATAATAATGCTCCAACTACAAAATCCAGCTGGTCAAAAGGAATCCATCTTCCTCCTGGTTTTATATTAAATCTTCTTTTAAAAAAACTTTTTACTAGATCTCCAGTCAAAGCTCCTGCTCCCATCAAAAAACCAATACATGCCCATTCATTATAATTAAGTATGCTGATATTTGCAAAAAAAGATATTTTAAGAAGCAAATATTGAACAAATGCAACTATTATTCCGACCACAATTCCTGACAATAATCCTCTTAAAGTCTTATGGCTGCCAAGAACTCTTTTGCCGTTGAATTTCTTATTAAAATCCAAAGGAACTGCCAGAGCTTTGAAATAATCCCTAACTAAAACAGGAGCCATATTTGCAAAATAAGCAGGCAACATAAAATAAAATGTTGATATTATTAATTGCAGCATTTTAATAAAAAAAGAATAAAGGTATTTAAATTTTTGTATACAAAAACTTTAAATAAAACTTCTATAAATAAAAAACATGCTTAAAGTACTTTTAGTAGAAGACAATCCTGGACAATCTCAGATTTATTCTGAATCCTTAGACAAATCAGGATTTAAAGTTATTTCTGTATATGATGGATCAGAAATAGAAGAAGTAATTGATAAAGAAGATATAGATATCATAGTTTCAGATACAGATATGCCTATGGTTAATGGAAATATAGCCTGCGAAAGATTGCTTAAATTAGGGAAAGTTAAAGACAAACTTATTGTAGGAATGTCTTCTAGATTTGATTTCAAAAGTTATTGGTTTGGCATTGCTCATAATTTTATAAGCAAAAAACATATACATGACCTAGGAGAAATAATCCAAAGAATGTATGATAAATTTAAGTCCAGCCCAAATCCAAAAAGATATGGCAATTTCTAATTTTAGTAACTAAAATGTGACAAAACCATAAGCTTTATAAAGGAGTAGCTGTAATTTCAATAATAACAGAAAAAAACATGATGCTTATAAGAGAAAGCAAATCTGATTTGACTTTTTCTTAAATTTATTATGGAAGTTTAATATGAAAGAATTTGAAAAATTAGGTATATCAGTACCTATCTTAAGAACTATTGAAGAAGAAAGCTTTGAAAAGCCTAGTGAGATACAGGAAAAGACAATTCCATTGGTTTTACAGGGAAGAGATATTATAGCTGGCTCTGCAACTGGTTCTGGAAAAACATTGGCTTTTGGATCAGGAATAGTGCAGAATTCTGTAAAAGGAAAAGGGATACAGGCAGTTGTGCTGACTCCTACAAGAGAGCTTGCAGAACAGGTTGCAAAATCATTGATAAAATTTTCAAAATATCTTCATCTTAATATTGTTCCTATCTATGGAGGAGTTTCAATAAACCCTCAGATAGACAAGCTTAGAGATGCAGATGTTGTAGTTGCGACACCAGGAAGAATGCTGGATCATCTTCAAAGAAGAACAATGGATCTAAAAAATGTAAAGATACTTGTCCTGGATGAAGCAGACAGGATGTTTGATATGGGATTTATTGATGATATCAGAAGGATAATCAGCCAGTGTCCAAGGAAAAGGCAGACATTATTGTTTTCTGCTACAATTACAAGAGAAGTTATTGACCTTTCAAGGCAGTATATGAATAATCCTGTAAAAATATCTGTAACTTCTTATGTTGATCCTAAAAAATTAAAGCAGATCTATTATGATGTTGATGATAAATCAAAATTTTCATTATTAGTTTATTTGCTTAAGAAAGAAAAAGCAAAATTAGTTATGGTATTCTGCAATACAATAAAAAACACAGATTTTGTTGCAAAGAATTTAAAAGCAAATGGAATAAATGCAATAGCTATCCATGGAAATTTTTCCCAGAACAGAAGAAATGAAGCAATTGAAAAATTCCATTCACAG
This sequence comes from Candidatus Woesearchaeota archaeon, assembly GCA_019322815.1. Taxonomy (GTDB): domain Archaea; phylum Nanobdellota; class Nanobdellia; order Woesearchaeales; family WJKL01; genus JAHWIB01. The sequence goes on along the minus strand of JAHWIB010000045.1, from coordinate 6,003 downwards.
GATGTAAATGTTCTTGTATGCACTGATGTAGCTGCTCGTGGCCTAGATATCAAGGGAGTTTCACATATATATAATTATGATATTCCCAAAGAAAGCAAGCAGTATATACACAGGATAGGAAGAACAGCAAGAGCAGGAGAAGAAGGCATTGCAATTAATATACTTACCCACAGGGATCATGATAATTTCTCAAGAGTCCTAAGAGACAATGATGTTGAAATAAAAAAAGAGCCTACCCCTCATATAGAAAGAGCAATGATAAGATGGAAAGACCAGCCTAGATTTGGAAGAAATCCAAGGTTTGGAAACAATCAAAGACAAAGAAAATATGGGCAGAGTTCTGGAGATAATCTAAATCAAGGTTCTCCAAAAAGATTTGGATCTAGAAATAATAGGGAAGGTTCAGGCCAAAGATTTGGAAATAATTCAAATAGCAGGCCTAGACATTTTGGAAGAAGAAGATTTAGAAGATATTAATAGCTTTTAGACTTTCTTTTAAATTTTTCTACTAATTCAGCTAATCTAGGTTCATCGATACGATGTCTTTCGTCAATCCTTATTTTACTATTTTCATAAAATTCAACTATTCTGCATTTATATAATCCGCTTTTATTAATAAAAGCCTGCACATTTCTTGGATTGATAAATTCAGCTAAAAAAGGTTCTGCTATTTCTCTCTGATATCTTTCAACAAAATCAAAGATAACATGAACTGGAAGAGGTTCTTTAGCAGTTTCTTGTACAATTGCAAAATATGTTTTCCTTTGTTTATGGGACGCAGTAATCATAACAGGTTTAGCATTTATAGCATATCTTTGTAGTAATTCTCTTCTTCTTTTACTTATAATAGCGAAATCACTTGGAGAAGGGATAAAATATCTATCAAAATCTCCATGAAAGTGGACAAACATAAAATTATATAATCCTGTAGAAAAATCAGCTATATCATTTCCATCAGCTAGACAGTTTTCATCTTCACCAAGCATTATTTCTCCTACTTTATAATCAGGATTTGGATTTCCATCTAAACCCTCCATAAATTTTTTCTGAACATAAAAACCAGTTTCTAAAGAAGTTTCTTTGCTTATACCTTCTGCCCGATTAAGTCTTCCATTAAATTCTCTTGAATCAAAAATTGATTGTATTAACTTACTCATATAATCAGAAGAATTTAGTTATTTATAAATGTTTTAATAGCTCTTTCCGACATAAATAAGATATTCAGCTTCTTTATTGCACCAGATGCATTTCTTTCCTTTTATATCAGGCTGTTCTAGAGGCATGTTCAATGTTTTAGCTCCGCCTGTCTTGTCTTTGATATAATCCTCACATTCTTCATTTCCGCACATTGGTGTCAATGCAATCTTTTTTTCTTTTACAGCTTTTATTAGTTCTTCTTTTGTATCTGCTTTTGTGATGCTTGTTTTCAATAATTTCTCTGCGTTTTTGTATAATTCATCATGGATTTTATCTAATAATTTTGGAATTATTTTTTTTAAATCAGAAATCTTAACAGCTTCTTTTCCGCCTGTTCTTTTTACGACCATGGCCTGCTTTTTTTCTATATCTTTTGGACCAATTTCAATTCTTATTGGAATTCCTTTTAATTCCCATTCATTGAACTTCCATCCAGGATTATATTCTTCTCTAGCATCTACTAATGGGCTGAATTGCTTTAGCTCTTTTCCTAATTTCTTTGCTTCTTCTAGAACTTTTTCTTTTGTATCTTCAAATAATATTGGAACAATAACAACTTTATTTTCAGCTAATCTTGGCGGAATCACTAATCCTTTATCATCAGAATGTATTGCAATCATTACACCAAGCATTCTTGTTGTAAAAGCATAAGTTGACTGATATGCATACTGCTTTTTCTCGCTTTCATCTAAAAATTGGATTCCATAAGCCTTTGCAAAGTTCTGCCCATCATCATGATAATCAGGGCCTTGGATAGCTTTTCCATTTGGAAGCATCAATTCAATTGAGTAAGTTGCTACTGCTCCTGCAAACTTTTCTTTGTCTGATTTCTTGCCTAACAATCCAGGCAGAGCCATATAATCTTTCATAAAATCAGAATAAATCTTTAATATTGATTCTCTGTCCTTATCTAAATCCTTTGTATTTGAATAGACATTATGCCCTTCATTCCATAAGAACTCTCTTGATCTTAAAAAAGGAACAGGGTGCTTGAATTCCCATCTTACTACATTATTCCACTGATTTGATCTGAATGGAAGATCTCTGTAGCTTCTTATCCATTTAGCAAAGCTTTCATACATAATTGCTTCTGAGGTAGGCCTAACAGCTAATCTTTCCTGCAGTTTTGTGTTTCCTGCATGCGTAACCCAGGCAACTTCTGGTGTAAACCCTTCTACATGCTCTGATTCTCTTGACAGAAGTTTTTCTGGGATAAACAAAGGAAAATAAACATTTTTTATACCTATCTTCTTGAATTCAGGATCAATCGTATTTTTGCATTTCTCCCATAATGAATATGATGAAGGCCTGAACACAATACATCCAGATACAGATGAGTAGTCTGCTAATTCTGACTTTATGATCAACTGCTGATACCACTCTGAAAAATCATCTTCTTTTTTTACAGTAATTCCAACCTTTTCCTCTTTCTTAGGCATATAGAAGTGAGAAATCTATGTGTATTTAAAAGTTTTGATAAAAATAAAAGAAAAAATTAAAGTTTATAGAGTTCAACTAGTTTACTTTGATATTCATTTTCATTTATCTTTTATCCCTTAATGTTTCCACTCCAATATCTTAAAATAGCAGTAATTTCTTTGTCTTTATGAGGAAATCTAATTATGAAATTTTTATTAATCACATCATGTATAAGATGCCCTGTTTCTTCATAAAACTCTTGACTAGAAACCCTTCTTGCTCCTTCTGTTAAAGTTATTGTATTTTTCAATAGTGGTTCAATATCAAGAATTTTATGTCCAAACCAGTTATGTTCAAGCCCGTCACTATATTTTGATATATCATATCTATCGAAATCATATTTATTAAAATTCACAGCTAGATCATATGCTGGATCAGGGAGAGGGTCTGGAGCAACTACTGCACCCTGTAATGCTTTAAAATTTATATCAATAGGCATAACATCAACTAGCTCAACAAGATATTCATGTTCAGCTTTGTTTCTTGCCAGATACCATATTTCTAGTTCGTTTAGTTTCATTTTTATCACCTTTTATAAAAAAAAGAAAAAATTATTTTTTAGGTTTTAGCTCTGCTCCTACAAATAGTTTAGTTTCTAAGTCACCTATTGGACCGCTTGCTGCTAACTGGATAATTGGTTTTACATTGCCTTTGCCAAATGTTGCAGTTAGTTCACTAGCAATTACTGAATTGTTTTTTGGATCATAGAGCACTAATGCGCTTCCTTGAGCCTTGTCTCCATTATATACTAACAATACATCTATCTCTGGATTGCTTGCATCATTCATTGGAGCTAATATTCTGAATTTAGCAAATTTATTTGCACCAATTTTTTTACCATAAGCTACTCCAGCTCTTATTATGTCTCTGTCTGGCACTGCTAAATATTGTGCAGCTATACTAAACCCTTTTCCCAGCTTGTATTCAGGCATAATCTTTGCAAAGAATGCTTCCATATTCTGTGGATCATCTGCTGCTGATTTAATATCTATTCTGCTCCAGCAATTTAGTTTATCAGTTAGATCCTGCATATTTTCAAATCTAACTATAGATGTGTCATTTACAGTTTCATACATTGGCATTGTAGAACATCCACAGCCTAATGCTGCAGCTGCATACATTGCTGCTCCTATTGCCCAATTTCTTACTCTTTTTATTATTCCTTTTGGTTTGTAACTTTTCATTTTATCTACCTCCTCCTTTTTTTCAGATAAGGATAAACTGTTTTTATTTTAAAGTAGTAACTAATTTGGAAAGTATATAAATATTACCTACCACAAAGGGGGGAGAAATACATAAGATTTATAAAGGCCTGAATATTTTTAATTAGTATGAGAAAGGAGATATTAGAAGAAATAGGTCTTACAAAGTCAGAAATCAATGTATACTTAGCTTTATTAGAACTAGGTTCAACTACAACAGGTAAGATAGTAGATAAATCAAAAGCCTCTTCTTCTAAGATATATGAGATTCTGGATAAATTAATGCAGAAAGGCCTTGTCAGCTATATAATAAAATCTGGGGTAAAATACTTTGAAGCAGCAGCACCTGAAAGAATTATGGATTATATGAAGGAAAAAGAGAGAAAGTTTAATTCGCAGAAAGATGAACTTAAAAAAATACTTCCTGAATTAGAATTAAAAAGAAAGCTTTCTAAGTATAAATCAGAAGCAACTATCTTTAAAGGAGTAAAAGGAATGGAAACTGCATTTTATGATGCTTTGAATTTATTAAAACCAAGGGATGAGCATCTAGCATTTGGAATTCCAAAGCGTTCTGAACAAGTCAGCAGATTTTTTCTTAAGTTTAACAAAGAGAGAGCAAGAAGAAAAATAAAAAACAGGATTATATTTACTGATGAGGTTAGAAAAGATCCTAAAACAGTTCAACAAACATACCCAAAAAACAACCCTCTAGCTAAAGTTAAATTTACAAAGGAAGTTATTCCTGCTTCTATTGATATTTTTAATAATAGAATTGTAATATTTCCTTCTGAAGTTGAAGAGCCTTTGATTATTGTTATTGATAACAAAGAAATCGCAGAATCTTTCAGAGTGCAGTTTGAAAAATGGTGGGATGATAAAGTAAAAAATTATGAGGGGAATGAAGGCTTTAAAGCAGCTTTTGGAGATATTATTTCTACTTTAAAAAAAGGAGATAAACTTTCAATAATGGGAATATTTGATTTTGATTCTGAATTCAGAGAAATGATAATTGATTTTCACAAAAAAAGATCAGAAAAAGGAATAGAAGCAGATATACTGCTTAACTATGGAGCTAAAGGCATCGGAAATGAACTAAAAAGATTATCAAATACAAGAATAAAATACTTGCAGAAAGGTATGGTAACTCCTTCTGTATTTTTGATATATGGAAATAAAGTACTGATAAGTCTTCCTAATCAAAGAACTTTCTTTAGTATTGATAATAAAGAAGCAGCTGAATCTTTTAAAGTTTACTTTAATACATTGTGGGATCAAAGAGTTCAGACATACCAAGGCCAAGATCAAATAGAAGCAGCTATGAATTCTTTAATTGAACAGACAACAAAAAAAGAGGATGTAATAGTATTTGCTGCAGAACCAGTCACTAAAGAAGGAGCAGATTATAATGTTAAATGGAACAAAGAAATAAGGCAAAAAGCAAGGAATGTAAGGTTATTATATTATGGAGATAATGAAAAGAATAGAAAAAGAGCAAAAGAGATTGAAGAACAAGGCTGTGAAACAAAAATATATCCAACAGAACAGACTTTGCCTATTTCTACAATAGTCCAGGGAAATACTGTAATGAATGCTGTCTGGAGCAAAAATCCATCAATATTCAAGATTGAAAATAAAACAGTAGCAGATTCTCTAAGAACTAATTTTGATTTATTATGGAATCAGGAAGTAATGGTATTAAGAGGTATAAAAGGAGTGCATAATGCTTGGAATAATATGCTGGATGAACTTGAACCTGGAGAAGAATATTATGTAATGGGTGCATCATGGAGAGGCCAGAAAAAAGAAGTTTATGACTATTTTATTGATTTTCATCAAAGAAGACAGCAAAAAGGAGTAAAAGTAAAATTCCTCTTTGTTCATGGAACTGAAAAACTAATTGAAAAACACAAAGACATTTATAAAGTATTATCTGAAGTAAAATATTTGCCTCCTAATGTCTATGAAGGAATTCAGTTTAATCTGTATAAGAATAAGGTCTTAATATTTGTCTGGAGAGAAAAAGAACCAATTGTTTTCTCAATAACTGATGAAAAGATATATCATACTTTCAAGACTTATTTTGACTCTTTATGGGGGCAAGAAACTAAAACTCTAAGGGGTA
>JAHWIB010000044.1 GCA_019322815.1 Candidatus Woesearchaeota archaeon | reverse complement strand
AATTCATTATTTTTTGAATGATATTCTATTAAATAAGGAATAACTTCTGTGTCTGTTTTGTATTCCAATCAAAAACAGACACAGAAGTTATTCCTTATTTAATAGAATATCATTCAAAAAATAATGAATTTGAAGATGCAGTAAAATTAGCATTAAAAAGATTGGATGGGACGTTTGCAGTAGTTATATTGAATAAAAATTCTGACAAAATGATTGCAGCAAAAAAAGCTTCTCCCTTAATTGTAGGGATTGGAAAAAATGAATTTTTTATTGCCTCTGATATTCCTGCTTTTATCGAATATACAAAAGAAGTTGTTTTTTTAGAAGATGATGAAATGATAGTAATAGATAACAGCTACAAAATTGAAAATTTTGAAACAGGAAAAAAGATAGAAAGAAAACCAGTTAAGATAGAATGGGATGCAGAGCAGGCCCAAAAAGGAGAATATGAACATTTTATGCTAAAAGAGATATTTGAACAGCCTGAATCAATTAAAAATACGATTAACTCAAGAATAAAAGATAATAAAATTCTTTTTGAAGACTTTAATTTATCAGAAGATTATCTAAGATCTATTAATAAAATAATGATTGCAGCATGCGGAACTTCATGGCATTCTGGTTTAGTTGGAAAATTCATGATAGAATCATTGGGAAAAATACCAGTAGAAGTTGATTACGCATCTGAATTCAGATATAGAAACCCAATTATTGACAATAAAACATTATTAATAGCAATAAGCCAGTCAGGAGAAACAGCAGATACATTAGCTGCAATAAAAGAAGCAAAATCAAAAGGAGCAAAAGTTCTTTCAATATGCAATGTTATTGGAAGTTCGATCCCTCGTGAATCAGATACCACAATATATACTAGAGCAGGAATAGAAATTGGAGTAGCTTCAACAAAAGCATTTACGTCTCAATTATCAGTGTTATATTTGTTTGGAGCCTATTTAGCCAGATTAAAAGATACATGGTCAGAAGATCATATCATTGAAAGATTAGAATACATAAAAAAAGTTCCAAAACAGATAGAATCTATACTAAAAAAAGAAAAAAAGATAATAGACTGTGCAAAAGAATATTATAAAAAAACAAATGCTTTATATCTAGGAAGAGGAACAAATTATCCAATAGCTTTAGAAGGTGCATTAAAGCTGAAGGAGGTGTCTTATCTCCATGCAGAAGGATATCCTGCTGCTGAAATGAAACATGGACCAATTGCTTTGATTGACAACCAAATGCCTGTTGTTGTAATAGCCATCAAAGATGATTCATACTCCAAAATAAAAGGAAATATTGAAGAAATTAAATCAAGAGGAGGGAAAGTAATAGCAATCGCTACTGAAGGAGACAAAGAAATTAAAAACCTTGCAGACAAAGTTTTATATGTTCCAGAGACATCAGGATTGTGTTATCCATTCCTTACAGTGATCCCATTACAGTTATTAGCATACCATATTGCTAAATTTAGAGAATGTGATATAGACAAACCAAAAAATCTTGCAAAATCTGTTACAGTTGAATAAAAATGATAATAATAAGAAATGCAAAAATAGAAGATATTGAAGGTGTAGCAAAAGTACTGAAAGAAAGTTATAACATTGATGATATTGAAGAAGCCAAGAAAATATTTCGTGATGAATTAAAAAAAGACCATCACTATATTATTGCAGAACAATTAAGAACAATATTAGGAATTGTAACATGGACAGTGCATGATCTGCCTAAACACCAGTTAGCAGAGCTTAACAGAATTGCAGTTTTGCCTGAATATCGAGGAAAAGGAGTGGCAAAGCTTCTTTTTAATGGATTGATCAAAAAATGCAGTGAATTCTACAAGGAAAACGGAAGCAGGTTAAGAAAACTCTATCTTCTTACCCATGAATCAAACACAAGAGCACACATATTCTATGAAAAGATGGGTTTTAATCATGAAACAACATTAGATAATCATTATTATGATGAAGAAGATGAATATGTTTTTAGTATGTTCTTTGATGAAGAAGGAAAAACAATATCAAACTCTTCTAACAAAAGTTAAAAAACCAGTGTGTCCCAGCATTCTAAATTCAGGTCTTGCTATTTTATTTTCAATTTTCCATTCTCTTTGAATATTTTCTATGATCTTAATCAAAATAAAATTCTTACTTTTATTTATTTTCTTAACAAAACTAACAACCTGCGTTATAGAAGGCAAATAAACAACTAAAAATCCACCTGATTTTAATGCTTTTGCAGCATGATTAATTACTTTTTCTGGATTTAGTAGATCTAAAACAATTAGATCAAGATTTTTATCGCTTATTCCTTTAGTTATATCTTTATTTTTAACAACAATATTTTTTAAATCAAGATTTTTTATATTTTCCTTAATTATTTTGATAAAATTCTTATTAATTTCATAAGTTATAATTTGTTTTGCAATGTTTGCTAAAACGCAGGATAATGCTCCTGAACCTCCTCCAGCATCTAAAACCTTGCTGGTTTTATTAATCCCTGTCTCTGCAATTATAGAACCAGCATCTTTTAATGTGATTATCTGGGCCCCTCTTTTAATTTTTCTAAACCTATCAGAAAATCCAGCATCAAAAATAAAAAATTCCTTTTTAGTATTTGTTTTAACAATGCCTTTTTTCTTTTTTAGATTTTTTTTATTAATAAAACCAAATTGAGTATGAAAATCTTTATCTAAATTAGAAACATAGAACTTTCTTCCGTCTTTGTTTATTAATATTTTCTTAATCATTTTAAAGAAAGCGGAGGATGGGACTCGAACCCATGAATAAACGGGTACAGCAAAACAAAGTTATATTCTTTGTTATTGCAGCCGTTCCCCTTAGCCGCTGGGGTACCTCCGCAACACGGACCTGAGGGGACTTTCAAATCTCAAGGGATTTATATTCTCCCTTCGGAATATTTGAACCCCCGATCTACAGCTTAGAAGGCTGTCGCCTTATCCAGACTAGGCTACAGGTCCATAAAAGAAAATTAAATCTTTTTATTTATAAATCTTATTGCTTATTTTCACTGCCTATCAGAATGCATTGTACAATCCTTTTTAGATTCCCAATAATAAAAACAAGAATTTTTATGTTTTTCCCATAGATTACAGCCTTTGCAGCATTCAGGTGCTTTCTCTTCTCCCATAATTATCACTAAACTAAATTATTTTATAAATCTTTTGAATCAAGGCAGCCAAGTTTTAGGGTTCTTTAACTTTTGAGGCAAATATTTTTCAATAACATAATTTAGTCCCCATTTAGCAAGAGCTTGCTGTTCTGCTCTTACTTTCATTTGAGCCATTTGTTTTAATGCTTTCTGCCATTCTTTATGATGATTGATAAATGGATCATTTTTAAGTGCATCTTTTAATCTTTTTATATCAACATCCTTCAATGGATGAGTAGGCAGTTTATATTCTATTATATCTTGAGGAGTTATTCCAATAAACTTTGCATTTGGAACACAGAAATATTCATTTATATGAGCAGCATTTCCAGAACCAACTTTTAATGTTCTATATATATTAGCAAATCCGTAAGGATCTCCGTCAGTAAAAACATAAACAGGAATTTTCTTTGTCTCACTTAACCTTCTGATGAATCTTCTGCAGGCTCTTGTAGGAACTCCTCCCATTGAAACTAAAATGCAGTTAGCATTTTTCCAATATTTATGTTTTACAAGCCTTTGGAACATACCAGCTGTTTCAATTGCTAAAATAAATTTAGCATTTGTATCAAATTTTAGATGTTCTACAGAAATAGGAATGCTGTAAGCTCCAGAACCAAATTTAGTGCAGTCAATTTTTAATTCCTTTCCAGTATCAGGATCTTTATCAATAACAGTAAGCTTACCTGCAATTTCTCCGCCTTTTTCCTCTGGAATAAAACCAAGCTGTTCTCTATTTACCATCAGCATGGCTTCAATATCATCCATAACAGTATCTGACTCAGGCTGCTCCTTGAATCTTGCTTCAGCCCAATTTTTGCTTATATAATAAGCCTCTCTCTTTGAAGCAATATCATCTTTTTCAACTAAGTCCTTGCTTAAGGTCATCATTCTTAGTGTCTGTGCAAAAGTTTTTACAGTTGCTGCAGTTAATGCTCTTGTTTTTTTCTTTCCTAATAATTCAAAATAACCATCATTTGCATCATACTTAACATTAGTTAAGCTTCTTAAGGGAGATTCTAGTTCAGGAGATTTTTTCTTCAATATCTTATTATAAATTCCGTTTGCAATCTCTTTTATTAATGAGATAACATCTTTTTTAGGATTTTTCACTGCCTTCACCTTTTTCTAACGCCAGACCTTCATCAAATTCTGAGGTTTCAACTTTTATTTGATCAAGCTTTCCTCTTTGTTTTTCTAATAGCTCTTTCAACAGCTTTTTAATTTTTTCCTGGTCAATTTCTTTTAATTTTAATAATTCCTTTAAAGCATCAGCTACATGAGGTATATAAGTTTCAATATAACTTCTTTTCTTTCCTTCTGCTACAATTCTTCTTTTCTTATTAACGTATAAAGATAATTTTCTTCCGCATTCCTGCAATGCAAGTTTAATCTCTTTTATAATTTCAGGATAATGTGCCAAAGCTTCTTTGCTTTCAGAAGTAAATGGAACCCAAACAGAAGCAATATGTAAAACAATTGTGCATGGCCCAACAGGCAAAGCCCCTTTGCTTTGGCTTAAACCATAGCTTCTCCAGCTTGTATTAACAACAGATTTTGTAACAGCGCATGCACCCTGCTGATAAAGCAGAGGAACTCTGTTAGCATACCTTAATAACTTAATTTGTCCTTCTGGTTCTTGCTCTCCGCCAAAAGCAATTCCTGCTTCAATAATAAATGGATTGCCGCTGTATACTGCAGGAGGCCTTGTTATAGCTGCATAAAATTCTGCTTTAATTTCCTTTTTCAGTCCTTTTTCAAGTTCCTCAGCTCCAATAGGGCTTATACAATCAGTAGGAGGATTCATTATCTTTGTTTTTTTGATTCCTCTTTCAAGTTTTTCAGCCACCTCTCTTGTTATTTTTTTAGGAGAAGTATCAGGTAATATAGAAGCATTTTTGCATATCTCCTTTGCAGTCCCGCTTCCAACTCTTGAAAAATCAGACATTAAAAATCCTTGAATTGTCCTTGACTTAGTAGATTGAAGCATCTTTATCAATCTTCCAAGTTCAACTCCATAAGGATGAGGTTTAATTTCTTTTGATTCCTTCGGAGGCTGCTCTGTAGCTCTAGGAAATATTATCTGTTTAGCATCAGGAGTTGTATAGATTATAGTGGCATGAGGGTTTGCAATTGCTGTTTGTTTCAAAAATCTATCAACACTCTGTCCTCCAGATTGGTAAGTTCCCTCTAAATCAATCTCAACCTTGGTTCCATGATCTTTATTCCATTTCATTTCCTTTTCAGATATAATCTTCGGTTCATTTTTTCTAGTATCTATTATTAATTCATAATAATGAGCAGGATGTTTAGGAGAAATCTTTGAAATAATCTTAACAGGTTTTCCAGTAGTCAATTGTCCGTACAAAGCAGCTGCACTAATTCCAATTCCCTGCTGGCCTCTGCTTTGCTTTAAAGTATGAAACTTGCTTCCATAAAGAAGTCTTGCAAATATATTAGGGATCTGTTTCTTGACAATTCCAGGACCATTATCTTCAACAATAACCCTAAATCTATCTTGACTAGAAATTGGTTCATCCTTTATTTCTTCAGTTACTAATGTTGTTTGTTCTTTATCAACTTCTTTTTTAACTTCAGGTTTTGTTGACATATCAATTATCTGAACATTTATTTCAGGCAGTACTTTAGCTTCTTCGCAGGCATCTAAAGCATTATCAACTGCTTCTTTCACTGTAGTCAACAAGGCTTTTCTCTTATTATCAAAGCCCAATAAATGCCTGTTTTTTTCAAAAAATTCAGCAACAGAAATCTCTCTCTGTTTTTTTGCCAATTCAACAGCAATAGGCCTTTTTGATTTTGTTTCTTCTGCCATTTTAACTTTCAATAATTTCTCTTCTTTTTATTTCTCTTCTTCTTTTTTCTAGCCATTTATAAACATTTGCATGAGGGCTTCCCTGCAATAAATTTTCAACAGCTCTTCTTGCATTAGCTAAATCCTCAGGCTTTCCTATTATTCCAATTGTTTTTCCATAAACACTTATATAACATTCAGTTAATTCTTCAATTGTTCTCCTGCTTTTCCCTTCTTTGCCGATAACTCTTCCTTTTAATCTCAAAATATTTGATTTATCCTTTCCAGTAAACTCTTTAATATTAATAACTTCTAAACCATAGTCTGCCTTAAGCAGCAGCTCTGCAACTTCTGGATTAAATCCTCTGCCTATAGCAGTAATTATTTCTCTTGCACTAAATAATGAAAGTGCATCCTTGCCTTTTATAAATATATCTCCTTCCTTGGAATCTATTTTTATTTCTGTCTTTGTTTCTTCTTCAATTCTTTTTTTAATCTCTCCTTTTTTGCCTATTAAAACAGCAATCCTCTCTTTTGGAAGCTTTAATTCATAATTATATTCCATTTTTGATCTTTTTCAAAACCTTTTCTTCATTGATATTTAAACCAATTTTGTTAAAAAAATTACAAATATTCTTTATGTCTCTTTTTAAAAATTCTTCAGCCCGCGGATTTCTTGTAAGGGTGCATTGTGAAAAATCAATAAAAACTGGCTCTTCTCTAAAATTTAAAATATTAAATTGTGACAAATCTGCATGAATTAAGTCTGCTTTATATAACTTTTGTACATTTTTTATTATTTTCTCAAAAAATAATTTTTTATTTTTAGGAATTTTGTCTTTTAGTTTAGGAGCAGCTTCTTTATCACCAATAAATTCTAAGCATAAAATATTATTCAAAAAAGTAATTGGTCTTGGAACATTAACTCCTGCTTCTCTGGCTTTTAATAGATTCCTGAATTCTCTTTGAGTCCATGCAAAAACTATCTTCCTTTTTTTGGTCTTGACATTTACATATCTTGGATCATACTTAATATAATCATACATTCTATTAAAATCACAAGTCTCAAGCCTGTATATTTTGATAATAATAGTTTCATTCTCTTTCTTGGCACTAAATATATTGCTTTCTTTACCAATTGATATAGGGCTTTTTAATTTCTCAAAATGGCCCTGTGATGCTAATTTAAACAATGTTCTAAATGTAAATTCATCAAAAACATTGCCCCATACTTTCCATTTCTCTTTGCTTATCTTGGCCATATTAAAATATTAAAACCATTTTCTTTATAAAGGAATAGGCTTTTTAAATAACTACTAATAAGTACTAAAAACCATAACATTTATAAATAAGTTCTTACTTACTAGAAGTAACATAAAAAAAGGTCATAATCATCTAAACACCTCTTTCCCCATTAAAACCTTGGGTTTTGATGGGGGTTTTTCATGTTTCGAACATCAGTTCGAATAAAAACCCCCTTTTTCCCGCAAGCGAAGTTTTTCGCTTGTCGGGTTTTTTATAATAAAAGACAAGATTTATAAAGTAGTGAATCATTATTAAAATACACAAAAGAGATTTGTGAATAAGCCTTTGTTTGGGCTAAAAAACACAAATTGAGGCCCGTCACGAGAGTACTCAATGGAGCTAACGATAAATTCAAGCAATGAGCTTGAGAGTTAGTGTTTCGGGCTACAAAACCTTATAATTAAAATAAAAAACATAGAAAAATAAAGCTTTATTATTATCATTTCATCATTTTCATTTAGAGTGTGTGAGTTAGAGTAAAAAAAGCTTGTTCTATGTTTTTAAATCAAAGAGAGAGAGATTAAAATTATTATCATTCATTTTAAAATAAGGATGATCCAGATATGAAATAAAGAGCTCTTTCTCTAAATAATGGAGGAGATTAAAATGGGAAAAATATCACCAGTATCAGCTAAATATATCATCCACGCAACTATCGAAATTGATGGTGTTGCAGAAAGACCTGATGTTATAGGAGCAATTTTTGGCCAAACAGAAGGGCTGCTTGGTTCAGACCTAGAATTAAGAGAACTCCAAAGATCAGGAAGAATCGGAAGAATAGAAGTTAATGTTGATACAAGATCAGGAAAAACAAAAGGAGACATAATTATACCTTCTTCTTTGGATAAGGCAGAAACAAGTATAGTAGGAGCTGCATTAGAAATAATCCAAAGAATAGGGCCTTGTAATGCAAAGATTAAAGTAAACAATATTGAAGATGTAAGAGTTAGCAAAAGAAGCTTTGTAGTAGAAAGGGCAAAAGAGTTATTAAAACAATTAACAGAAAAAGTGCTTCCAGACAGCCAGGAAATAGCAGATGAAGTTGCTTATTCTGTAAGAGTGATGGAACTAACCCAATACGGAAAAGACAGGCTTCCAGCAGGTCCAAATATTGATGATTCAGATGAAATAATTATTGTTGAAGGCAGAGCAGATGTTCTTAATTTATTAAAACATGGTATTAAAAATTCAGTTGCTATGAATGGAACATCAGTTCCAGAAACAATAAAAGAGCTTAGCAAAAAGAAAATAGTCACAGTATTTGTTGATGGAGACAGAGGAGGAGACTTGATAATCAAAGAATTGCTTGCTGTAGCAGACCTAGATTATATAACAAAAGCACCAGATGGAAAAGAAGTAGAAGAAATAACAAAAAAAGAAATCCACAAAGCAATTAGAGGAAGGATAACAGCTGAACAGGCAAAACTTGATCTTGGATTTAAATTAAACGGCAATGTAGGTCAAAAAATTATTCCAGAAAGAAGGCCAATACAAAGGCCTGCTACATCAATAAGATCAACAGTAACTAGAGCAGCACCTACAGTTAACAGCAGATATGCTAGAAAACCAATGGTTCAAACTCCTGCATTGACAACAGAACAAAAAGCTAAATTCAAAAGTATGTTAGAAGACCTAATTGGAACAAGAGGAGCATATCTTCTTGATGAAAAATTAAGCATCCTTGGTAAAGTTCCAATCAGTGAATTAGCAACAACAATCAAAAGTTTAAGTAGTGGGATATATGCTATTGTATTTGATGGAATAATAAACAAACCATTGTTAGAGATAGCAGAAAAAGTAAATATCAGTTATCTTATTGCAATGGATAACAAGATAACATCAAACAGCAAAGTTAGCATATTAACTGTTAATGATTTATAAAAATTTATTTTTTATTTTAATTAAAAAAGAAATAAATTAACTTCTGCATTTATCAGCAAATTTTTTAAGTTCTCCTTTTGACATTGCCCCTAGTTCAAATTCATTTGTTCCAGCACAAATAAATTCAGGAACACCCCCTTGTATAACCTCACGAAAACAATCTACAATAATGCTGCTATCTTTTGAACTTGACTCTGCCCAGAAAAATTTATATCCTTCATTTTCAAGATCCCTTACAATAGGCATCATATCTTGACAATGAGGGCACCAAGTTGCATGATAAAATATTATTGTATCTTTACTTATTCCATAATCATCAATACAGGTATTCTCTACAACTAGTCCTACTGGCATTTCAATTCCATCTAAATTAATAATTATTTCAGATTCTTCTTTTAATCCATCTAAATATTCTCCGAATGTCTGTTTTTGTTTTTCAAGTAATAATATCTCTTTAATTTGATCTTGGACTTCTTCATAGGATATAACACCAGAATCTCTCTTAATAATGTGCCATCCATATTCAGTCTGGACTGGTTCAGAGACCTCTCCAATTCTTAAAGCAAATGCTGCTTCTTCAAACTCTTTTATCATAGTTCCTCTGCCAAAAATACCTAAATCTCCTCCTTTTACTGAACTTGGACCAATTGATCTTGTTTTTGCTAATTCAGCAAAATCAACACCTTTTCTTATTTCTTTTAAAATTTCAATAGCTTCTTCCTCTGTCTCAACTAAAATATGTCTTGCTCTTATTTCTCCTTCTTTTGCAGTATAATTTTCTTTGTTGTCTTCATAATATTCTCCTGCTTCTGAATCAGTTACCTCAACCTTAGAGAGCAAAGTTTCATTAAGAAAATCAGCCAACATCAATTGTGTCCTATAATAATCCTTAAAATAATCAAATGAAAAACCCCCTTCATTTAATCTATCTTTAAACTGCTCTTCTGTCAGCAGATTCTGGTCCATCATCTCTTGTATTTTTTTATTAAGCTCGTTTTCATCCAAAACAAAATTTTGTTTTTCTGCTGCCTGAATCAATATTTTTTCATCAATTAATTGTTCTAAATAAATTTCTTTAGTTATAATCTGTTTATATTCTTCAGGATAACCTGTTAAAAAAAATAAAAAGTTATAAGATTTATCTAGTTCTTCGGTTGTTATTTTTTCATCATTAATAAAAGCAACAGCAGTATTATCCTTAATATCAGATAATTTAGTATAACCAACTACAGCTAAAACAACAATTATAAGAATTAATGCCAGAATAGATATTGCTTTTTTAGTAGAAACTGATTTTTTAGATTTATCCGTTTTTATAGGCTTTGGTTTAGTGGTTTTTTTCACAAGTTTTTTTGAACTTGATTTAGATTTAGTAGTTTTTTTCTTTTTAGTCATTTAAAACCCCCTCCTCTATTTAGAATTCAAAGATTATTAATAAACTTTTTGTTTTTTTT
>JAHWIB010000043.1 GCA_019322815.1 Candidatus Woesearchaeota archaeon | reverse complement strand
AATCCAACAGAGATATTAGAAAAATCAGGGCTTGATGAAATCAGAATCTCACTTAATGCAGTCAATGAAGAAGAATATAACCTATTATGCAGACCAAAGGTAAATAATGCTTTTCCAAATCTAATAGGTTTCATAAAAGAATGTGCAAATTCAGATATTGATACTTATGTGAGTTTTATTGTTGGATTTGAAGCAGTAAAAAGAACTGAAGATGAATTTAGACAATTTGCTCTTTCTTTAGGGATCAAGCAAGATAATATTATTTTAAGAGATTATATTAGACCTATAGATTAATTCTTTCCAATTTCTTTAAAGGATAAGGATCATAAACTAAATCATCTTCAAACATTATCAAGAATTCAATATTTTTTATTATGTCTTTAAAGATATTTCTTAATTTTGAGATTTCCTCTTGCAGTTTTTCATGGCTCTCTACTTCCAATGTGATCTCAAAATTCCATTCTCCTACTGTCTCGATTGCCAATAACATATTTGGATTTGAATTAACATAAGAAAAAAGGTTATTTCTTACTTTTTCATCCATATTTTGCAGATTAATTAATAATCTATAACTCTGCATTCCGTATTTTTGCGCTTTGATATAAGTTGTATATCCTTGTATTATCTCTTTTTTCTGCATCTGTTTTATTCTCAGAGCTATTGTACTTGCCGGCTTATTAAGAATCTTAGCTAGATCTACAACATTGATTCTTGCTTTGTTAGATAATAAAGATAATATATTAGAATCTAATTCATCT
This sequence comes from Candidatus Woesearchaeota archaeon, assembly GCA_019322815.1. Lineage (GTDB taxonomy): Archaea > Nanobdellota > Nanobdellia > Woesearchaeales > WJKL01 > JAHWIB01. The sequence goes on along the minus strand of JAHWIB010000043.1, from coordinate 10,220 downwards.
AATGTTACGATTTCCGGCTCTTTTCCAAATAAAGGCGGCTTAAATGATTCTGGTTTTTTCTGGATCAAATAATCTCTTTTATGCTGCCTTAATTCTGTTCTTATTATGATTATGTTATCAACCAAATAGTTTCCATACTTTGTAATAATCTTATAGTATATTTTATTGAACTGGAAAACACTTTTTGCCATTATTCCAAATACAATATCAAATTTTCCTCCTACCAAAGCAATCCAATAAAGCTCTGGAATATTGGTTAGATAATCAATTATCTCTTTTTTCAAATCATCATTAACATTCTGGAATCTGCTAAATACAGCATAACCAGTATATCCTAGTTTTGAGAAATTTACTAAAGTAGTATATCTTTGGATTATTCCTTTTTTTTCTAGATTTTTTATTCTGTATATAACTGTCTCTTTTGATAATCTTACTCTTTTTCCTATCTCCTGAAATGTTGATCTGGCATTCAGATCTAGTTCTGCTAATATTCTCCTGTCTTTGACATCTAAGTCCATATTATAACTAATAACATAATTAGTATATAAATATTGTGTTTTATGAAAAAATACAATAATAATTTTAATATATTATAGATTGTTATTACTTATATATAATAAAAAGAGGTGGTTAAAATGCCAAACGCAATACAATTTGTCGAACAATGCTTAAGGAGGGTTGAAAGAAACCCAGTAGAATTAAACGAAGAACAAAGAATAGAAAATGAACTTGCTGCAATAGAAGTTCATATATGAGGTTGAAAATGGCAATTAATAATGTTGTTGGACAAATAATTGTAACAAGGCATGTTGAAAGTAAAAAGGAGCAAGGTAAGACTGATTTGACAAGAGGTATTACTCCAGAAGGTTATGATCAAGCTAAACAACTTGGAAAATATATTATTGAACACTATATAACTGGAGATATTAAGATTACAGCTGTAGGTTCTGGAATGGAAAGGTCAAGACGATCATTAGACGGCATTGCAGAAGGATTAAGTAAAGATTTAGAGATAAAAGATAGAGTTGAATTGTCAGCAGTAGAGTTTGAAATACCTGCTGTGATTGTTGATGGAGCAAAACTTGGATATGGAGGCAAGGGTGATAAGATAGCTTACATCGCAAAAGAACATAAAGATGGAAGAAAAGTTCAGGCTTACAATCAGGATGTCCAAAATATTGGAAATGGATATTTTGTTTTTCTACATGATATGATAGAAAGAATGCATGAAAATGAGTGTATCATTACATCAGGTCATGGACCTAGCGAAAGATCTCATCTTATTCAATTAGCTGATAATTTGCGAAATAGAGAGACAGCTGATAGGATATATGATTTTTTGATTAAGAATGGCGGAACTGAAAAAGGATGGATTTCATGCAGTTATTTAGTAACAAGAAATAGAGAAGTCTATCTTATATTAGGAGATAAAGATAGCAGACCTTTAGAGGTGGAAGTTGAAACTATAAAAAAACTTGCCGATATGTATGATAATGAAAAACACAAAAGAAACATTGAACAGGCAAAACAGGAGGTATACTAAAATGAAAGCTACAAAAAGAAAAGATTATTTTGAATTTGCAAGAAGGGATCATATCCCTTTACTTATGATAAATTTTATTGGTAAAGCTTTTGTGGAGGGTGTTCACGCTAAAGAACTTGGAATTAACGTCTCTTTTTCAGCGTATAGGAGAATGTTTAATGGTTCTTCAGTGCCAATAAAAGAATGGAATAAGTATAAGGAAGAAGTTAGGAAACTATTACATAAAGGAGATAAAATTATTAATCTTTCAAGTAGACAATTAGATTATGTCAATGAGATGATTAAATTTGCTGAAAAATATCATAAAAAGGATTTAAGCAGGTACAGCAATGATGAGATAATCAATATAATAAAAGATTTTCATAGAATATTGCTAAAAAAATGTGGTCATATCCAAACATATTTTGCAATATCTGATTATCTTCCAGAACTGATAGCAAGTAAAATAAAATCAAATAAAAAAATATTGATAAGCTATTCAACATCCCCTAAATCAAGCACTCTGATAAAGGAAGCTAAAAAAGATATTTTAAGGATATGCGCTATCATTGATAAAAATAATTCTTTAAGAGAATTGTTTAAAAAAGAAGATAACAAGATAATGAGCAAATTACCGGCTTGCTTGAAAAAAGATATAATTAATCACAAAAATAAATATGGTTTTCTGGACGGCTATTATATGAGTGTTAATTGGCTTGATGAATCAGATGTAATTGAAAAAATAAAGTCATTTATGGGAAATTATAAAGATGAAATAAAAAAGATTGAAATTGAAGATTCAAAAAATATCAAAGCAGAAAAACTATCAAAAGAATTAGATGAAGAACTAAAACAATTAATAAATATATCAAAGCATTTTGCGTGGCTTGCATTTTATGCAGATGAAAAGATATTGCTGGCTTTTAATTATTTTAAGCCGGTTTATACTGAACTCGCAAAAAGATATGGTTTAACCTATGATGAAATCATTGAATCTTTAATAGATGAGATCCATTCAATGAAGATAGCTAATAAAGAAGAACTGCAGGATCGTATGAAAAACTATATTTTATACTGCGACCCAAAAGGAGATAAGGTATATATAAATGAAAATGCTAAAATCATTGAGCAAAAAGAGCTTGAGAAAGATAAATCACTTTCCAAACTTAATCAAGTAGAAGGGCAACCAATCTTTAAAGGAGTTGTGAGAGGAAAAGCAAAGATAATTATACTAAGAAAAGATTATGATAAAGTTGAAAATGGTGACATAATTGTATCATTCAATACAAATCCAACTTCAGTGCCTTTTCTTGAAAAGGCAGCTGCTTTAGTTACAAATGAAGGTGGAATGTTATGCCATGCAGCAATTGTTGCTAGAGAAATGAATATTCCATGCATAATAGGGACAAAAAATGCTACTAAAGTCTTTAAAGATGGTGATATAATAGAAGTAGATGCTAATAAAGGCATTGTCAAAAAAGTTTAGGCGAGTTATTTTAATATAACCCCACTATAAAATAAATCATGCCCTTGCCGGGACTTTCGAGTGATATCAAAAGTTCGTTGCGCATAGCGCTTTTTTGAATTTTTTAGGACCACTTTCGAACCCAGGTCTTAGCCTCGAGAAGGCCAAATGATTAGCCGGACTACACTACAAGGGCAGTAAGAATGAATATATATAATTTGTTTTTAAAGATTCCTATTTAGTTTTTACTTGCCAGCCACCATTATAAGCTTTTGCTTTTCCAGCAGTCCTAGATCCTGGCTTTTTAGCAGAGCCATCCAGATCCTGGATATATTGATTCTTTGCAGCTAAGAACTCAAAAACTTTTTCTACTTTATCTGGATCCATTCCATTTTCCAAAGCATATTTTCTAATATGATCTCTATCAAATTGAGCATTATAAAGAATATCTTTATCAAATGCTCTCCTATGAACAGCTTGTTCAAGTTCAACTTCTGCTTTAATAACATCATCTAAATTTTCAGCTTCCCCTTCAGAACAAATCTGCTCAACAATTTTAGAATAAACAGGCTTCCACCATAATGTGTCTATACCTTTTGATTCAAGCTCTTTTTGCGGAGTTTTCAAAGAAAGTTTTATTAGATAAATATTATCATCTACTCTCTCAATTTCAACATTAGAATGTTTGCCTGTTTCTTCTCCAAGTCTATGTCCTTTTTCCGCTAATTCATCAATTACTGATACAATTTCTTCTGCAGAAACGTCACGTCCTTTAACTCTTCTAGTTTCGATTTCCTTTAATCCAAAATAATCCCTGCAAACAGGATATTTACTTCTCTCCTTCAGGGCTAACAATACCTGATTATTCAATATCTCCTCATAAGGCTTTCTTCTATGAAATAAAGTCATGGTAAAAAAAAATTTAGAAGTATTTTATAAAATTTTTGCATATTTAACTTTTTTAAGAGTTTCTTTGCCTTTTTGGTATAATGTATTTGCTTCCTCCCACTCCATTACTTGTTCATCATTTTCTGCGCCTGGAATAACTAAAACAGGCCTTGTTGTAACAGTTAATTTATTTGGATCACTATAATCATAAGTTTCAAATTTTGCTAATAATGAAAAATCTTCTAAACATGCCTGCATTAAATCAACTATTTCATTATCCTGCCTTAATCTTCTGGTTAGAACATCAGAGGAATAAATACCTCTCCATGAGGCAAGTGCATCAAGAGCACGCTTCACAATACCAGGACTATAATTTCTTTCTGAGTTTCTGTTTCTTAAAACTCTTCTTAATGAAAGAGAATAAGAACAATCTGATTCTGTAAGTTCTTGTTTATTACCTGGAATCCTTTCATAAAATCTTGATGATTCAGGAACATCTATCTGCATCAATAAATCAATAAATAAATCTTTATCAGGAGTAATAATTCCAGGATGCTTTCCTAATGCTTCAACTAATGTTTCTGCAGTCTTTAATTGCATAATAGATTAAAATTATGAGATATTTATAAAGCTTCTTAAATCATTTCATGATTTAAGAAGTTCAAAAATTTTTAATTTTGTAACTTCAGAAATTACTAAGCTATAAAAATCAAAGATTTTTGTAAGTTATAGTTTCAGAAATAAGCTGCTACAAATATGCCGACAAGATGGGTCAATATAATAACCAAAACTGTTAATGTTAAATGTTCTGTGATTACTTTGAAAGGCTTTGCTTTTTCTTTTTTTGCAATATAATAACTTACTAATGCTATTAAAAATAAACCCCAAATAATGCTGGCAATTACTGCATTATTAAGCTCCTTGAATAACAAAACCGGTATCATGAAAGTCAATGCAAAAACAAATTTTGAAGACAATGTAGCAAATGTTGATTCCCATATTGATTTGTCTGTATGCTTTGCTTCTGCTTCTTCTGAGATATGCATTCCAGATGCATCTGAAAGAGCATCTGCAACTGCTATTGTCAAAATGCCTCCAATAACAACCAACCTTGAATGTGTTCCTGCATTTAATCCTATAATCAAACCCAAAGTAGTTATAATCCCAGAAGTCAGTCCAAAACTAAATCCTTTTCTTAATGAGAGTTTCATTATAATATTAGTTATATCATTAATATATAAGTTTTTTTATTATTCATTTAATGAGTAGAAATACGCCGCCGCCCGGACTCTCATCAAAGATGAATATCATCTTCTAATTTGAACCGGGAGATCCTTGCGGAAACAGGATTTCCAGTCCTGCGCAGTACCAGATTGTGCCACGGCGGCATTAAGAACTAAAATTTAAACTTGATTTATAAAACTTTTGCAGAATATATACCAATCTTGTTGTCTTTTATATGTTCATGGAATCTTTTTGAAGTATAATCACTATAAGGATTATGGAAGTGCTGATAGCCTAAGGATTCTAAGAACTTTCTTATTTGCATGTAACATCTTGGATGTTTCATAGAATCTGCAATAAATTTTTTATTATCTGCAACATTCCTTTCAGAAACTTCTTTATCAGGATCATAAACTCTAAATACTTCATGGCCACCATACCCTTTTGCCTGCCTAAATCTTCTTAGCATCAAAAGTATAGAAACACTATTATCATATTCATTTGTTCTTACAACTGCTGAATGATTTATATTTCTAATATGCGCTAAAGAATCAGCTAACTGTTCCAAGGGAGGAGGTTCATCACTTTCATCATCTTCAACTAAATGTAAAGCAGAATTAATCACAATCAATCAACCATCTCAATCTCAATATTCAGGCCTTCAGGAATATGAACCCTCATGACAAGCCTTAGGGCCCTTTCATCTAGGCCTAAATCAATCAATCTTTTATGAACTCTCATCTCATACCTTTCCCATGTTGCTGTTCCGTTTCCGCAAGGGCATTTCCTTGTAGTTACTTTTAATCTTTTAGTAGGAAGAGGTATAGGGCCTCGCATATCCACTCCGGTTTTAACAGCAATATCTTTAATATTACTGCATACTTCGTTTATCTTATCTATTTCTGTGCTTGCTAATTTGATTCTTGCTTTTTGTGGCATTTTTGACCTTTAGTGTTTAATATTACCGAAGTGTTTACAACATGATAAGCCCCAGTTCACCATGTATAATTAAAATAAAAAATTTAAGCTTTCTTTTCAACTAAATCTATACACATACCTGCAGCTACTGTTGCTCCTGAATCCCTAACAGCAAATCTTGACATCTGAGGAATGTCTTTCTGTTTTTCTATAACCAATGGCTGCATTGGTTTGATCTTAACGATTGCTGCGTCTCCATTCTTTATAAAGTCTGGATTTTCAGCAACAACCTCTCCTGTTGCAGGGTTCAGCTTTTTCTCAATTGCTGTTACCTGGCATGCAACTTGTGCTGTATGTATATGGAATACTGGGGTATATCCAACTGTAACAACAGTTGGATGATTTAATACTACTATTTGAGCAGTAAATTCTGAAGCTACTGTTGGAACATTGTCGCTCTTTCCTAATACATCTCCTCTTGCAATGTCTTTCTTTCCAATGCCTCTAACGTTAAATCCAATATTATCTCCTGGCTCTGCTTTCTGCATCTGCTCATGATGCATCTCTATTGTCTTTACTTCTCCTGAAACTCCTTTTCCTTCTCTGCCTGGTACTACAGTTACTTTGTCTCCAATTTTCATGACTCCTGTTTCTACTCTTCCAACTGGAACAACTCCAATACCTGTGATGTTATAGACATCCTGGATTGGAAGCCTTAATGGCAGTTCAGTCGGCTTTTCAGGAGGATTCAGCTCATTTATTGTTTCTAATAATGTTCCTCCTTTATACCAAGGCATGTTTTCTGTTTTTTTGAAAACATTGTCTCCTGGCAGTGATGCGATTGGTACAAATGTTATCTTTTCTGGATTATAACCAACTGATTTCAATAGTTTTGAAACTTCTTCTTTAACTGCATTAAATTTAGCTTCATCATACTTAATAACATCCATCTTATTGACAGCTATAATCAACTGGTCAACACCTAATGTCTTTGACAAGAAAACGTGTTCTTTTGTCTGTGCCATAATTCCTTCTGAAGCAGCTACTACCAATACACCAGCATCTGCCTGAGAAGCTCCTGTAATCATGTTTTTAATAAAGTCTTTGTGGCCTGGTGCATCAATTATTGTAAAATAATATTTATCTGTTTCAAATCTCTTATGAGCTAAGTCTATTGTCAATCCTCTTTCTCTTTCCTCTTTTAGATTGTCCATAACGAATGCAAACTCAAAACCTCCTTTACCTAGTTCTTGAGCTTTTTCTTTTAACTTCCTCATTGCAGCTTCATCAATACTGCCTGAGTCAAACATCAATCTACCTACTGTAGTTGATTTTCCATGGTCTACGTGACCAATAAATACAAGATTTATATGTGTTTTTTCAGCCATATTATTTCCCTCCTATCATATAGTATTATGAATAGTATGGGAATTTTTGGTGTATTTATAAAATTTATGTTTTTTATAGTGTAAAAAGGTATATTAATTGCGCACTATTTATGATTATTTAGGCAAAAAAACATAAGCTACGAATGAAATGAGTATGTTTACGGTAAAATAGACAAAATTAACTGAAAAAGAAAGGACCTCAATTTAAGGTTTTTGGTTTTAAAATGACAACCATTTGATAATAAAAGAAAAAAAATAAAAAATAAATTTATTTATTGTTTCCTTTTCCTTTGTTTGGTTTTTCTTTGTCTTTTCCTTTGCCGCTAGATGTAGAGTTTGTATCTTCTTCGTCTTCACTTTCTTCTTCATCCTCATCTTCGTTTTCTTCATTCTCTGTTTCAACTTCTAATTCGTCATCATCTCCTGCTCCTCTTCCTTTTCCTTTATTGTTCTTTACTTTTATCTGAATCTTTGCTTTCTCACCAGCTTGAACAGCTGCTTTAACCTGCTCTTCAACCTGAGCAACTTCTTCATCAGTCATCTCTCCTTGCGCTTTTATCTTTATCTTTGTCTTGTTTTTCTTAACACTAACTTCAACTTTGGCATCTGAAATTGAATCTCCTAAGCTGCCTACAATGCTTGTTATTTCAGCTTCTTGTTCAGGTGTAAGGCCTTTGAATTTTGTTCTCAAATTACTTACTTCTGCAAGAATTTCTTCATTTTCTTCTAAAGCTTCTTCAATTTCTAATTCATCCTGAAGCTCTTCTACTGAATCTCCATCTCCTAATTCAGCTACATTCTCTTCAACTTCTTCCATGATTTCATCATATTCTTCCTGAGCTTCTGCAGCAGCCCCCATTCTTTTAGCAGCAATCATTGCTTTAACTTCCATTAGTCTTTCTTGTGCATGAGATAATCCTTTTTTAGCTTTTGCAGATTTGCCTAATGTTAGTTTTAAGCTTATTCTTTCAAGTGCTCTTTCTATTCCATATAATGGGCTGTCTGGTGTAATACCAGCTGCATCTAAGTCTTCTTCTGGAAGTTCTACTACATCTTCTTCCTCTTCCTCTACTTCTGTTTCATTGCCTTCTGTCTCATCTTCTACTTCAGGTTCTTCATCTGCAGATTCTTCATCAGCTGGCTCTTCGTCTGCTGGTTCTTCATCAGCAGGTTCTTCATCAGCTGGCTCTTCGTCTGTTGTATTATCTCCAGAGATTACAGTTACAACAGGTTCATCTTCCTCTGTTTCATTATCTCCTGCATCATCTACAGGATCTTCTTCTGTTGCATTATCCTCAGCAAATGCCAGCGGTATTATTGATAATACCATCAGCATTGCTAAAACCAATGCTATTGTTTTTTTCATTTTTTTTACCTCCTTCACCATCATTTAGATGAATGTGAAATTTATTCTTCAAAAAATTCAACATAAACTTCAATATTGTCTATGTTATTTTTTGCTTTTTGATATAGTTCTGAATCTTCAACTGAAAAATCCTCTTCAGTTTCAATTGGTTCATATATTATTATTCTGTTTTGCATTTTTAATCATGGATTAAATCTTGTACTCTCCCTTCCATCAGATTTTTTATCTTGATTAACAGAGCCAGTATAAGTTCCATTATTTCCTGGCTGAAGATTTCCATCTTGATTTGAGCGGGCAAGATTGATTGATTCTTCAATACCACTTATAATACCTCCCCACATCTCATCACTTTGAGTTTCTAGTTCTTCTTTGCCCTCAATCTCATGATAAACCCTTTTACCCAAAATATCTTTTTGGCCTGACTTATCTGAGTATTTGATATGTTGAGTTATCTGGATGTAGACTTTTAACTTTGAACCTGACACTAATGGAAAGTATTTAGGTCTTTTAGCTTCACCCTTTTCTTCATCAGATCCATCTTCTTCATCAGCTCTTACTTCTAAATAAGGCAATGCAAATTTAGTACCATCTGTATCATGTGTTTTTACTCCAACAAGTTCTCCAAGAGTATTAGGGATATCATTACTAACATATGCCCATGGTTCTGCAGTTAATTGAGGCAGGTATTCAGGATATTCCTTGTAGAAGCCAGAGACAGATTCAAGGTACTTCTTAGAGAGATTAGGATCAGATTCGAGCTGCTTCCTAAAGAATTCATGATTAAATTCAATTATCTTATAGAAAGGAACTGTTATCTCATTGTACTCTTTTGCTAGAGCAACTGGCATAGGCTCTCCAGCTGGATCAATATAGATACATCCTGTAATAGCAATTGTAACAACATCACCACCTTGGATAGGAAAAGTTTTTGACACAGGAATAGGATTTGCTAATATTTTTTTGATTCTTGCATCAGTTTCGTCATCACCTGTTGGTTGAACACTTTCAAGTCCTGCCATTGCTAAATTAGTATACCTTGCCATGCGTCCCACAGCATCTGTTATTGTAGTTGTCCAAGGAAGATCAAGAATAAGTGATTCACCAGGTCTTTTTCTAAACACTGTACTCTCATGCTTATTTCCAGCAACAACAACCTCTGTACTGCCATCAAACTGCCTGCCGTCTGCAGCTGCTGTAACCAAATCTTCTACAGTGCCTGGCCCAGTTGGAGGTGGAATCACTACTGTCTCTGCTCCAGGGTCTGGTGTATCATCTGCTGGTTTATTATCTGTAAATCCATCAAGCAATATTCTTGCCAGTATTCCAGTATTTTTTCTACTTTTGTCTTCTGCCATATTAGATATATAAGTGAAAGAATTACTTATAACTTAGTAACGGAACAGTTGTTTTAAATCATTTATAAATAGATAATAGTCTTTATTATTGTTC
>JAHWIB010000042.1 GCA_019322815.1 Candidatus Woesearchaeota archaeon | reverse complement strand
AATTCGCAAAAATTTGTTGAGTGCGCCGATTTTTTCGCTGCGCACTCATTCATAATCAAAAATGGTAGAAAAAATTTATGGAGGAAAAGGCGTTTCCTCCCAATACTAAACTATTGGGTATCAAACGCCTTGATAATGTAATGAGATCAATTGTATTTGACACAGGTCCAATAATAAGCCTTGTAACAAATAACCTGCTTTGGATACTTAAACCTCTTAAAGAAAAATTTAAAGGAGAGTTTTATATTACTCCCTCTGTTAAAAAAGAATTGATTGATAAAGCATTTTTAACAAAGAGATTTGAATTAGAGGCATTCCAAGTTTCACAGTATATCAGAAAAGGGATTTTTAAGATAATCGACAATAAAGAAATAAAAAAGATTACTAACAAGCTTATGGACCTAGGCAACCATTCTTTTAAAGCAAGAGGAGAGTATATTAAGATAATTCATAATGCAGAAACAGAAGTATTAGCAGCAGATGCTGTTATAAATGCAGATGCTGTAGTTATTGATGAAAGAACAGCAAGATTGCTTTTAGAAAATTCTCCTAAGCTTACACAATTAATGGAAAGAAGATTAAATTGTAAAATTAAACCAAATAAAGAGAATATAAAGGAATTTAAAAAAATTTTAAAAGATGTCCAGATAATAAGAAGCACAGAATTGGTTACAATAGCTTATAAGACAGGCTTATTAGACAGATATCTTATTGAAAGGTCAAAATTAATCAAAAACCCTAAAAAAAGATTATTGGATGCAGCTTTGTGGGCAGTTAAGATAAGAGGCTGTTCTATATCAAGCAAAGAGATTAAACAAATAATTGAATTAGAAACATAAAAATGGTAAAAAAATGTATTATTTGTGATAAAGAAGCAGAATTTGGAATAAAAGACTCAAATGAATATTATTGCAAAGAGTGTGCTTCTGAGCATTTTAAGGATTTATCGTATCTTAAGAAAATAGAAGAACAAGCTAATATTATAAAAGAAATAATAGAAAAACAGGAAAAATAATCAAACTAAAAGAAATATTTATATATAATCAAGCCTTTTTTAAGTAAATATTCAAAAAAGGAGGGATAATCATGGTTGAATATAAAGGAAGATGCATGAAATGTAAAAAGACAGTAACTATGAAAGATGTTAAAATAGTTACAATGAAAAATAAAATGAAAGCTGCAAAAGGCGTTTGTCCTAAATGTGGCACAAAGGTTTTTAGAATCTTAGGCAAAGCCTAAATTTTTTTCTTTATTTTTACTATAAAATTAAAAGTAAAATTTAAATATAATAACGTGCTAGTATTAAAATGAGGAATAAGTTCTATGATGGATTTGAAAAAACTAAAAAAGGGTAATTATATAGTTCATGAAAATGAAACTTGTGTAATTAGGGATATACAAATAATGCCGAGCAAAAGTAACCCAATAATCAAGCTTGAATTAGAAGGTCTTTTCTCAGGAAAACATTACAATTCTCATGTATTAACTCACCAAAATGTACAAGAAGCAAACTTAATAAGAAAATGCGGCACTGTTATTTCTAAGAAAGACAATAAAATTGAAATTATGGATGTTCAAACATTTGAAACATTTAAAGCAGATATTGAACCTAAATTATTAGAGAAAGCTCAGGAAGGAGATAATGTGACCTACATCCATTTGAATACATCTACAAAAATTCTTGAAGTTAGAAAGTAAAAAAATTTATATAAACAGTCTTATTCTATAAATTATATGATAAAGGGGCAGGTTATAGCAGGAGAACTTGGTAAAATTCTTGTCAGGAAAAAATCAGAAAAAGATTTAGAAATAGGAGAACTCTTAATAGCAGATACACCAAATGCAAAAACTTTGCTTCAAGTATGTTCTTTATTTTATGGTTCTCAGATCTCTCAGCAGAATCTTGAGTTAATTTCAGGATTAAAATTAGAAGAAGATAATGATTTAGAATTCCTGGATCCAAAATTAAGGAATTATACTTTGGCTTATCTTAAACCGATGATTACTATTAATGAAGATAATTCAAAACTTTGCAAAACTCTTCCTCCATTTTTCTCATCAGTTAGAGAAATTACAAATGATGATTTGAAATTTTTAACTAAGCCTCAAAATCCTTTGTTTATTGGAAAATTAAGATCAGGTTCAAAAATTCTTGATGTTGATGTCAGTTTGCCTGGAGACAAAATATTTGTACATCATATTCTCATTCCAGGCACTACAGGCAGAGGAAAGTCTGTTTTATTGAAAGTAATGCTTTGGAATATAATTGATAAGGATTATTGTGGGATTTTAGTTCTGGATCCTCATGATGAATATTATGGAAGAAATGAATTAGGATTGAAAGACAATGCAAAAAAAGATAATATTGTTTACTATACTACTAAAAATCCTCCTCCTGGATGTAAAACATTAAAGATTAATCTTAAAACAATTAAACCTCAGCACTTTAATGGAGTTGTTGATTTTTCTGATCCTCAAAAGCAGGCATTAAACATGTATTATAAGGAATTTGGCAGCAAATGGATAGAATCAATCATCTTAGAAAGAAAATTAGAAAATGCTGTTTTTAGAGATGATACATTAGCTGTTATAAAAAGAAGATTGCTTTACCTTCTTGATTTAGAGTTTAGCCAAAACAAATTATCTTGTAAAGGAGCATTTGATCTGCAGGCAGGAGAAACTACAATAAATGATATCTGCAATGAATTAGAGCAGTCAAAAACAGTTATTATTGACACATCAAATTTTGCAGGAGCAGTTGAATTGTTGATTGGAAGTTTGATCTCAACAGAAATTTTGAACCGTTATAAATATTATAGAATAAATGGTGAATTGCAGAAAAAACCAGTTATTTCCATTGTCTTAGAAGAAGCCCCTAGGGTTCTAGGAAAAGAAATCTTAGAAAAAGGAAGTAATATATTTGCAACAATTGCCCGTGAAGGCCGTAAATTCAGAGTAGGGCTAACAGCAATCACCCAATTGCCTTCTTTGATTCCAAGGCAGATTCTCGCAAATATGAACACAAAAATAATTTTAGGCATTGAAATGAAACCAGAAAGACAAGCAATAATCGAATCAGCATCTCAAGATTTATCAGAAGATGATAGAAATATTGCTTCTTTAGACAAAGGAGAAGCAATTATCTCCTCGAATTTCACAAAATTTGCAACTCCAATAAAAATTCCTTTGTTTGAAGATTTGGTTAAGAAAAAAAAAGAACAGTATAAAAAAGATTTTCCTGGAATAAATACCAATTAAATATAAAAAAATATTTATACTCTTAATTATTTATAATAAGTATAGGTGATAAATATGGGAATAAAAGAAATGCTCGGATTAGCAGAAGAAGCACTTGGTCTTACATGGGGAGTAAAATTAAAAGCTATTATTGATGAGATAGTTGTAAAAAATATTGAACTCATTCCTAAAGAAAATTTTCAAGTAGCTGAAAAAATCCTTAAAGATTTAATTCCTTTAATAGAAACTCAAAAATTTGATGATGCTTTACAAACTACTTGTGGAAATATTGCTTCTGCATTTAAAAATGCTAATAACTTAAGAGGCAAATTTAGTGAAGCAGCAATGATTCACATTAGGAGTATTAAAAATATGTCTAAACAAGCTTTAAAAGGTAAAAAGCATGTAGAAACAATTTATAAATCAGAAGGAAAATTTAGAACTGAATTAGTAGTTTCTTTAAAAAAATTAGCAGGCCATATGAGAGAATATGCATTAAAAGCAGAAGCAATAGAAAAAACTAAAGTTTCTTAATTTTTAAATTTTAGGCAACTTTTCTTCTTTCTGCAACAAGTTCTATAACATCAGAGGCTGTTTCTTTTCTGTATATTTCTTCATTTTTATCATCAATACATTTTCTGATGCTTAATTCTTCTCTTAAAATATCATAATGCTTTTTATCAAATCCCAAATGATCTTTAAGATTCGCATTTGGCCTGACTGCACTAATTGAAGACTCTGGCTTTACCTCTTCTCCAAATTTTTTATATAAAGAATAAAATATAGAATCATATACAAATCTAGCACTTAATACAAATTCTCTTTTTATTTTAACCTCCATACCTTCTGTTCTGTCAAATAAATATCCAAAAAAGTTTCTTACAAAATAAGGATCATCATAACCAGCAACAATCTCCCAAAAATCATGTGCTCTTTTAACATAAATTTCTCTTTCTTCTTTAGGGATTTTTGATGTTCTTTCTAATAATTCATCTGTAAGATCACTAAAATAAGGTGTTTCATCTTCAACAGAAGGTCTAGGTCCAGAAAGTTCAGCTATTTGATCCCAAACATCTTGGTCTAAATTCTCCAAAACAGAGCCTATATCAAGAGGTGAACCATTTCCAAATAAATGCAAAATTCTATGATTTTCTTGTTCATCGTTTGGCATACAATCTCCCCACTTATGCCCCCTAAAGATATCAAATATTAAGATATTTATAAATCTATGGGTTTTTTGTCTTTAATTAGTGATAAAAATAAATAATTTATCAAATATTTATTAACACAAAATATTTATATTAATTATTTTTCTGAAGGAATAGGTGATATAAAATGGGAATATTTGATGCAATTGTAAATGTTAATAGTCAATTAGAAAAAGCAATTAATCATATAGCTGATAAGATAATTGCTAGACAGGTTATCACTATAAGTGATCTTAAAAATTTGACAAAACGTTTAGATAGAGTGGCATATTTCTTAACAAGAAAAAGAAATTATGAAGCATTAAAAGCTTTCTGTGGAGGGATTGCTTCTGCATTTAAAAGAATAGATGAAATATCAAAAAATTTTGAACAAGAAACAAGATCTTTCATAAGCAATATTAAATTAATGAATTCGCATATACTTGAAAATACCGAAGCTGAGGCTAGAAGTAAATATGGAGGATTTGATGATATTAAAGGGAATCTCTTAGAATCTTTTAATGGATTAACTTCTGCTATTAAAACAGAAGAAACTCCTAAAGCGCTTGCAGCAGAAGCTAAAGCTAAGAAAGCAGCTGCAGCATAAAAACAATATTTTTATATTCTTTATTCTTTCTTTTTATTTGGGGGAAATAAACTATGTTATTTGCACATCTAGCAGACTGTCATATTGGAAGTTGGAGAGATCCAAAACTAAGGGATGTTTCAACAAAAGCTTTTGTCAAGGCAATTGACTTATGTATAGAAAAAAATGTAGATTTTATTGTAATAGCAGGAGATTTATTTAATACATCCCTTCCTTCAATTGATTTATTAAAAGAAACAACAAAAAAACTAAAACAGCTTAAAGATAAAGATATTCCAGTCTATATGATCGCAGGCAGTCATGATTTCTCTCCTTCTGGAAAGACGATGCTGGATGTACTAGAACATGCTGGCTTGATAAAAAATGTTGCAAAAGGAGAGATTATAGACAACAAACTAAAATTAGATTTTACAATAGACAAAAAAACAGGAGCAAAAATAACTGGTCTACTAGGAAAAAAAGGAAGCCTGGAAAAAGAATATTATGAAAATTTATTAAAGGAATACTTAGAAAAAGAACAAGGCTATAAGATTTTCATTTTTCATTCTGCCTTGACAGAACTTAAGCCAGAAGAGTTCAAAGAGATGGAATCACAGCCATTATCATTGCTTCCAAAAAATTTTAATTATTATGCAGGAGGACATCCCCATTTTATTCTTGAAAAAGAAGAATCTGATTACGGATTAATAGCTTACCCAGGACCTTTATTTCCAAATAATTTCAGGGAACTAGAAAAGCTTGGAAGAGGAGGATTTTATTTAGTTAATGTAGAGAATGAAAACACTTTAGTTGAATATCAGCCAATACAAATCCATAATATTTTCAAAATAAATATAGATGCAAATCACAAAACACCAGAACAAGTTGAATCAGAGATCAAAGAAAAGATAAAAGGCCACGAATTCAATAATACAATTATAACAATAAGAGTCGAAGGAACTTTGGAATCAGGAAAACCGTCTGATATAAACTTCAAGGAAATATTTGAGATATTATATGGAAAATCAGCTTTTTTTATAATGAAAAATACAAATAAATTAACAACAGCTGAATTTGAAGAGATAAAAACACAAACAACTTCTGTTGATGAAATTGAATCTTCAATAATAAAAGAGCATCTCCAGCAAATAAAGGTAACTGATTTAACACCAGAAAAAGAAAAAAATCTGATAAAAGATTTGATGAAAGAATTATCTTCAGAAAAAGAGGAAGGAGAGACAATAACAACATTTGAAAATAGGATAAAAGGAGAATTAAGAAATATATTAAATCTAGAATGAAAAAGAGGCTGCATATCATAGTTAGCGGAAGAGTTCAAGGAGTTTTCTATAGATTAACAACAAAAAGACAGGCAAAAATATTGAATTTAACAGGATGGGTTAAAAATAAAGATGATGGAACAGTTGAGATCATTGCAGAAGGAGAAGAAGAGAATTTAAGAAAATTAATTGCTTGGTGCAGAAAAGGCCCATTAATTGCTAGAATAGATAATCTAGAAACAAAATGGAAAGAATATAAGAAAGAATTTGAATATTTTTCTGTGAGATACTAATGGTATTCATTCTAATGTTACTTTGTTTATAACAACATCTTCTAAAGGCTTGTCTCCAGGACCTGTCTCAGCCTTTCCAATCTTATCAACAATCTTCATTCCTCCAACTACTTTTCCAAAAACAGGATGTTTTGAATCAAGATAATTATTATCAACTAAATTAATGAAAAACTGGCTGCTTCCTGTATCAGGCCCTCTATTTGCCATAGAGATTGTTCCCCTGTCATTTCTATTGTTATCTGTAAATTCATCTTTTATCTCAGGAATACTTGGATCGCCCATACCTGTTCCAGTTGGATCTCCTCCTTGAATCATAAAACCATCAATGATTCTATGGAATATAACTCCTTCATAAGTTCCTTTCTCAACTAACCCAATAAAATTTGATGTTGTCAAAGGCATTGTATCTTCAAATAACTCAACTTTAAATTCTCCATGATTTGTATCAAAAACAGCAATTCTATTCTTAGACATATTGCCACTACCCAATATTAAATATAAGATTAACAAAATAATTAATATAACAAAAATGATTCCAGCTAATTTTAAAGTCTTTTTTTTAATTCTTATTTCCATACTTTTAAGAATAAAAGTCCTATTTATATAATTTTCTTAAAATATCTATTTAATTTTAAATTCGACATCAATATAATCTTTTTTCTCTTTCTTGAATTTTTTCTTAAAATAATGATACAACCAAAGTATTGCAATTAATATCAAGATAAAAGGCAATAACAGAATAAATAGCTCAAACAAAACATAAAGAACCAGTAACAATAATAAAAAAAATCCCAGAATATATAGCCAGACCTTAATACCAGTTGCATAGATTCTCATCTTTTCCTCAAAAACTCAACTAATTTTTCAATCGCTCTTTTTCTAAATAGATTAATATCTCCCTTATTCCTAATCTCTCCATATGTTTTATTTTTTCCATCTGGAATAAATATAGGATCATACCCCCAACCATTATCTCCTTTAATTTCCATAGCAATTGTTCCCTCTTCTCCTCCAAGAAATATCTTAGGTTGTTTTCCAGGCTTGCAGTAAGCAATTGCTACTTTATACAAACATTTTCTATTCTTAATCCCTTTCATCAACTGTAGAATTCCTTTATTCTTGATTCTTTTGAAAATATAAGCAGAACATATCCCAGGAAAATCCTTTAAAGCATCAATAAAAAATCCTCCATCTTCCAAAACAACCGTTTTGCCTAGATTTTCAGCCAGCTGCTTTGCTGCTAAAGAAGCAATCTCTGAAATATTATCACTTCTAAGTTCAGGATAATCTATTTTAAGAACATTTACTTTAAATTCAGGTTCTAATAAACATTTATATTCATCTATTTTATTCTCATTACAAGTGACTAAATTTATTTCTTTCATTATATAAATCCTAATATATCAACCAATTTATCAACATTATGATCAACAACTTCCTTAATCTGTCTTAATTGAGGATTAACAGCAAAACTTTCCAATTCCTTCATCATCCAATAATCATTTATGTCATCCCCACCAACTGCAATGCATTCTTTAATATCAATGCCTTCTTTTTTAATGATCTCTTTGATAAAATGAACTTTTCCTTCTCCTCTTCTGTATGACTCATGTGTTTTTATATCTTTAAAGAATCCATTAGAATCAAAAATAAATTCATGGGCACAATAAAATTCATCAACTCCAAGTTTTTCGGCAAAAAGTTCAGTAAAAATATCAGGTTCTCCTGTTATAACAATAGTTTTGAATCCTTTATTTTTCAAGCCTGATATTAATTCTTTTGCACCTTCAACTAAATTGTAATCTTTTAATATATCAATAAACTGCTGTTTTGTAACCTTATTCTTTTTCCACACCTTAACTAATTCTCTTCTCCATTCTTCAAAGCCTACTTTTCCCTCTGCATAAAGTTTGTCATATGCATCGCTAAGCTCTTTTGCCCCAAATTTAGTCTTGACTTTATTCCAAGATTCACATTTAACCAATGTTCCTTCCAAATCAAGAAATGCAATTTTCATTTTAGAATTATTAATTAAGGCTTATACCTTATCATAGTTCTTGGGAAAGGTATTGAATCTTTTATATTATCTAATCCGCATATCCATGCAATAATTCTTTCAACACCCATGCCAAATCCTCCATGAGGGACACTTCCATATCTTCGGGTATCTAGGTAGAATTCATACTCTTTAGGATCTTCTCCTTCTTCTTTCAGTCTTTTGAATATCTCTTTGATATCTGACTCTCTCTCGCTTCCTCCTATAACTTCTCCGTATCCTTCAGGAGCTATGCAGTCAAATCCATGGACAACTTCAGGATTTTCAGAATCTTCTTTCATATAGAATGCTTTTACTTTTTTTGGATAATTTGTTATTATCAAAGGAACATCATATAATTTTGATATTTTGTCTTCTTCTATTGTCCTTAAGTCTTTTCCCCATTCAACATCCATCTTGCATTTTTCTTTCAATATCTTCAATGCTTCATCATAAGTCATCCTTATAAATGGCTTTTTAACAACAGGACTTAGTTTTTTTACATCTCTTCCTAGCAATTCTAGCTCAGCTTTATTTTTCTCCAATACAGATTTGACAATATGTTTTATCAAAGCTTCTCCATAATTTTGAATATCTTCAAATGTTGCCCATGCAACTTCCATTTCAGCATGCCAATATTCTGTAAGATGTCTTGATGTCTTTGATTTCTCAGCCCTAAAACTAGGAGCAATTGTATATATTTTTTCCAAAGCAAATATTGCAGGCTCTGCATAAAGCTGCCATGTCTGTGCCAAAAAAACATCTTTCTTATCAAAATACTTTACTTCAAATAAAGTGCTTCCTCCTTCGCACTGAACAGATTGAAATATAGGGGAATGATACTCATAAAATCCTTCTTTCTTGAAATATTCATCAATAGCGCCAAAGACTGTGCTTCTTACTTTCATAACAGCAGTCATCTTCCTGCTTCTAAGCCAAAGATGCCTTTTGTCTGCAAGAAATTCAACTGATTGGTCTTTTGTTATTGGATATTTATCAGACTCTCCAATAACTTCAAAATCTTTTACCAAAATCTCATAACCAGTTGGAGCTCTATCATCTTTTTTTATTTCTCCAGTCAAAGTCATAGAAGTTTCAACCTGAACTTTGTCAGCTATTGCAAACTTCTTTTCCCCAACATCTTGCTTTGCAATGACACATTGGATAATATTTGTAGAGTCCCTTAGTACAATAAATTTTATCTTAGAGCTGCCTCTTTCTCTGTAGACCCAGCCCCTTATATTTACTTCTCCTTTACCTTTATCCATAGCTTCTTGTATTGAGAGATATTTCATATGAAATAAAGAAAAAAAGAATACCTTAAAAATGTTTTTATTTATAAGAGTATTATTCCTGCTTCATAACATTTCTCCCTCATTCCATCCGGCCATTCACTTGCCTGCACTTCTCCTATGTGAGCTTTCTGCAGATAAAACATACAAAGCCTGCTTTGCCCTATTCCTCCACCAATAGTCTGAGGAAATTCTCCAGACAAAAGTCGCTTGTGCCAATCCTGTTTCACTCTGTCCCTATAATCTTGAGCAAGATCTGGTCTTCCTTCTGCTTCTGCTTCTTGAGCTCTTATCTCTAGTTGTTTTTTCATTGTATCTGGATCAACTCTTATACCCATTGAACTTAATTCAAAAGATCTTTCTAATAATGGATTCCATACGACAATATCCCCATTAAGTCCTTTTCTACCGTAATCTGAGATAGTTGTCCAGTCATCATAATCAGGAGCTCTTCCATCATGAATCTTTCCATCTGCTAATTTTCCACCTATACCCATTACAAATATTGCTCCATATTCTTCTGCAACTTTATCTTCTCTTTCTCTAGGAGTCAAATCAGGGTATCTTTCTTGTAATTCTTCTGTATGCATAAAAGTTATATCTGTAGGAAGGACACATTCTATACCATATCTTGATTCAACCATCCTTCCTGTCTTTCTTATTATTCCATAGATATCCTTTACTGTAATCTCTAAAAATTTTCTATTTCTTTGTCCTTTTGTTAATATTTTTTCCCAATCCCATTGATCAACATAATGTGAATGAAGATTATCAATAATATCATCAACTCTTATTCCATTCATATCAGTATAAAGTCCTTCTCTTTCTTTAAATCCATACTCTTTTAATTTCATCCTTTTCCATTTTGCTAAAGAGTTAGGCGCTTCAACAGTTATTTCATTTATTCCTTTGCCCAATACAAATGTAGCTTTTCTTTCAACTCCATTAAGGTCATCATTTACTCCAGAACCTCTTCTCATAAATTGCGGTGCTGAAACTCTTTGTAAATTCAAAGCTTCAGCAAGCACTTCTTGAAAATAATGCTTTAAATTTTTTATTGCAGCTTCTGTCTCCCTCACACTTAATTTACTTTTATATCCTTCTGGTAAAATTAACCCTTCCATTTTATTTTCCTCCATATTTTTTATAATCAAGAAAAGTAAGTTCTATATAAAGCTATCTCCATTTTTATGGTATTTTTTGCTAAAAATAACCAAAAGTTTTATAAATATGGAATATTTTTCCATTTATATGAAATTAGACGAAAAAGACTTAAGGATATTAAAC
>JAHWIB010000041.1 GCA_019322815.1 Candidatus Woesearchaeota archaeon | reverse complement strand
CTCTGCTTCCATCATCAGCTACAATAATATTCTTAACATATTCTTTAGTTTTATCAATAACTTTTCCAATATTCTTTTCTTCATTATAAGCAGGTATTATAATCCAAATATCTTCATTCATTTTTCATTAGATTGATAGGTTCTCCTTCTTCCCAATTTACTTTCCATACTTGGATCCTTCCGCCAGTTACCTGTCTTTTATCAGAAAATATTTCAAAATGCCTTAATCCTTGCCCGTCAAAAAAGAATAATCTTGTAAACATGCTTCCAGCTAATCTTGGATGCATCAATATGCTGTTAAGCCCGTTGCCAGTAGGAATTAGTGCAGCAGATACAACAGCAGCAGCTCCGTTGTTTTCTTTTATTTCAAATTCTCTATTTTTATTTATAAAAGCAATTGATCTGACAGGAACTTTTCCTTGCTGTGTTGAAACAACTGCTTTCATGCTGGTTGAATCCACTTCAATTCCATTTCCGCATTTAATTATTCCATCATTTTCAGTGCAGCTGCTTACTCCAGAAAGATAACCAGGCCAGGGGCTTACCCACTGGTCTGCTTTATTATTTTGAATCTCATAATAATAATTATCAGCTTCTTCCTCGCTTAATCCAAATTCTTCTCTTAATACTCTTGTTCCTTCTGTCATGTCAAGTTTTCTTACTGTCTGCCACATCAAAGCCCTTTCAAAATCCCAGCTTCCAAAATGTCCCCATACTCCAGCTTTTCCAACCATATCCTCAGAAGTGATGTAATATTGAGGAATTAGATCATCACAATGAGTATATTTCAAGATTTGTTCTATTTCATCATTGCTAAATCCTTCTTTTTCTAATATTTTTTTTGCTCCATTTTTATCTTCTACAATTATTTTATTTTGGATATCAATTCCTCTTACAGTATCATTATCTGTAGCATTGATTATAGTATCTGAAGCAAGTATTTGTCCGCAGTTCAACATCCTTAATATACCTACAGAAACATCTTCATCATCTGTCAATAGACTTTTTCCAACCCAATGGATTTTTCTTCCTTGGTCTCCTCCATCAAATGTAACTCTTCTTTCAGCTATTGCAACAAACCAATGGCCAAAATCCCACCATGATGTTATTATTGCATCATCTGCATCATTTTTTATTCCGATCAGGCTGTCATACCATGCATCATTCATACTAGGAATCTCATTTTTAGCAACATTTGCAGCTGCTTTTAATGGCCCGACTAATAATAAAAGCAGAATAATAATCAAAACGGTTTTTGTTATATATTTGTCAATATTCATCTCTTTTATTATCCATTTGCTTAAATATTCATAGATAACTCCAACAGCAACTCCAAATGCAATTGAAAATGCAGGGATCATTAATATTGCAAATCTCATTCCTTTTGTAAATCCATATAATGTTCCAATAAACCATATTATTAATAATATAACATATTTTATGTCTCTTCTTCCATACCTATCTGTCTTTAAAATAGTCAAGACAATCCCAGCTATAGCAAGTAAAAATAATAATGCTCCTCCCATCTGTCCAATTATTGCGCCTAGTGCAACTTCATTGAATTCAGCAACAGTTGTCAATACATTTGGCCATAAAGTTCTTACAGCAACTTCTTTCATTGCAATAACACTAAAAGGCCCTTTTAAAAACATTAAAAAAGTTTGAAATTTTGTAAACAAAGAGACAAATACTGAAGAAGAAATAAAAAATATTCCTGTTGTAAATAATATCTCTTTTATTACAGGCAGTCCTTTTTTAATATTATCTATATGCACCAAAATATAATAAGCAAGATAAATACCAACACTTGCTAAAATAAAATCAAAAACATACCACCAGCCAGTCCATGCAAAAGCATATAATCCAGCTAATAATCCTCCTAATCCAGCATAAATAATATCTTTTTTCTTATCAGTTGTTTCAAAAGCCTCTAAAAACAGCCAAGTAATCATCAAAGGAAAAAATACATTATAAGCATCTGTATCAGCAAATCCAGCAGGAGTTCTGCTAAGCAAAGCGGCATTGATAGCTACAATCATGCCAGCAAAAAATCCTCCAACATTTCCTCCAACCCTTTTGCCTATAAAAAAAGCAGGGATTATTGATAAAGTAACAATAATCAGAGGCATATAAAAAAATACACTCATCAAAGAAGCATCACTAAAAATACTTATAAATTTATAAAAATAAGCACTGAATAACGGATGAAAACTTCTTGCACCTCCTTTTCCAACTCTTCCATTTCTTAACATATTCATCTCTTTACCATCAACAATATCAGTACCAAAATGCCCGTTTCTAATATAATTCCTGACTTCTCCATACCAAACATAAGGATCAATTGCTAGCAAATAAGTCTGCCCGTCAGAATCTTTGAAATTATTTTTATATTCCTGAGAAAGCTGCTGGATCTGTTCTTCAACAGTGTCTTTTTCAGTTTTCAAAACTTCCTGAAACTGGCCTTCAACCAGATTATTCTTGTTTGACTCAGGCAGATTAGGATATTCTTTATTGACCTGATTTCTGATCTCATTTCTATAGAAATTATAGACAGTATCCTTAGCCCATGTATCTGTTATAGGAAGATCAGCAGGATATGACCTGAAATAAACAGAAAAAGACATTGCAATTAATATCAATAAAATAGGAATAATATATTTATTTTTCTTGAAAAAATTGATTATTTTATTAAAATCAAAAGAGAGTTCATCTTTTGAAGAACTTTCTTCTTCAGATTCTTCAATCTTTTCTTGATTTTTATCTGGTTTTTCAGTTTCTTCTTTTATTTCAGTATTTTGATCTATTGATAATTCATCATCAGAATCTTTTTTATCATCATCCATTAATTACACCCCTTAAATACTCTTAAACTAGAGGTCATTTATAAATATTTTCTTATAATCTAAGAAAAAATACTTGTAAAATTTTTAATATATAACAGCAGTTTAGGCTCAGCAAAAATAACCTTTTTTAAAATACTAAATGGACTGTCTCTATTATTTTCTTTTAATATATTTTTAATCTTCTCATTATTTACCAAATTTATCAATTTATCATAATCCTTGTCTGAAAAATTATTTAACATCTTCCTTGCTTTCAAATGAATCCTCATTTCTTTGTTTAATTTTCTCAGTTCTTTTTCATAATTTTTATCATTGATAATACAATCAGCTAATATAGAAGCAGCTTTTAAACCAGGAACTAATCCACCCCCTGTTGTTGCTTTTACATGACATGCAGCATCTCCTACTAAAAATATATTGTTCTTCTGAACTATAACTTTCTTATCATAAATTGGTATTAATCCGCCTTGTTTATCTATAATATCTTCCTCAGAAAAACCTTTTGATTTCAAAAAACTATCAAAATATTCTTTTGCATTATCTCTAGAAGCAACTCCAATCCTTGCAATTTCATCAGATTCAGGCACAACCCACCCAAAAAAATCAGGACAAGTACTGCCAAAATAAGTTTCATAACTACCAGAATCAAATTTTCCTTTGATTCTTGCCTGGATTCCAGTATAAAACTCTCTGTTTCCAAATATTCCAGAAGACTTTGCAACACAAGACAAAGGGCCGTCTGCTCCAATTATCTTGTCAGCTTTTACTTTTATAATCTCATCTTTTTCTTTATCAAGAAAAATAGCATCTCCTAATTCAATGCCTGTAAATTTATGGTTCAAAACAATTTTAGCCCCATTAGAAGCAGCTTTTTCAGCTAGATACTGGTCAAATCCAACCCTATCCAAAACAATTTCTTCAGAAAGCTCTAGATCAACAGAATTATTCAAAGAATTAACCTTAACTTTACTTAATCTATTTACTATAAATTCATCTTTTAATGAGATAACCTCTTTTATCTTGCCTGTCACAATGCCTGTACACTGCACTGGCTTGCCTATACTATCATGTTCTTCATATACACATACATCTAGTCCTTTTTCAGCTAACAAGCTTGCTACAAAGCAGCCTATAGGCCCCCCTCCAATAATAACTATCATTACATATAGAAATAATAGGTTTATTAAAAATCTTTTTGATGATAGAATATAAGAATAATAAAAATAATTTTTAAAAAAAATTAATAATAAGTTTGTTCTTCGCCAGTTTCAGAAACTTCTTCGCTGTCTTCTTTTAGTCTTTTGAATCCAACAACTAGTCCAACTACAACTAGTGCTATGACCAAAACAACTAAGCCAACTTCTAATACTCTCTTTAAACTTGATCCTGTATCTGTTGGTTCAGCAACATTGGCGCTTAAAACAACTTCCTGCAATACTTCATCTCCGCTTTTTACTTCTACACCAAATGTTTGTACTCCAGGTGTTGCATCTTCTTTAGCAGATACATAGACATAGACCATCTTTGTTTCTTCTGAATCCAGAACAACAACATTTGGACTTACTCTTACATCAGCCCAATCGCCAGCTTGAACAGCTATCTGATAAGTTCTAGATGTACTGCCTGTATTGCTTAAACTTACTGGGTAAACAACTCCACTTTCACCAGCAACAACCTCTTGAACATCGCTGCCTACTGTGATTATAGTCTGGCCAGCATCTTCATCACTACCAATATCACACATATCACCTTCAACAACAGTTATTAATTCTGTTGTTTCTACTTCTTCATCACCATCATCATATTCAACAGTTACAACAACTTCATAGTCGCCAGCTTCAGCGCATTGTGGTATTCTCATATATAGTTCTTCGCTTGTTACTGAATCTTCAGCTTCTATTTCATCAATCCAGTCAGAGTCGCTTATTCCTAGATCAGGGATGCTTACTCTAACTCTTACACCATCTTGGTCTTTTTCACCAACATTTTTAACTCTGACATTTGCAAGCAATGCTCTGCCAGCTTTAACAAATTCTTCAGGGCTTAAAACAACATCTTTTATAGTCATTGCATCTCTTGGAGTTGTGACATCAAGCATAGCAACAACTTCAACTTCTTCATCATCAGCTCTGTTAGAAACTTCAATTCTTAAAGCATATTGATCAACATCCATTCTGTCAGGGAGTTTTAAATTCAATGTTTTCCAGTAGCTTCTGCCTTCTTTTACACTAAATGGATCAGTTTCATCTTCTGCCTGGTCTTCATCATGGTCTAAGCCGTCGATTTCAGCTTTTACAACAACATTATTATCATCTGCTAAAGCATTTATTTTGACTTTGACTATTAACTCATCGTCTCTTACTAAATCTCCTCTTAGTTCATCTCCAACTAAGTCAAATACATCTCCATTTATTTTAACTTCTTCGATAGTAACAGGCACGCTGTCCGCATTTGCTATTCCAGAAACAGCTAGGAAGCCTATTAAAAATAGTGCTAGTACACTTAAAATCTTAAATCTGTTTGCTTTCATTTTTTCCTCCTCTAACTTCCATATTAATTTGAATTTACCCCCTATATGAATATTTATTATTGTTAAAACCAGCTTATTTATAAATCTTTTGGTTTTTTTAGCATTCATAAGTGACTACTAATAATAACTATTATTCAATGATAAATTCTCTGTAAATAACCCTTCTAACTTTATTATTGCTGACGCTTATCCTGACATAATAATAACCAGGTTCAGCATATTCAGGCATTATCAAAAACAAATTCTTTATTGTTTGCTCATCTTCGTCAAGATCAAAAGGGCCTTCTGAGTCATAAACATCTAAATCTAAAATTGTTGCACTAATTCTTATATCTTCTAGATCCTGGTTTCCGCGGTTGTCAAATTTTATATTTAATTGTAAAATATCCTCACTATTAATTATATCATTCATCATAACTCTTGATATTGCAAGTTCATTTCTTTCAGCGCCTTCTTCTAATTTATTAAGCACAGTTGCAACACAAATATCACTGTCAGTTAATCCGTCTGAATCTGTTGCAGTAAAGACAAGCTCTTCTTGTCCGTCCCATTCATCATCTTTTGCTGAAAATATTGCAACATGAGATATTGGATCTATACTAACTTCAACATGTTCAGCTCCTGAAACCCTCCAGCTTATTTCACTGACTGGATCATCATCAGTGACATAATCATCTAAATCAAGTGAAACACTTCCTCCTTTTTTCAATTCTATATTAGGGACATTTCCAATTATTGGAGATTCTGTAACTTTGTTTACAGTAATTCTAAAACTATCTCTATCACTATTTTCTCCGTCTGAAACTTCTACAGTAACCTCAGAATAACCATGTCCGTTTGTTGTGCTGCATCCAATATATCTATTTGAATCAATTGAACATAAAGTTAAATCTTCATTGCTTTGACTTACAATACTAAATCTTAAATCTTCATCAGCTGTATCTGCATCAGTTGTAAAACTCCATAAATCAATTAGAGGGATTGATCTAAGATCTTCATCTTCTTCCACTAAACCAATTGCTTCCCCTTCTTCTAAATCATAATCAGGAATTCCTTCTAAAACAGGCGCGCTTGCTGGAGCAGCCCCAGAAACATATACTTTTATTCTTTCAGTTTCATCTAGGTTAGATAATCCAGTGCATAAATTGCTGCTTCCTGCTCCTGTAACTAATATATCATACCATCCTTCTTGGTCAGGAGTCCATTCAAATTCAAAACTTTCTTTGTCAACAACATTATCATTTGCATCTTCACTTGATGTTTCTGAATAAACAACAGCTCCGCTGTCATCAAGTACTTGTAAAACTAATTCAGTAGGAATAGCAGTTAAAATATAATTATCATCAGCATAATTGCTTATTTTGCTTCCGCTAATTGTTATTGTTTCATCTGAATGAGGGAATTGGTTTGAAATCTTTAAATCATTCAATAAAGTATAGCACATATCTTTAGGATCTTCTTCTATCACATGAAATTCACTTGATGCTTCCTGCTCTTCGCTTGTAAGAAATTTTGCATCTGTAACAAAAGTACTTACAACAGCCCTGTAATCTCCGCTTTCTTCAGGAGTCCATATAAAATTAACTTTTGCAGAACCGCTGTAGGGTATATCTATTGTTCCTTCTTCTTCATAAACAACTGATTCATCTTCATCATAAACCTTTAATGTAATTCTCGTTTCAACAGAATAATGCTGTATTAATTCAGATGGTGTATAACCTACAGGTCCTGCTTCATGAAGTGCTGCATAAGTAGCTCCATCTAATGCTGCATCAATTTCCATAACTAAAGGAATATTAGGCTGCACTTCATTTAATACATTAAAACTGTCTATTGGTGCTCTTCCAACATCTTTTTTGCTTAGATAAGCAGTGCTTGACTGAACTCCAGCAGTTCCATGCCACCATGATCTAATTTCATATGGAATATATCCTTCTTTGTAGAAAAACACAGCATAATAACCGCTTGCCGGCAGATCAGTAGGATATGTTATTTGAATAACATCTGAACTTCCTGAATTTAAATCCCATAAAGCTGCTCCTGTAATATCATTGCAGTTTTCATCAGCGCAGGCATAACCAATCACATTAACATTAGTAACAGGATTTGTTGTATAGCTAATATCTCCTGAATCTAAAACAGTTGCTTCTCTTAATGTATAATCTACAGGTATGTCAGCATAAACAACTGTACTTAAAATTACAAAAATAAATGCAAATATTCCGATTAAAATTTTATTTTTCATTTTAAAATCTAAATCCTGTTAAACCTTTTCCTCCAGGTCCTCCATCTTCTCCTCCAATATCTCCTGCAGTTCCGCTATTTCCTTCATCATCTTGAGCAGCAGCGCAAGCTCCTCCTACAGCTAGAAGAGTTACCCACCACCAGTTCTTTTTCCACCATTGTTTTCTTCTTTCTTTGCTTGCAGCAACTACTTGTTCACGAACACCATGTGCTTCTCTAACTTCATCAGGATACTGCAAAGCAAGAGAACTATATTCACTTGAATCACCAAGCCCTCCTAATCTTTTTCTTTGCTTAACTAATTTTTCCCATTTATCAAAATCTTCTGCACTATATGCAAGGACTTCAAGAGCTAAAATATTTCTTTGCCTATCTAGATTATCTGCACCAGGTTGAGCATAACCTAATGCATGATATCTCTTTAAAACCTTTTGGTGGCTGTCTTTTAATTTAGATAACTCATCATATTCTTTTTTTCTTTCTTGTTTTTTTGCAGGATCTGTTTCATCAGTATATAATTTTTCAGCTTCTTCTGTTAATACTTCTAAAGCCTTTTTTACAGCTAAAAGTTGGTCTAATTTATAACCAGATAAATTCTTATATTTTTTTCCAGAAGCATCTTTTTCAGTCTGTTTTCCAACTTGTTCTTTTACTTTATTAGCATCATATTTTTTTGTTGCTGGATCATACATCTTCATCGGATCAGCAGCAGCGATATTATCTAAATTATCTTGGTAATCAGTAACTTGCTGTGCCATACTATCAGGGCTTGGAACATAATGAAGATCATATCTTACACATGAACACAAAGTAGTTGCTAATAATGTCACACCTGCAACTAATTTCTTAAAAAAACCCATCTTAGGTCTTTGTCTATAAACACTATTAACTTGGTTATCCAAAGAATCATTAGCTTTATATGAATCCATTTTATTTTCCTCTACCCAATATTAAGTACCTTATCACTATCCAATAGTAGTTATTTAAAAAGGTTTCGGAATTGTGAAACAATTCTGAAACTTTGAAATGACTAACATTTCATATGTTTGGTTTTAGACAAAAACCATAACTCAAGGAACAAATATAATAATATAATTTTTATTCAATAATATCCAGAATCTCATCTAGTAATTTTGGATCAACCTTATCCATATCAATAGGTTTTTGTTCTTTAGGTTTTGTTATTTTAGCCGCAGCTGGCTGTCCTGTTCCAACTTTAACTCTTCCTTTATTTCTATTAGCTTCTTCTAATTTTTTTTGCATATCTACAAGTTCTTTTTTAGATTGTGCTAATTTTCTTTCTAGTTCAGTAACTTTAGCAGGATCTGCTCCTGCACTTGGTATATTAGCTAATTCCTCTTCTAATTCTTTAACTCTTGCCTTTGCTTTTATAAAATCATCTACACTACCTTCACTCATGTAACCTCTTAATTTTAATGCAATAACTCCTGCACCAGCTGAAACAACATTAGGATCAACTGTTCCATCTGCTTTTATCTTATCTTTAATTGCTTCATCATATGCATCTAATGTGGCTGTTAATTGACCAACTTTTTCATTAGCTGCATTCAACTTATCAGTTAATTCAGTAACTTTAGCAGGATTAGCTGATTTAGCTTCATCTAATTTCTGCTTTAAACCATCAACTTCTGCTAATGCAGCTTTTTTCTCTGCCTCTAAACCATCAATAACTTCTTGTGAGTTTTTTAATTTTTCTAGATCAAGACCTTCAT
Source organism: Candidatus Woesearchaeota archaeon (assembly GCA_019322815.1). GTDB lineage: Archaea > Nanobdellota > Nanobdellia > Woesearchaeales > WJKL01 > JAHWIB01. Next base: position 2,036 of record JAHWIB010000041.1, on the reverse strand, counting down.
ATTTTGCTAATTCAGCTCCTTTTTCATCTCTTTCTTTTTTATATTTTGCAGCATTTTTTTCTGCTGTTTCTTTTTCTGCTGTTAAAGCATCATAACCTTCTTTCATTTCTTGATATTTTTTTGCTCTGAAGTTTGCATCAGCTAATACTGCAGCTAAATCTGTTTTTCCTTCTAAAAGTGCTTTAACTTGTTTAGGAGTACCTACTTTTGTATAAACTCCTAATGTTTTTTCTCCTTCAGCTTTATCTGCATCAGCTTTTTGTTTTGCTAAAATAGCAGCATCTCTTGCTTCCTCAGCTTTTTGCTGTGCTGCAACAGCAGCATCTATCCTTCCCTTTAAACCATCAACTTCTGCTAATGCAGCTTTTTTCTCTTCCTTTAACTTATCCATAATTTTCTTTGTTTCTTTTGCCTTTTCTGCATCAATGCCTGCATATTTTTCTAATTTGGTTTTATATCCTTCTATCTCGCCTGTCAATTCTGTTACTCTTCTTTCAGCTGCTGCTTTTTCTCCTCTTAAAACATTAAAATCATCTTCTCTTTTAGCTAGTTCTTCTAAAGTGCCAAGTTCACCATATTTTACTAATTCAGCTGATTTTTCATCTCTTTCTTCTCTCAATAATGTAGCTTTTTCTTCTGCTTTTGTTTTGTCTGCATCAGCTTTTTGTTTTGCTAAAATAGCAGCATCTTTTTCTCCTCTTATTTCTTCTGTTCTAAGTGGTAAGTATAATGTTAAGATTAATCCAGCAGCTGTTGCAATTCCTCCAATAATTCCTCCAATAAGTTTCACTAATCCTGATTTTTCTAACCTCTTTACTCTATCATCAAGTCTAAGTACTTCATCTTCTGCTTTTCTTGCTCTTTCTCCTAATACAGCTGCATCTTGACTAGCAGCAGTTAATTCCTGGGTCATTTGATCTTTTCTAGCTTGATCCATCTGCATTTGCTGTATCCATCTCATAACAGATTCTCCTTGTGCTATAATTTTAGATTCTCTTTCATAACTATCTATTACTAAATCAAGTGTTTTAGAATCTTTTTCTAATTCTTGAATATGTTTAGGTAATCCTTCAATACCTAATTGATCTGCTGCCTCTTTCATTAAATCTAATACTCTTTCATTAGTAAATGCAGTATGAGTAGAACCTAAATAAACTTCATGAGTTCTTCTTTCTAATGATCTCTTTAACCAGTGTGGATGATCCTGATTAAGATCTTGTACATCTGGAACAAGATTAGAATAAAGTGTTTGTACTTTTGTTCTTGCAGCTGATTGGTCTCTGCTAGTGCTTAATCTTTTTTGTATTTCAGCAGCCCATTTATATATATATACATCAACATTAATTCTATCTTTATCAAACATATCTTTTATTTCCATAACTTTTGCATTAAAATCAGCACATAAAGCTTCATTTGCAGCCTTATTAGCCCTTTGATATGTTTTTGCTTCTTCAAAAACAAAAGGCATTGCACTTAATTTAGCATCTTGTTTTGTAAAATTTATCATATATTGATCTAAAAACGAAGAATAATCAGATAAAGTGATATCTCCTTCTTCATATTTTTTATATTTTTCATATAGCTCTATATATTGATCTCTGATTGATCCAACTGCACTTAATAAAGAATTTAATAAATCTCCAGGCTTTACCATTTGCTGTTGGGTTGCCTTTGTTACCATTGCATCTAATTCATTATATTTACCTTTAAGTTTTTGATTAACATCATTCATTCTAATTTCTTCTTCTAAATTCTGTGGATTCATAGAACTAAGTGTATTTTGTATCGTTTGACCAGTAGAAGTAGGATATGTCATCCTTTGTGCCCTTGTTGCAGGTCTTGGTCCTAAATTCTGAGTTTGTGCAGCAGCACTAGGTCTTGCACTTGAAGGTTGTGGACTTTGTCCTCCTACTGGAGTAGTTTGTGCTTGAGTATTTACTGTTGCTGCAGGTTGTGCTCCTTGTTGACCTTGACCACCAGGAGTACTTTGATATGCGCCCATTGCCACTGCAAGAGGATCTGCAGGTTGTGCTCCT
>JAHWIB010000040.1 GCA_019322815.1 Candidatus Woesearchaeota archaeon | reverse complement strand
TAGTTTGTATCTCCTGCTACTGTGCAATTATATTCATGAGTTCCTGCATCTAATGTTGCTATATCTTCTAATCCAGTCAATAATACTTCATTCCTGTATAATTCTGCAGCAGATAATGCTGAACAGGTTGCATTAGTTTCTGTATATTCTGATACAGGACTTACTGGATCAAATATTATTGCAATGCCTGGATCTGCCTTATTTATTGTAAATATTTGTTCTGTAGTCATATTTTCCTGTCCTTTTGTATCACTTGCTGTCCATGAATAATTATGTATTCCTGCATCTAATCCTAAGAAAGAAGCTGTATATGTATCTCCTACAACAGTGACTTCTGGATCTATTCCATATACATAATCAACTTCATCAAAGTTTATTGTTACAGTATCTATTGCTACATCATCTGTCCAATCAATATCTAATTGAGTTGTATATATTGGGTCATATGCTGCTGGATAATCTTCTACAATATTGATATATAATGGTGGTTCATCTCCAATTATAATATCAACAGTTCCTGAAGTTGTACTTAATGTATACATATAACTTCCTCTGTTTCCATATGAATCTTCTGCAGTTATGTTAAATATATACAATGCATTATCCAATAAAGTTGGATTCCATGTATATTCATATGGTGCAGATGTATCATCTCCTAGAGCAGCAAATTCTGTTGTTCCTGCATATATTCTAGCATCATATACTTCTTCTGCATAAGTTATTGTTATTGTTGGTGTTGTAGTTACAACTGAACCTGAAACAGGATCTATTGTTGGATCTGCTGGTGGAGTTGTATCTTGGGGGATTCCACTGTCAATAGCACTAACTAATCCTTCATTAGTTTGTGTATCGACAGCAGAAACCTGATAAAAGTATTCTACTCCTGTAGTTAATCCAGAATCTGTATAATTATTATCTGTTGTTGTATCTATAACTATAAAAGTTCCTGTTGAATTTTCATATACATTATAGTAATCAATATCCCCTTCTGTATTTGCATCCCAATTTAAATCTAATGCTGTTTCAGAAGCAGAGCTTACAACTAAATTCTGTACTTGTGCTGGATCTCTATCAACAGTTGCTTCATAATAACCAGCTGCTGGAAATGTCTCTAAAGGACCTCCATCACTTATCTGGAAATAATACTGCACTGTATCTAACTCTAATTTAGCACTTAGATCTTTATCTAAATTACAAATTGTTCCTGCACAACTCATTCCATAACCAACACTATCAATATATACAAATCCGCTGCTTAATGTTTCAGCAGTTGTTATATTAAAAGGTGTTGAAGAACTAGTGTCTGTTATTGTTGTTGAATCTCCAGGATTTTCATCAACTAAAGTTAATCCTAAAACTCCTGGAATCAAAATCAATAACATCAAAATTCCTAATAGTTTTTTCATTTTATAACCTCCTCAATTTCTTGTTTAATCTCATTTGGGATGTAATCTGGTGCATTTGGTACACACCCTCCATCAGATGTACATATTGTTCCTTCTTTTGGTATAGATTCTGGTGTTTCCATTGTTAAACCAATGTAAATCAACACAACCCCCAATATCATCAAACAAACAAAAAAAATTATTTTATTTCTTTTTCCCGTTTCCATTTTGCATCAATCCTGATACGCTTACCTGAAGAATTCTTTCTTTTCTTTTTAGATCTTTGTAGTAGCCAATCAAAAGTTCAAGCATACTATAAATCTCTTTTTGTGTCTTCTTTACTTGATTAAGCTCTTCAAGCATATTTCTTCTTTCTTTTTCAATATCTGCTTTAATCACATCTCTTTTATTTCTTAGTAATCTTATTGCATCAGTTGTCACATCTTTTACATTTCTTGCTTCTGGATGCTTAAAGAATTCTACATTGTCTATCTCTTCAAGATCTATCTCATCAGGCAAAGGAACTGAAACTTCTTGTCTCTTCTTAATTTGGATAGTTCCTTTTCTTAATTTTAACCATTGTACTACCTTTCCTATTACTATAAGAAGAACTAATCCAATCAGTATTCCCCATCCTATATAAGTACTCCATTCAACCATTTTTATTCCCTCCTATTTTCTTATTATTTACCTCCCTCCATCTGTGGATATAAACTCCACTTTTGTATATATGTCTTAATATAAGGAATATTAAAGCAATCAAACATAACATACTTGCAAATCTATTTTCAGCAAATATTGTAAAAAATAATAAAACTAAATAAAATATAATCATTGTTTTTGAAGGACTTTTTTTTGTAACTCCATAGAATAAATCTACAAAAAATTCTTTAACTACTCTTATTGGTTCTGTAAATATGAACCATATAAATATTTTCAACTTCCATTTTTTATTTTTTTCATCCATATTAATCCAAACTTCTAATACCTGGAATTGATTCAATAGTTATCTGATTAACATTAAAATTATATTTGTATCTTCTTTTATAGAATTTACACATTGCTCTTATAGTTTCATTACAAGTATCTTGGATAGCCTTTTCTGAATTAGTACATTTTCCTCCTAAATTATATAAACATAATGCATTAAAACTTTGCACTATCTTCCTATCTTTTTCAACCCATCCAAATCTTCTAAGCAATTTTAAGATTCTTTCTATCTTAGGAAGATGTTTATCTATTGCATTAAGTTTAATCTCATCAAAATCCTTTGCTCTTATTGCAATACTCATCAAGATGTCTTTTTCATCTTTAGTAGCTACAATTATTGGAGGATTTGTTGGATCATCTGCCATTTATTCCATAACCTCATCTGTTTCTTCTACTTGCTTTTTTCTTCCAAAAGCAATATAAATCAAACCAGCACCTATTGCAAATCCAATTCCATAAGCTGTTGTTTTTTCATCTTGTACTTCTCTTAATTCAGATTGACAGGTATTATATTGGTTTTCAAAAGGTCTATAATGATTAAGTTCATTTTGAATAGCTTCTTTTTCTGTTAACATCAATTTTGATGAATTATCTAACTCTTCAATCCTTCCTCTGCACCTTCCAAGATCTTCAATTAAATCTTTACTTGCAATGAATTCTTGTGTTAGATTATTTGTTTCATTAAAGGTTTCAATCATCAATTCAAGATTATGAGACATATTATACAGATCTTCACTCCAATTATATCCTGAAGTTCCTGTAACTCCACAATTACATGTATCATTACATACTTCTTCTGTATCAAAGTGATAAGTAAAATCCCATTCTGGATCATCACTTGATCCATTTGGCCAAGATACTAATTTATATGGGTAACTATTTATTCTATTAATCAATTCAAAATAAGTATGTGTATCATTATATGGCCCATATTTATATCTAAATGGGATTTGTATGCTTACTGTTGAAGCACATACAGATGATACTGTAATCAAAAATATAATCAAAAAAATTAATTTTTTCATTTTTACCCTCCACATTTCTCATTTATCCATGCAACTAGATTTTCTTTAGGCATTGCTCCACCTATTGTTTCTTTATTGCTGCTGCATATAAATTGAGGAACATACCCAGTCATAACTTCTGAATAGCAGTCATGTACACTTTTTCCACTTATTGATCCTCCTTCTGCCCAATAAAATTCATATCCTTCTGCTTCTAATTCTTCAATGATAGGCATCATATTCCTGCAATGAGGACAACTTAGACTATGCGCAAAAATAATCTGTTTAAAATCTGTATCTCCACAATCTGTAGGGATACAAAAATCAGATTTATCTTCTGTGTCTATCCATTCATTATCTTCACATAACTGAATAATTCCATTTTGTTCAGGATTACATCTTTTTTGTCCTTCTTCACATAATGGTATAACTTCTTTATCATTCATTATAAAAAGATTATATACTACCATTGTCCCAAAAATACCAATTAATGCTCCTGCAATAAATACTGCAGTTAGATCTACATTTGTTTTTTTATTCATTTTTTTCATTGTGGCACCTCTGAAGCACAAAGTCTTTCACATTCCATTTCTGTTAATGGAGCTATTTCATTATAACATTTAACTTGTCCATCTCTATATAATGCAACGAATCTTTCTGTACTCATTGGATCAATTGGATCTGGATCTATATATCTTAATACCATGATTTGTCCAGGATACCTATATTCATCTGCATATAAAGATTTAGCAAAAGTCATATCTTGATAATTTAAACACCATGTATTACCTTGATCAAAGAAATCTTGTAATCGATTAAATCCTGTTTCATTTAAGGTCGTCATCCAAATAGTCATTATTTTTTCTGTTAGTTTATCATTCATCATCAAAGCATTATTTTCAGTTAAATATCCATCCATATTTTCTTTTAACATATCAATCTCTATTTGCTGCTGTTCATTTACACCCTTATTATGATATATCTTTATTAAAGTTGCAAAACATAAAATAACTATAATTGAAACTTTAACATATTCAACTATCTTATTTTTTTCTTCTTTCATCTTTTTTCCCTCCTTTGGATATAAATCCTTCAAATTTAAGTTTTATAATATCTCCTAACCTAATTCCTTTTTTTTCACAAAACCATTTAGGTATTGTTATTTCTAAAGAAGGATTTCCTGGTTTGCCGCCACCTTCTCTTACTTTTACATGAAAAATAAATTCATCAATGAGAGAAATATCATTTTGGTTATAATCCTCTTCTGGCATTTTTTGTTTGATCTCTTTTTTAAAAATAGTATATTTCAACTATTAAATAACCCTTATTTTTTATAGAGAGGGATAACTACTATATAAATGTTTCGGCCATAGATACCTTTATATATAAGTTTAGTTATAGATTTCTTAAGGTTACGGAATATGCTTTATAATCCGTAATCTATAAATTAAAATATAGGGTTAGCCTCCTATATTGGTATGAGGTCTTGGTGCTAGAGACTTATTGGCTAAGTCTCGTCGAAGCCCAGGGAAGAACCTCTTGCAGACACCCGATTACAATTACAAAAATTAAATCATGCTTATTATATTATTACAATTAGTTCTACTTGAAGTAATCTTCTTTGGCACAAGCGCAAAACAGGACTGACCATAAAAATCTAAAAAACCGAGGTGCCAAAATGGCAAACGATTTAGTAAAATTTCTTAAATCACCAGCTGGCATAGGTGTAATTTTTATTGCACTTGTTGTTATGAACGTTGGCGGTTTAGGAGACACAGTTAAAGGTTTCTTCGCACCTACTTCAGGCGGAAGCACTGGGGGAAGCGATCTACCATGTCTACACGACGGAGCAACTATGACTATTGGTCCAATGGAAATCATGTGGGATCCAACAGCAACTGTTCCAGCGCATTATGCGAAAGTATATGTTAATGGAGTAGACTATGGCTATAAATCAGACGGAGCTTCTATGGAAGTTTCACCAGGAGATAATATAGAAATCTTCTATGGAGAAAACGCTTCTACAGCAGCACCAACAGTGTTACCATTTGTATACACTGCAAGACAAGAATTCTCAGTACCTTGCAAATCTGACTTTACAACTGGCGATCCAACACTGGACAACGAAGCTTATAAGTTGTACAACACAACAAACGAAGACCATACAGTAAATCTTTCTACAAACGTTCTATGTCTATCACATGATGATGGAACAGAGAACACTGGTACAGCTCCAGAAGATATTGAATGGGGAGACAACTATAATGTAGATTGCAGATTGACTGGTATACATAGAAAAGCTTTCTCACCTTATGCAAAGCCAGCTATGTGTGTTGAATACAACGAATCATCATGGGACCTTGTTGAAGTTCTTGATGGAAATGGAAATGTTTATCCTTCAGTGGCTAAACCTTCTTCATTGAGCCTACAAGAAACTGTATACACAATGAGATGTTATGAATTCTCATCAATTATGTCTAGCAACCAATATGACTTTAAGTTGCACTTAGACGTAGCTGATACAGGAACAGCATACACTGCACCACACTATGACAACAACATTTCTGTATTCCTAATTGACCAAGACTGGTTTGAAAATACTCTAACTGGAGAGATGGAAATGGGATATGAAGACAATGTTGGTACTCAACTTGGAGCAGAAGATCAGAACTACATCTATGAGTATGCAATAGCAGGTCCAGACTAAACAAATTTTTTTCTTTTTTATTTTTATTTTTTAAAATGGAGGTCAAAAAATGTCAGAACGTCGAATTGATATAACTACTATTATAATCATCGCTGTCGTAATTCTTGCTTTAAATGTTGGAGGTATAGGAGATAAGTTTTCTGGTTGGTTAAGAACAGAAGCAGCAGGCCCATCAGTTGATGGTCAAGAACTATGCCTTTTTGATCGTACAACTATGACCGTAGGAAGAGTTGAAGATGCTTTAATACCTGGAAATGATGTTACTAATGAATATCATAGAGTTTTAATAAATGGACAGGACAGAGGATTATTTGTTGATGGATCAGCAATAACTCTTACTCCTAACGCAGATGAAGTTGAAGTATTTTATGCAATAAATTCCTCTTCATATTATGCAGCTAAAGATACCTTTACTGCTCCTTGTAAATCAGCTTTTTCATCTTCTGAGATGGGAGAAGCATATAGGATCTATAAATCTGCAAATGAAGATGCAACAAATATGACAGATTTCCTAGCTTGTTGGAACACATTAGACAACACAAAAATAACTGATTCAGCACCTCAGACAACAAATGCTTCAAATTACTATAATATAAGATGTGATTATGCAGTTCCAGCTGATGAAGCTTTTTCACCAATTGGAAAGCCAGCTGTATGTGTTGAATATACATCAGGAAACCAATCTGAACCACCAATAGTTAATGAAGGGAAAACAATAAACAAACCAGATTTCTTACCATTAAGCTCTTCATCAAACACAATAAAATGTTTTGAGATAGCAGGCCTAGTTGATGAAAAGAAATCTTTGAACTTGTTAATATCTCCAAGCACTGAAGGAGGCAACTATATATTGTACTATATTGACAGAGATTATTATAGACATACACAGACAAGAGAGATGAGTTTAGATTTTGAAGACAACTTGGGAAATGATATTGGAACAATATACGAAGTGAATTATACGGTATATACTACTGGGTGATTCCTGAAATGGCAAAACATATCATAGGGAACACCTACTTCAAGTATATCGGCTTTTTATTACTTTTTTTTCTCTTTCTTTATGATAGAGATATGGCCATAATATACTTAGCATTATTGACAGTAGATTTCATATGGTATATTTCAGACCCACATATTTCATTTCCATTCAACAGAAAAGGAGAGAAGTTAACTAATTCATTATTTTTAGCAATAATTGGTTATGCAATATTCTTATTGATCAATGCTATGACTAAAGTGTTTTTCTTTAATGAAACTTTTTCATTGTTTTCAGGAGTTCAAGAGATGTCTGCATTACCTATTCTTGCAGGAAGCGTAGCAATGACATGGGTTGGCTGGACAATTGTTATTCCTTTTATTGAAACATCTTTCTTTCATGGAAGGTTGTTTGAAGGTCTTGCACAGTTATCAAATAGATTATTCAATAAACCAAAATCACTAAGGGTATTATCATTAGGGCTTATTGGAGTTGCAACAGCAGTTTCTGTTATCTTTGCAGTATTTCATTCCAAAGTTACATTATCTCCTATCATCACAATTTTCATCTTTTCAATGGTTTCATGTTATTTAGTAATTAAAGAACAAAAACTTACAGCAGCTATATTATTGCACATCTTAGCAAATACAGCTGCATTAGCAGTCAAGTATGGACTGATTTAAACTCATGGAGGGACGGCTCTGAACAAAACCTCTATAAGCTTGGGGCAACTGCGGTTGCCCTTTTATGATCAAAATGGATGCAAAAAATTCAATAAAAATCGGATTGGTTGGAGCAGCAGTATTTTTTGCAGTTTGGAAATTGTTAGCGCCTTATACAATTCCATTCTCTTTTGACTGGAAATTGGTTTTAATTGTTATCATCGCTGCAAGTTTATCAGATCTTATAATCAATTTACTAAGAAAAAAAGGATGGTTGATATATTGAAAGCAAATCAATTAGTGGCTGTTGTAATTGTATTGGTTTTTTTATTTACACAATTCAATGAAAACATCTGGCCTTACATCGCACCAAGAACCGTATGTGAAGAAGGATATGTTCCTGCAGAAGACAATCCAAAACTTTGTGTTCCAGAAACTATACAAGAACCATCATACTTTCCCGTGTTAAAAGAATCAATATTCATGTTATTAATATTTGTTGCATTAACTTATATATTTACCAGGAAGTAATATTCAACGACTTTAATAATATTGTCAAAAAACAAAGCGTTTCTTTGACAATCACTTATTAAGGTTGTTATGTGGGGCAAAGCGACCCCAATAACAAATTAGGAGGTGCCAAAAATGGCAGAAATGATACCTACAAAGCCAAAGGCTATAGGAAAAGTAGTTGTATTAGGTACTGGAGTTGTTTGGGCAACACCAATGATTGCAGGCCTAGTTGGTAAATTACCAGCAATGGACATATCAGTCCCAGTTGTTGGAGTTACTCTAGGAACAATGCTATCAGCAGGTATTGCAGCAAGCCTTATTCAGTATGCTATAGCAACATATTGGAAATAAACTTATTTCCCCTCTTTGAGGGGATTTTTATTATTATAATTTAATAGAGGACAAAAAATGAAAAAAAATAAAAATACCTTATTAATAGGAGCATTAATTATAATTGCAATTTTCATATTTTCTAACTCAAATCTTTTTGCTGTACTCTCAGAGTATAGAGATACATTATCAGAATGTACATCTATTAAATCTTCTTTAGAATCTCAACATTTTGATTGTACTACTTGCACTCAAATATCAGATGGACGATATAAAACAAGTTGTGATTGTGAATCAGGTTATACTTATTCAAATGGTGTTTGTATAGCATCGACAACTTCTGCATGCACAGATACAGATAGCGGAATAGATAGGGATACAAAAGGAACTGTAACAATAGCTACTGGCTCTTATACTGATAGTTGTTCTGGAAATTATCTTACTGAATATTATTGCAGCGGTTTATCTGGAACTTCAACTTCAATAAACTGTGGAAATTATGGAGAAATATGTTATAATGGAAAATGTGTAGAGTCTACTGCATCATGTGTAGAAGGAACATATAGATGCAGTCCAACTCAAGATGGAATAAAACAAAGATGTGTTAGCGGAACATGGGTAGATTGGTCAAGCGATGCTTCTTGTGCAACAACAGCTCCTCCAGAAGCAGAAGGACAAGGGCTAATCTCTGGAAAAGTAAGTGATAAAATATTTGGAACTCCAATCTCTTTTGCAAAAGTTACTTTCAGAACCCAAACTGCATTAACTGCATCAGATGGTTCATATAATCTTATTGTTATAGATGGCGGAAGCGATCAAGTCACTGTATCTAAATCTGGATATAATTCTTATACTGATTATGTAACAGCAGGACCAGGAATTGCTCCTGTTACTTTAAATGTTCAATTACAGCCAGAAAGTGAACTTTCTTGTTATGATACTGATCAAGGAGAGAATAAATTAATAAAAGGAACTCTTTATATTGGAGGAGTTAAGAAAGGAACAGATTCATGCGCTTCTACAACTTCTGTAAGAGAATATGTTTGTGATCTTTCAACTGCAGAAGATTATGTAATTAAAACTTTAAGCTGCGGAACAGGTTATGAATGTTCTGACGGAAGATGTATTATTTCAAGTGAAGCTACTTGTTATGATACAGATGGAGGACAAACTAAATTTACAAAAGGTTCTGTTTATGTCAATGATGTAAAAAAAGCAACAGATGCATGTATTGGCTCAACTACTTTAAGAGAATATTTCTGTGACTCATCCGATCCAGCAGGTTATGATGGAATGTCTATGAGCTGCGGAGATGGTTATGAATGTGTCGATGGAAGATGTAAAGCAGATGTTACTACTTTGGTTTGTGAAGACACAGATGGAGGTCAAGTATATTATACTAAAGGATCAATCAAAATAAATGATGTTGTAAAAGCTCAAGACGCTTGTATAGGAGAAAATACCTTAAGAGAATATTTCTGTGATCCATCAGATTCATTAGGTTATGATAGTTTAAGCAAAACTTGTTCAGATGGATGCAGTAATGGAGAATGTTTACCACAATCTACAACACCACCAGATGAAGATTCTTCTGATACACTAAACTGTTATACCTGTGATGGTCCAGATATGGTTATTGTACCAGTTACTTCTCAAACATGTCCATTTGGATATTCAAATGAACCATTAGATTGTAAGGAGCTTAAATTTTGTGAATTAGAAGGAGAACATATTTTAGCAAGTGAATGGACAGAACAAAGATGTGTTGATGAAGAAGGCGGACTAAAATGGTGTGAATTAGAAAATATCTATATTGAAGAATCAGAATGGACAGAAGAGAGATGTTTAATTACAGAAGGAGGTTTTTCAGGAGATACTTTTGAATATTTACCAGATGTTCCTGATTGGGTTCCAACAGAATTACATGATACTGTTGGAGGAATACCTTACTTTTGGATAATGATGGCAGGTATTGCAGTTATCTTTAGCTATCTATTATTCACAAGAAAACCAAGAAAGAAAAGAAGGAGAAAATGAAAAATAAATCAGCAATCTGGATTTTTGCAATAATCTTAATAGCTATATTTTTAGCAAAAAATGATTTAATGTTCGCTGCACTTACAATAGCAGACGAAGATCAAACTTATTGTTTAGGTGTTATGGAAGTTTTAGAAGGTGAAAATTTTGATTGCTCAGCCAGAAGATGCACAGAAGGAGCAGATGGAAGATATTATCTTTGGTGTGATTGTGAAGAAGGATATGAATTTGTTGATCCAGGAATCTGTGAACCAATACCAGGTTATGTAGAAGAAAAGGAATGTACCGATTCAGATGGAGGAAGAACTGATTATCTAAACCAAGGAGAAATAAGATTAGATGGAACTCTTTATGCAAAAGATTTCTGTTTTGGAAGTACTTTAACAGAATGGTATTGTACAGATGGAGATTTTGAATATGATACTTATAGTTGTCCTTATGGATGTAAAGATGGTGCATGTATTCAAGAAGAAGAGGAAGATGAAATATTCAAATGTGTAGATCAAGATAGTGGAAGAAAATATGATGTTGCTTCAGAATGTACAACTATATTTCCAGATGGATCTGAAGAGATATATAGGGATGAATGTTATTATGAAGATGAACTTCATGAATATTATTGTTCAGGAGATCCGGCATATGAAGGAACTGCATGCAAGATGATAACTTACAATTGCCCTTATGGTTGTGAAAATGGAAAATGTTTAACCCGTTCAGGAGACGTTCCAACACCAGTAACTCCAAGCCCAATACCTTGGTATCAAGAATATTGGTGGGCACTTTTAGGAGGAGCAGT
>JAHWIB010000039.1 GCA_019322815.1 Candidatus Woesearchaeota archaeon | reverse complement strand
GAAGATCTTGTTGAAAAGAAATTTGAAGGTTTTTTAATATTAAATTGGAAAACTAAACAGATGAGGGTTATGAAGAAAAAACCTCAGGGAAATAATCCTTTTGAGATTCCAGTATTAATAAAAATAAATGTTAAAGTGCCTAAGATGAAAACTATTGTTGCAAAAGGAGAAGTAGAATTATCTAGGAATCAAGTTAAGGAAATGGTAATAGAAGAATTATAATCATGGATTCAAAATTTAAAAGAGGAGACATAGTAACAGTTAAATTTGGACATTATAAGGGTTTAACCTTTAAAATTCAATATGCTCCATTTTCAGTTATAAAATCAGAAAAAATAATGTACATAAAATATAATAAAAAAATGTATGAGCATTCTTTTGAAGAAAAAGAACTGAGGAAAGCAAATAAAAAAGAACTTAAAGAATATTTAATTGATGAACTATGATAACTTTAATCAACCCAAATATTGTAACTCAGAAAGGAGATTATTTTGGTAGTGGTATTCCTTATTGGCCAATAACTTTAGCTTACATTGCAGGATTATTAAAGAAACACAAAATAAAATATGAAGTAATTGATGCATTTGGGAAAATTCCACAACAAGTTTTTAGAAACGGAACTACTATTGTTCAAGGTTTGTTTACTGAAGAAATTGTTGAAAGAGTTTCAAAACATTCAAAATATATAATAATCTATTCTGGTTTAGTTTTCTCTCATGAAAGAGTTTTATATATAATAAATTCTTTAAATGAAAATTATCCAAAAAAGAAGATCATTGTTGTTGGAAACATCCATCAGGTTGTGTCCTATGATATTAGCAAATTTAAGAAAGATTTCAAGAAAGCAGGTGCTGATAAAGTAATTGTAGGAGAACCAGAAAATCAGATTGCTAAGCTGTTAAAAAAGAAGAAAGTTGATGTTTTAAAATTGATGCCAGATTGGAGCAAGTTTCCATTAAGAAATTATTGGAATTTGGGATATGCACATGCTCCTTATAAGAGGAAATATATGCCAATATTGACTTCAAGAGGTTGTCCTGGCAAATGTAATTTCTGTATTAATCCTAAAATTAATAAAAGCAAATGGAGACCAAGATCTGCAAAAAAAGTTTTAGAAGAAATTAATAATTATATCCAGAAATATAAAATTGAAGAGATTCATTTTACTGATTTAAATCCAGTTGTAGATGATAGTAGAATTAGAAAGATTCTTTATAATTGTCCCATTGTAAACTTTAAATTTGCTACAGGTACAAAATTAGAGTTTCTTCATTATTCAACTTTATATTATCTAACAAAAGGAGATTATCTTTCTTTCTCTCCAGAATCTGGGTCTAAAAGAATTCTGAAAAAGATGAATAAATCATTTGATTTTGAGCATGGAATTGAAATGACAAAATTTGCTCATTTATTTAAAATCACTACTCAAGCTTGTTTTGTTATTGGTTATCCAGGAGAAACAGATCAAGATAGAAAATTAACAAGAAAGTACATTCATAAACTTACAAGAGCAGGTGTTGATGAGATTGCCCTATTTATTTTCGCACCTATTCCCGGAGCTAAATCATATAGTAAAAAATGGAATTATAAGAACATCTCTGATTTAACCTTTTCTCCTAGATGGAGAAAAGAGTATAAAAAATTGAATAAATGGAGACAGCAGTCATATGTGCTGTTTTTCCTATGGAAATTATTATATCATCCATTTTCTTACTTTAGGATCAAAAATACAAAAATATTTAACACTATAAAAAGAGCATTTAAGCTTTGGAGGTTATCAAGATGTTAAAACAAATAAAACACTGGGTTATAGACCAGATATGGAGAGTACAGATGGTATTGGGATTATATAGCATTTTTGTATTTACCCCTTTACTTATCCTTTCAAATAGTGAGAAAATAGCACAAGTTGTTCCATTACATCCAGCACTTCAGGTATTGATAGGAACGCCGCTAGTCTTACTTCTTGTATGGATTGTAGGGTTATTCTTTGATAAGATAATAAAGTATCAGCAGTCATTTGATACTTCTGCCAATTTAAGAAATCCACAGATGCAGACCTTGTTGGAAAGGACAGCAAAGATACTTGAAAAGTTGGAAAAGGAAAAGTTTAAATAGGATAAAATCTTTAATTATATGCAATACCTGATTATGTAACCAACCCAAGTATGTGGATTCACTTGGCTAGAACCCAAGTCTTCTGCATGCTTGGGGTTACTATAGGCCGAAACATTTAAATATTAGTTCTACATATATACTATCTTAGGGCTACACCTTAGCTCGAATCTATCACCTCTTTTTCCTTCGCAAATGCCCTCGGAGTGTTTGCGGGGGTTTCTTATCATGGCAAAGACAAAAAAAGTTAGGAGACATAGCGGCAGAAAAACAATTTCTTCTTCTTGTGAAGGATGTCCAGATATTACCCTTTATGATGAGTGGTTAAATTATAGGGATAGTGCTAGAGGATATAATGATAAAACTAAATTAAACAATAAAGGAGGCTATCATTTTGAATATTGGTCTTGGGATAGATGGAATAAAAAAATAAAGAGAGACCTTAAAATAAGAAAAGCTAAAAAACTAGGAAGGTCTATTTTGGCATAGAAACATTTAAATAGTAGTATGTCCCTTCTATTTTTATGACAGAAAAAGAGAACATCAACTGCAACCTTTGCGGGAATAATAATTTTTCTATTATTTTTGAAGCCCAACCTGAAAAAGAAAAACAGTTTGATCTTTCAGAAAAATATCGTTCTTCAGGAGATGAATCTTTATTTGAACAGGTTGTAAAATGCAACAATTGTGGTTTAGTTTATATCAATCCTAGAAACAAACCAGAAGATATTTTAGAGGGTTATTCAGAAGGAACAGATGCAGCACATGTAAGCCAATCTGAAGGTAGAGAAAAAACTTTCAAGAAAACTCTCAAACTTATAAATAAATATACAAAATCTAAAAATAGATTGGTTGACATAGGTACAGCAGGAGGATGTTTTCTTAAAGTAGCAAAAGATGATGGATGGGGAGTTCATGGAGTTGAACCAAACAAATGGTTGTGTGATTGGGGAAAAAAGAATTATGATATTGAGATAAAACAAGGAGATATTTTTTCTGCAGAATATAGTGCAGAAATATTTGATGTTGTTACATTATGGGATGTCATAGAACATACTACTGATCCAAAAGCTGTATTAAAAGAATGCAAAAGGATATTAAATCCTGGAGGGATAATTGTTGTTAATATTCCAGATATAAGTTCTTGGTTAGTAAGGGCAATGGGGAGAAAATGGCCTTTTTGGAGTTCTGTTCATCTTTATTATTTTACTAAAAAAACAATGATTAAAATGCTTGAAGAACTTGGATTTGATATTGTTAAAACAAAAAGACATTTCCAATATCTTCAGGTTGGTTATTTAGCAGAAAGATTTTCACAGGTTAGTCAATTTATATCTAAGATTGCATGTTTTTTTGTTAAATTATTACATATTGGAAATCTACAGATTCCATATTATTTAGGACAAACTTTAATTATAGGGAGGAAATTAATATGAGCCAATTAGAAATTTGTGAATTTTTGAAGAAACATAAAGAGAAATGGTTTACTGCAAAAGAGATTGCAAAAGCACAAGATATGAGTCTTAGTTCAATAACCAATTGTTTAAGAAAATTAAGGTATTCTGGATTTATACATTATAAACTTGATAAAAAAGTATCAAGGCAAGGTAATACAAATTATGTTTATCAATATAAAAAATGAAAACAATCGTTATTCTAGGAGGAGGATTTACTGGACTTTCTTTAGCTAATGAACTAAAAGATAAATATAAAATAATTCTTATAGATAAAAATGAAGAAGTTGGAGGGATGTGCCAATCTTTTAAATGGAACGATATTCCTTTAGATCTAGGTCCACATAAGATCTTCAGCATAATTCCAGGGATAATGGATAAGTTTAGAGAAATCTGTCCAGATATGCTTGAACATGAGAAGAAGAATAGTATACATCTCAAAGGAAAAAATTTTGATTTTCCTCTTAAAATAACTCAATTTGCTTTTAAGATGAATCCTTATCATACATTTAGATTAGGAATTGATTTTCTAAAAGCGCAGCTGAAGAATAACAAAGAAGCAAGAACTTATGAGGAATATCTAAAACAAGGTTTTGGCAAATATGGATATAATTTGATATTTAGAGATTATGCACCAAAACTCTGGGGAGAACCTACAGATCTATCAGAAGAGATTGCTAGAAGAAGAATTCCTGTTCCAGATCTTAAAGGATTACTTGGATTATCTAAAGAAGCAAAAAAGAAAGTTAGTGCAGAGAAGTTTCTTTACCCTCTTAAGGGAATAGGAGAAATCTGTGATAATTTAAAGAATAACCTAAAAGGAAAAGTAACTATTATTACAGAAGCAAAAATTAATCAGATAATTGTAAATGATAATCAGATTAAAAAGATTATATTAAAAGATTCAGTATTAAATCCAGATTTTGTGGTTTCTACGATTCCTCTGCATGAATTGATTGAATCCTTAAATCCTGCAAAAATAATCATAAATGAAGCAAACCGGCTTAAATATAAACATCTTTTTGTTTCATTTTTATTATTAAATAAAGAAAAAGCTATGGAAGATCATTGGAGATTTTTTCCAGAAAAAGATATTTGTTTCAATAGAGTTGCAGAATACAAGAATTTTAATCCAAATGTTTTTCCTTCAGATAAAACTATAATCTCTGCAGAAGTTACTTTTGAATCTGAAGAAGATTTAGACGCTGTGCAAAATAGGATTATTCATCATCTTAAAAAAATCGGTTTGATCAAACCAAGAGAACTTTTAGATTATACTCAGAAAGTATTAAAAAATGTTTATCCTATTTATGATTTAACATTTAGACATAGATTAAAAATAATCTATCATCATCTTGACCAAATAAACAATTTAATAACAATTGGCCGTGCAGGATGCTTTAATTACAATAATATGGATCATTGTCTAGATATGGCTTTGACTGCCAAAGATTTTATTGATTCAGGAAAAAATAAGAAAGAATGGGTGGAAATAAGGAAAAGATTTGATGAATACAAAATTATTGATTAAAAAAGAGGGTTTAAAATGCATTGGATTTGGTATATATTAATTGCCTACGGATTTTGCTGGATTACTTTAATAGTCTCTTTATCTTTAAAAATATTTTTTGATATGCGTCCTTTTAGCGAGAAAATTGAACCAATTCCTAAACATTATTATTTAATAAATACTCAAGACAAAAAAGGAGTTTATAAGTTTATCAGAAAAGATAAAGAATATTATATATTTGAATTTTATAAACCTCCTTATGAGGATGGATTGCAGCCAATAAATAAGAGGGATATAATAAGGGAAGCTACAAAAGAAGAACTAAAAGAAATATTGATTGATGAACTATGATGGCTTATAATAAGAAATTGGAATTTTTTGTGATTCTTAATCTATTCATTTGTATAATTCCATTTTTATTTATATTTAGTATGCTTTTCGGATTAATTATATTTTCAGTTTTCTTTCTATTTCCCTTATTAGGAGAAGAATGTTCGTTATGTGGAAAAAAAGTAAGGGGTATCAGGAGCATAAAATATCTTTTTAATTACTTCTTTAGAAATAAAACAAATCCAATAATTTGTTCTTTTTGTGAAGCTAAAAACCGAAACATTTAAATATTTGTAGGTATTATTAATGAATATATATTCATATTGGAGGTGAATATCATGCCAGGAGGAGATGGAACAGGACCATTAGGAAGAGGCCCAGGAAACTGGGGAGGCAGCTGGAGAGGCCGTGGAAGATGTTGGAGATGGGGCAGAAACTTTTTTGCAGGAATGACTAGAGAAGAAAGAAGAAGACAACTTGAAGAAGAAAAAGCAATGATTGATGAAGAAATGAGAAATATTTAATTCTTTTTTTCTTTTTTTTACACTGGACATCTAATAGAAACATTTAAATACTAGTTATACTTTACTAATTTTTGATGTGTCGTAGACACCTCATGAAACAAAATGCGAAAGCAAGGAGGTGGCAATAATGCCAGAAAATAACAAACCAGTAAAAAAATTTAGAGCAGGTGCGATTTCTGCAGCAGTTTTTAAGAACGAAACAGTAAGAGATGGAAGAGTAAGCGTTTTCTATACAATAGTTATAGATAGAACATACAAAGATAAGAATGACCAATGGCAAAGAACTAATTCTTTTAGATTTATGGATTTGCCTAATATAAGATATGTCTCAGACAAAGCATTTGAATTTTTAGTAGAGATGAGAAATGAATCTAAAGGAGTAGATCAACAGCAACCAATAAAAGAAGAAATAGTGATGTAAAATGGAAATAACAGATCTTCCAGGTGTTGGACCAGCTATGGCTGAAAAATTAAATGAAGCAGGCTATAAAACACTTATGTCCATTGCTTCTTTATCTTCTAAAGAATTAGCAGCATTATCAGAGATTACAGAAAACAAAGCTTTAAAGATCATTATAGAAGCAAGGAAAAATATTGATGATTTATTTAGTTCTGCAGACAAAGTATTGAAGAAAAGAGAAAAAGTAATTAAACTAACAACTTCCTCAAAAGAATTTGATAGGATTATGGGAGGGGGTTTTGAATCAGGAGCAATAACAGAATGCTTTGGGCATTATGGAATTTCTAAAACACAGATAGCACATCAATTAGCGGTTAATGTTCAACTTCCAAAAGATAAAGGTGGATGTGAAGGAAAAGCTATATATATTGATACAGAATCAACTTTTAGACCAGAAAGGATACAACAGATAGCCAAAGCTGCTGGATTAGATCCAGATAAAGCTTTGAAGAACATTAAGGTAGGAAGAGCATTTAATTCAGATCATCAGGTTCTTTTAGCAGAAAAAGCAGGAGAATTAATTGAGAAAGAAAACATTAAATTGATTATAGTAGACTCATTAACTGCACATTTTAGAGCAGAATTTATAGGGAGAGGAACATTGGCAGACAGGCAGCAGAAATTGAATAAACATATGCATACTTTGATGAGATTAGCAGATACTCATAATATTTGTGTATATGTAACTAATCAAGTAATGGCAAAGCCAGATCAATTTTTTGGTGATCCAACAGAAGCTATTGGTGGGCATGTTGTTGGTCATGCATCTACCTTTAGAGTTTATCTAAAAAAAGGCAAGAAAGGAACAAGGGTTGCTAAATTAGTAGATTCTCCAAATCTTCCAGAAGATGCAATACAATTTAAGGTTACAGAAAATGGAGTTGAAGATGTATGAATAAATGCCCTATATGTAAAAGCAAGATGAGTAGGTTCTCAACAGTGAAATTAAGAGGTGGCGGAGGCTTTAAAACAATTGGACATCATCATTTTTGTACAAATATGAATTGTCATTATGAGGAGGATGAATGATGGTAAAATGTATTATGTGTGAGGAAGAAGCAGCATATAGGGATAAAAAACCAATAATAAAAAAAGGTAGACCTTTTTATCTTTATTATTGCAAAGGCTGCGCAAATGGTGGAAAGGCCTTTGGTTGGTTAGAATCAGAAGATCTTGAGGAAGTAAAAAATGGTTAATTTCATAGCTCAGGATTTGAATGGAACTTGGGAAGGAGGATTAGTCTTATCTCATTCAGAAACTTCTCTTATCTATTTATTAATTGGATTACTTGCATGTTTTGTAATATCATTTGCTTATTACGTTTATATGCTTCATAAGAAGGGAAATTTGGGGGAATAGTACCTTTTTTCGAAAGATTTAAATATAAGGGGAGTCTTTTAAAGAAATTCAGATGGAAAATACTATACTAATACAGAAACATTTAAATAGTAATATTTTTTCTTTTGTTAATAATGATAGCCCAAAAAATCTATGGAGGTAGATAAAATGGAATTTTTTAAGAAGTTGGGGGGAATAATGGTTATGGGGATTCTGATGCTAAGCAGCGTTTTTGCAGCAAGTCTTTCAGATTATCCAGCTCCGTTATTCATAGAGGACACCACATTTGATGGTGATATAGTATATGGGGAGAATGCAGATCCAAGCGATATTATGGGTCTAGTGGATGCTATTGCAGCTATTTCTGTTATAGAAGGTGATGAAATAGTGAGTGGTAGCGAAACTGTATCATTAGAAGGGGATTCTTGGAAAGCTGAAACAAGTTCAAAAATCTTTGAATTAAGAGAGAATATCTCAAGTATTCAAAGCACTTTAACAGAAGATGAACTAAATGCTTTAGCTGATGGAACCTTTACAGCAAAGAATGATGCAGATTACGAACAAGAAATAAGATTTTCTGAAAATATTCTTCTAAACTATGAAGAAGATACAGATGAAGATGTAGTTGATACTTTCTTGACTTTAGACAATAATCAAGAGATATTGACATATACTTTAACATTTACAACATCTGCAGAATCTGATATTGAAGATGAAGAATTAGAAGATTTTGAAGATCAAACATTGACTATTCTTGGAGTAGATTATACAGTAACAGATACATCTTATAGTAATGATGCAATAGAATTTACTTTGATGGGTGGAGCTTTGCTTGATACTCTTGAACAAGGAGCAACAAAAGAATATGAACTAGATGGAAAGACTTATGAAGTTGAAGTTACTTATATCGGAGGAGTAGGAGAATCAGAAGTTAAGTTTAAAGTTAATGGTGAAGTAACAGATGCAATGGTAGAAGGAGATACTTATTCATTAGCTGATGATACAGATATAGGAGTAAGAGAGATCCTTGAAGAAGAAGCAGGAGAAATCACAGCTGATATGGTAGAATTCTATTTAGGTGCTGATAAAATAGTTTTAAACGATGGCAATGTAACAGATACAACAGTTAGAGGAGATGTTGATATTGGTGAAGATACTATGGATGAAGTTGAAGTAGACATAGTAGGAAGCGAAGATGGAACTGATTTCTTGCTTGAAAGCATATCCTTAATCTATAAAGCAGATGATGATTATTGGATAGGACCTGGTGAAAAACTTTCTGAAAAGATAGAAGAACCAGAATCAATGATCAATTGGGATATTGTTTTTGAAGGAATGAGTTCAGCTGCAGTAGAGATGATAGAAATTGTTCCTGCAGGAGATGAAGAAGCAGAATTAAAAGTTAATGTTGCTGATGGACAAGTTGATATACCTTTGGCTTATACAAATGGTACAATGACTTGGCCAGGAGCTAGAGATGAATTATTAGTAATAGGAACTAATGCAACAGCTCTTAATAGGATAGATAATGTAAAACAAGACGAATATGTTATCTTGACAACTGGAAGCGGCGTTCCTGATGAAGGAGAAAAATCCTATGTATTACAATATAGAGGAGCTGATAATTCAGCAGGTTCAACAGCTACATTGAAATTCAAAAATCTAGCTTCAGGCAATATCATTGAAAGAAGCTTCAATAAAGGTATAGGAGAAGGTAAACTAACTCTAGGAGGACAGGAGTTTACAATAACTGCGCCTACACTTGTAGCAGATGAAGATGATTTTAATATAACTATAGATGGTGGAGCAGATCAGGGATACTTAGTTACAGAAGGAGATGCATTAATAACTATAGATACAACAACAGCAGACCAAGTTGATGTTTCAATAACAGAATCTGATGTTAATGGAATGACTGAAAGTGGAGTTCAATCAACAATAGATGTAGTTGTAAATGATGACAATGTTGATGAAATAGACATTAATGTTGTAAATGTAGTTAGCGGAGCAACAACTTTATCAATGATAAATGATCCAGATGACAATGATCTACAGACTCAGATCACTACATATGGTGCAAAGATCTATGTTAAATCAGACGATTCAGGAGCTGATAAGGTAGAGATTGAATGGCCAAAAGAACAATTAAGCGGCCAGGCATTTGTTGTAAGTGGTGAAGTTAAGTCAACAATCATTGGAAGTACATCAACTAAAGTATTAAAAAAGGTAACAATTCCTTTAGCAAAATCAGATGCTGAAGCTTTGCAAAAAGATCCAGAAATGAATAAGAAAAATTACTTATTGGTTGGTGGACCTTGCGCAAATAAAGCAACTGCAAAAGTTCTTGGTTCTGAAACATCATGGCCTGGATGTGCAGCTGGATTTGAAGAAGGTATTGGAAGACTTGTTTTAGTTGAAAGCAATGATAAAGTAGCAATGGTTGTTGCAGGATACACTGGATTAGATACTACAAGAGCAACTAGAGTATTAAAGAATTATCAAGAGTATACTCTAGAAGGAAGCGAAGTAGAAGTCCTAGGAACAACAAGCGAACCATCATCAGTCAGATCTGTTACTTCAAACAGTTCTGATTAAATTTTTTTTCTTTTTTTATTAAAAAATTAGGAGGTAAAAATGTCAGAAGAAAAGCAGATGTTCAAAATAACTTGTTCTGAATGCGGTCAGGAATCACAAGTTCCATTTAAGCCAGCAGAAGACAGACCAGTATTTTGTAGGGAATGTTTCTTAAAGAAGAAGAAAAACAGAAACTAAATTAGAACATATATATTTTCTAATATAACTAGAAAGTATAAACCTACTGCAAAAAATATTGTTGCAATAGCTAATTCTTTTTTTTCTTGTAATTTTAATACTAATAAATACACTATAAATAACATAATAACCTTTACCCAAACTAGAGCAATAAATCCAAATTTATTAATAAGATATACTGCAATTATATTAACTTCTGTAATCCCTTTAGCTAAAAATAACTTAGTTGTTATTAAATCCAGAATATTAAACATAACAAAAATCCATAATCCTGTCTTTATGATTTTTTCCATCTATCAAACTCTTTTAAAGATTCTTTTAATGTTTTATCTGTATATCTTAAATTCTGATTTATCTCTTTAAAATTTTCTAGTAATGATTTTCCATTATGGAATATAATCGGTGCTTCATATTTCTTATCAGCTAATTTTTTCATATAAGGTATTGTTATCTTCCAAACCCAAAGTATTACAAAGAATAACACAAAACCAGCAAATACCTGCTTCAGAAAATCTGGAATTTTAAATTCTTTTTCTTCTAAAACAGGCTCTTCTTCTGGTTCTGTAATTGTAGTCTCTTCTGATTCATTAAGAGGTGCCTCTTCAGAATCATTATCCTCTATAGTTGTAATCTCTTCCTTTAAGGGAGGAATATAAATCTCTTCTGTGATATTCTGTTCTTCAATAGGAGGAACATAAGTGGATGAACTGCCGCCGCTTGATCCACCTCTTCCCCCTGAAGAACATTGACCGCAATCTTGTGAACATGTTGAACAAGTTTCTCCATTATTGCAAGATCCATCTCCGCAATAAGGTGAAATGTTAGGAGTATAATTAATAGTTGATTGTAATTCAAAACCTAAAGGACTTCCAGCTAGTGAAATGGGTATAAATAAAATAAAAAGAAAAAAAAATAGTTTTAACTTTGCCATGGCTCAAAATATATGTTACCACTATAGCTGCCTGCAATCGTGTCACTTGGGATTGGTATCATCAATATAAAGTTATATAAACCAATCTCATCACTTGTCCTCTTGCTTGTACAATATACTGGATCATCTGCTCCATTATATGTGTTATCAACTAAGTAGTAATCTGCATCTGCTAAATAAGTTGTTGGATCCATTGTATAATCTCCATTGTAGTTTTCTTCACAAAGCAATACAGGTTCACTTTCTTCGTTGATCAATATAGTTTCTATGCCATCAATCAAGTCATCCATCCTTGCTTTAGCTCCATCTCCAATTGGCATCTCTA
>JAHWIB010000038.1 GCA_019322815.1 Candidatus Woesearchaeota archaeon | reverse complement strand
CATGATTAACTAATTCAATTCTTTTTTTCATACCAACAGATTTTGCAATTATTGCCCCTTCATTTTTGCTAATTTTTTCTAAATTTCTTTTAGAACAAACAATAACAGGAGCAAGCCCTGTTGAATGTAATCCCCTAATAATGCTTGGACTTCTATATCCCTGGGAAGGGCATTTTTTATATCCTCTTTTACAAAGCCGCATCTTGCTTTGCAAACCTTTAGGCCTTCTCCATCTTTTCTTAACTTCTTTTTTTTTATGAGAGTCTTGTCTAATAAAATTAGGCTTTTTTGTTTTCCTTCTTTTTCTTAATTTCAATAAATCATTTTTTTCCATTTTTTTATTTAATCTCTTTTCCAGCCTTTTCAGTCATCCATATTCCATCCTGGAAAATACGAGTGTCCCTTCCTTTAATCTTGCAAAGCTTTTCAATTGAAGCAGCTGTTTGGCCTGCTAATTCTTTATTAATAGATTCAACAACAACATCATTTCCTTCTATCTTGATATTAACACCTTCTTTTATACCAAGGGTTCTTGGAGTATTTTCTCCTAAGAAATTTTTAACAACAAATTGATTATTTTCTATACTTGCAGTCATTGGAAAATGTGATGAGCATATCTTAAGTTTATAAACAAAGCCCTCTGCTGCTCCTTTAATCAAATTTCTGATATGGGCTTTAAATGTTCCAATCATCTTTTTTTCTCTTTTTGTTGCATTTTTTGATTCAATTAAAATAGCATTATCTTTAACTGAAATTTTAATTTTAGGTAAAAGCAAATTTCTGTTTACTTCTCCTTTTGGGCCTTTTACATTAACTATTCCTTTATCTACTTTAACTTCAATTTTTTCTGGAATTTCAATTTTTTCTGAGATATTTGTTTTCATCTTAGTAACAATAAGCTAATAATACCCCTCCAATTTTCTTTTCTTTTGCTTCTATATGAGTCATAATTCCTTGATTAGTTGAAACAAAAATAATTCCAAAATCTTTTGCAGGCAAATACCTATTTTCAAATTTCTCAAACTGGTCTTTTTTAGTAGGATATTTTGGTTTAATTGCTCCGCATTTATTTATATGGCCTATTAAGTTTATTTTAATATAATTTCCTTTGCCATCTTTTATTTCTTCGAATTCTCCAATATATTTTTTTTCCTGCATTATCTTAAGTATTTTTTTGATGGTATTTGAAACTGGCTTGATAATACAATCACTTTTACTAACTTTTTCTGCATTCAATATCTTTGATAACGCATTTGCTATTGGATCATTTAACATTTTATTAACCTCAGCTATATTTTTTGAATCCTATTTTTGGTGCAATTTCTCTAAAACACTGTCTGCAAAGATTTAAACCATATTTTGCTATATGTCCTCTTGTTCTTCCGCACCTAATGCATTTTTTTAGATTAATGCCACAGCTTCTTTCTTTTGGTGCATTATGTTTTAGGAATTTTTTTAATATAACTTGTTTAGCTTTCAATTGTTTGAATACTTTTTTATGATCACTTGTGGTCATTCTGCTTCACCTACTTTGATATTAAATTTTGATTCCATAAATTTAATTGCCTCCTCTTTTGTAATAGTGTGTCTTCCTGAAATTTTTCTTTTTCTTAGCCTTCTTCTTTTGATTCTGAATCCAGGCCTTTCTAATGTAACACACACTTCTAATCCCATTATTCCAATTGAGGGATCATATTTTGCTTCAGGAATATCTATATATTCTGGAATGCCGAATGCAACATTCCCGCTCATATCAAATTGAGAGGGTTTTAGATTATTATCAGCTGCCTTTAATAATCTTGCAAGTATATCAAAAGCAGCTTGTTTTCTTAATGTAAGTTTGCATCCAATTGGCAGGCCAGGCCTTAAGCCCCACCCAGGAATTCTCTTCTTAGCAAATGTTTTAACTGGTTTGATTCCTGTTAAAGTCTGCAAAAGTTTTATACCCTTATCTAATCTAGCTTGATCTTTTCCGGATCCAATGTTTAATGTTATTTTCTCTATTCTGATATCCCTCATTGGATTCATTTTTTAACCTCTGACAATGAAATTAAAGGAGCCTTTTTTCCTATAACAAAAGCAAATTTTATGTCTGTTTCAAATAGTTTTTTATCTCTTTTGTAAAAAAGTTTATTTTTCTTCACATCTTCTATTGTTCCTACTTCTCCGACATGTTTGCCTCCAGTTAAGTATACTAAATTTCCTTTTTCTAATTTTAATAGCTCTTTGATTTTTTGAGAAGGAATTTCAATAACTAATGTATCTCTAGTTTTATATTCATCTTTTTCAACAAGAATATTCCTGCCATCGCCAAGATTAAGTTGTATCTTTTTATTAATAGGGGTTTTATTTTTTATTCTGCATAATTTGATATTTGCTTCTTTTTCTTGGATCGGCAGCAATCTTAACTTGCCTTTCCTATTTAATAAAACTCTAAAATATTGATCTAATTTTGGAACAGTTAATACATCCATAACACCAATTGCAAATCTAGGATTTTTTCTTCTAATACCATCAACAAAAATTTCTTGATTATTTAGAATATATTTAACTTCTTTATTCGTTCTTGTATAATTTAATAGATGTCTAAATATAAGACTTAAAGGCATACTTCTATCTATTGAATGTGTTCCAGGCAACGGTCTGCTTATCCATTTTATTCCTTTTCTTTTTATTTGCCATGTTTTTGGTACTGCCAATCTAGACAGATGTTTTTCTCCTATGCTTCCCATTTTATTTCCTCTCTAAAGATTTTTTTCTTTTTTTATCCTCAAGATTTAATTCCATAATTATAAGATTTGAAGGATGAATTGGATATAATGCCTTAGTGCCATCTTTTTTTATTATTTCTATACCAGTTACATAGACTTTGCATTTTTTGATGTCAACCCTATCAATTTTCCCTGTTTTTCCTTTAAATTGCCCTCTTAAAACCTTTACATTATCCCCTCTCCTAATACCCATATTTCTTTTTTTATATTTGCCCTTTAATTCTTTTGATAAATGGCATCCTAAAAATTTATTTTTAGTATTTAAAGGAGCATTATATCTATATTTACGCTGTTTTCTTGGTTGTTTGCTTTTATTCCACACTTTTGAAAATTTCTTTTTCATTTTAATCTTAAACTATGATTGAAGCTAGTTTTGCAACTCCAGGCCATCTTTCACAGGCTTCTTTTGCAATTGGCCCTTTGAATATTGTTCCCTTTGGATCTCCTTTTTCATCTTTTAATACAACAGCTGCATTATCCTCAAATTTAATTCGTGTACCATCTGGTCTTCTATATTCCTTTTTTTGCCTGACAATTACTGCAAAAACAACTTGTTTTCTCATATCTGGTCTTCCGCTTACTACAGAAGCCATTATCAAATCTCCAACACCAGCTGCAGGAATCCTTCCTTTTACTGTTTTATGTCCTTTTACTGAAAATACTTTGATAATTTTGGCTCCTGAATTATCGCAAGTAGGAATTTTTCCATTTACTGGAATTGCTTTTGTTATTCTTGCATTTATGGCTTTCATTTTAATCTTGCTTTTCTTCTTGAGGTTTTTCTTTTGTTTCCTTAACCTCTTTTTTTATTTCTTCTGTTCCTTCTTTTTTCTCTTCTATCTTTTCTCTTGTTTTTGATTCAATTACCTTTGCTTTTTCTTCTTCTTTTTCCTCTAATTTTTCTTTGAATCCTCTTTCTCTTCTCAATTTTTTGATTATGACAAAGTTTTTTGTTTTTGATAAGGGCCTTGTTTCCATGATCTTTACAACATCACCAACCTGTGCATTTATACAAATGGGATTATGTGCATGTACTTTGCTTTTCCTCGTTTCACTTCTCTCATATTTTGGAATAAATAACTTATAAGTCCATTCAACAGTAGCTGTTTTTGCCATGTTTGCACCTATAACTATTCCAGTAAAAGTTCTTCCTCTAAGACTTACATTTCCATGGACTGGACATTTTTTATCATTACATTCTTGTGTTTCTTTTACCATTTTGATTTCACTCTTTCTTTTGGTCTTCCTGACAATAATTTTCCATTGATTCTTGCAATATTCCTGTCTGCGTAGACATCAATGGTTATGTTGTTTTTGAATAATCTTTTTTTCTCACCTTTACTTTCAACTATGATTGTATATTTTGTTTCATCAATTATTTTTCCTTTAATACCAATGTTTGTTTTGTTTTTTGAATCAACAACCTTTATCTTCAATCCTATTAGTTCATGCTTTACAATATCCTTTATGTTGATTCCCATATTTTTTCAATGAATATTTTTTTTATCTTACTTCAATGCTTTCTGGAGCAAACCCCAATTGAACCAAAGTTTTTTTCATGTTTTGTTTGTGATTTCCCTGCAATTCTATTTTCCCTTTTTTTATTGTTCCTCCGCATGCAAAGTTTGCTTTTAGTTTCTTTGCAAGATCTTTAAGGTTTATCTCTTTTTCATCAATTCCTTCTATTATTGTATTCAATTTACCAAACTTTTTCTTCTCAGTTGTTACTACAATCTTTTGCTGTTCTTTTGCTATTGTTTCACAAACACATAGTTCTTTTGGTAGCCCACACTGTGGACATATTTCAGCCATTTATCCCTCCTTAATTTTAGACTCAGAAGTTTTTTCTTCTTGAGTCTTAGAGCTTTTCTTTTTTTCTTCTTTTTTCTTTTCTTTCAAAATTGTTAATATTCTAGCAATTGTTTTTTTAGTCTGTTTGACTTGCCCAGGACTTTTTGGAACAGTTCCTGTGGCAATTTGAGCATTATGTTTGATTAATTCTTTTCTTAATTCTTCTAATCTGTTTTTCATGTCTTCTTTACCTAATCCTCTAAGTTCTTTTGTTTTCATTCTTTTGATTCTTCTTTCTTCTGTTCAATTTCTTTTTCTGCCTGTTTTTCTTCTTTTTTCTTTTCAGTTTTTTTAGGAGCCTTTTCTTCAGTTTCTTTTATTTCTCCTTCTTCTGTTTGCAATTCTGATGTAAGTTTGATTTCATCAGGTAATTTAGTTTCAGGTGGCATTATTCTAACTTGTATTCCAATTATTCCTGATTTTAGTTGAGCTATTTTGTAAGCTTCTCTTACTCCTTCAATAGCAATATCACCGCATTTTTTCAAATAACCTTGGTAAAATCTCCAGCTTTTAGCTCTTGCACTTGGAACTTTTCCTGAAATTATGATTTCAATGCCTCTAGCTCCAGCACCCATAACCTCCTGCATAACTTTATGACCAACCCCTTTGAATTTTGTAATTCCGAATCTTTCTAAGGATGAAGCAATTTTTTCTGCAACAATATGGGCATCAAGATTTATATTTTCAACTTCATTGATTTCTATTTGAGGATTTTCAAGCTTGAATTTTTTCTTCAATGCCACTGTAAGTTTTTTGATATTTTGACCCTCTCTGCCAACAACTAAACCAGGCCTTGAAGCACTAACTATTATTTTTTCTCCTAAAGGAGTACGTTGCATTTTTGTTCCTGAATGACCTACATTACTTAGATTATTTGCAACAAATTCCTCAATTTGATATTCTTTCTTTTTTTGTTTAACAAATTCTCTTTCAATCATTTTTTCTTTTCCTCTGTTTTTTTAACTTCAGGCTTTTTTTCATCTTTCTTAGATTTAATTTCTTTTTTTCTCTTCCTTCTTTTCAGCTCTTTCTTCAACAACTACTTCTATATTAGTTCTTTTCATTTTTCTTCTTCTCTGTCTTCCATAATGCCATGGTCTTTCAGCTTTATGGGCACAAATATGGTTTATTACCAAACTTGCTGTATTAAGACCTTTAAATTGAGCATTTGCTTCAACAGATTCTAATAATTTTAGTATTTCACTACAGGCCTTCTTTGGATATCTTCCAGCCGCAACTGTCCCTTTTCTATGTCCAATATTATCATTATAGCGTTTAAATGGAATAGCTGATTTTTTGTTTATGGCATCAACTAATTTTTTCTTAGCCTTTTCAAGAGTCCTCTGCCTAATAAAACTGCAAATTTCAACAGACTGCTTTGTTGAAATTGGCAATGATCTTCCGACAGCCTTTGCAGCATGCTCTTCTTCTTTTTGTTTGATAGTATAGTTGTATTTTGCCATTTTTATTTAACTGATAGGCTAGCACTTGATCTTGTAGCTCCAATTCCAGGAGCAGAGTGTGAAACTCTTTTTCTATTATATGTAAATTCTCCAAGTATATGTCCTATCATTTCTTCTACTATTCTAACAGCGATGAATGATTTTCCATCATAAACTTGAATATTTTGCCCTACCATCTCAGGTAAAATTATCATATTTCTGCAGTGTGTTTTTAGATTCTTTTCCCCTTTTCTTAATTTATTCAATAATATTTTCTGTTGGTCAGTTAATCCTCTTTTGATGCTTCTTCTTTGTCTCGCTGGAATTAACTCTGCAAATTCTTTCAAACTCATTTTTTTCAATTCTTCTAGTGTTTTTCCTTTGTATTTGAATTCTTTTTTTACCATCTTTATCTTCTCATTCCTGTTCTTTTTGGTGCAATCTTACCAACCTTTCTTCCAGGAGGAGCATTCCTTGAAGCTTGTGTTGGCCTTCCTTTTGTATGTGAGCTTGAACCTCCAAATGGATGTGACAATGCATTCATTGAGGTTCCTGAAACATGAGGATATAGCTTATTTTTTGCTCTCATTGCATAATATTTATTTCCAGCTTTCAAAAATGGTTTTTCAGTTCTTCCGCTTCCAGCAATAATACCTATACAAGCCCTGCATTCTGGCTGGAAAATCTTTTGTTTGTTTGATGGAAGCCTTATAACAACACCATTTCTTATTTTACCTACTACTTTTGCAAAAGTCCCTGATGTTCTGACAAATTTTCCTCCATCTCCTGGGCTGTTTTCAATATTATAAATTGATGTGCCTTCTGGAATGTTTTTCAAAGGAATAATATTTCCGTTTTTTAGGTCAGCTTTTTCTCCTGCCTGAACTATTTCTCCTACTCTTACTCCTTCTGGAGCGACCATCAAGATCTCTTCTCCGTTGTCATATTTAACTTGAGCTAAAGGAGCTGAATGTCCTGAACATTTTATCAGGTCTATTATCTTTCCATTGATAGTTTCAGTTGAAATTTTGTTGTGTTTAACCCTACCTTTAAATCTAAACGAATGAGCTCTATAAGTACTGCTTCCTTTTCCTCGTTTTTGTTGAATTAAATTTTTTCCCATTTTTACATCAGTCCCATCTGGGTTGCAATATCAATAGCAGGCGTATCTGCTGAAAATTTGACATATGCCCTTTTTTCTCCTTTTGGTGAAACAAAAGTATTAATCTTAAGCACCTTAGCCTTGAATATAACTTCAATTGCTTTTTTTATATCCTTTTTATTGGCTCTTTTATTTACTACAAAGATTAATTTATTCTCTGATTCCATTAACCTGATTGATTTTTCTGTTGATAATGGGCATTTAATTGTTTCATACGGGTCCATTTTAATCACATGAATAGTTTTTCTTTGTCTAATTTTTCTAATGCGGCTTGTGTAAATATTGTTATTCTGCCCGGAATAGCTCCTGGAGCCAGTAATTCAGCATTTAAGGCACTTACTTTTACAACATCTATACCAGGAACATTTCTAGCTGACTTCTCTAATTTACATTCTTTTGATATAACAATTAAAGGGCCTTTTTTCTTTCTGTATTTTCTTCCTCTTAATTTTCCTTTTCCTGCCCTGATTGTTTTTTTATTGATTCTTTCTACTTCTTTTTCAAATCCTATCTTTTTTAATAAATCTACAAATTGTTTTGTTTTATCTAATGATTCAATGCTTGATTCTAATATACAAGGATATTTTTCAGAAACAAGATGTCCTCTTTTTTCAGCCAATTCTTTGTTTATAGTAGCTGCAAGAGCGCTTCTTATTGCTTTTCTCCTTTCTTTTTTATTTATGTCTTGCTTCCATTCTTTTTCAGCTTTTGGAGGATGTGCTCTTCTCCCACCGACAGTATTTGGTGCAAGAGCTCCCTGCCAATTAAATTGTGTTCCTCTTCTGCTTAATACTTTTCTTGGAGTTCTTGATATGCCATGGCCATAACTTCCTCTATAATCCCTTCTTCTTTTAGAAATTCTAGCAGAAACCTTCATACCTGCTTCAGGATCTGCACCATATTTCTGCCTTTTTATTGATTGTAAACTTGAAACAGCTCTCCTAATAAGGTCTGTTCTGACTATCTCATTAAATTGAGTAGGTAAATCCAGACTTCCTTTTTCAGTTCCTTCTTTTGTTAAAATTTTAATTTTCATTTTACTTGCTTATATAGGTTATTGAAGGTGCTTCTTTTGGAATTTTCTTATTTGATCGTATTGGATTTGTGAGTATAATCATTCTTTTTGCAGGCCCTGCAATACTTCCTTTTACAAGAACAAATGGATTTTTAATCAGGCCGTATCTCTTAAATCCACTTTTGGCATTAATTTCTTCTACTTTTGTGCCTATTTTGATTAACCATTTGTTAAGTTCTAGTCTTTGATGATACCCTGTCTGGCCGGATTTAGCAACTCTCCATTGTGTTGCTCCAGTCCATGCACCAACATTTCCAGGAGTTCTAACTCCTTTTTCAGATTTATGAGAAGTTCTTCCTATACCAAATCTTTTCATTGGTCCTTGTAAACCTTTTCCTTTTGTTACTGCATGAACATCAAAATGCTGGCCTTCTTTTAAAACATCAGTAACCTTAATCTCTTTTCCTAAATGTTCTTTTGCCCATTTTAATTTGTCTTCTATTTTTCCACCTAGCTGCATTTCAAATAATTCTGGTTTCTTCTTTCCAATTGTTGTAATTTTTGGTTGAGTATAGACTAGTATTCTTATATCATCATATTCTTCTGCTTTAAAATCATCAACTTTCTTTTTTACATTTTTAGGAACACTGATTTTTCTTTTTAATTCTTTATCTAAATTAGATGCCATAACAGCAGAAGCAGCGTGTGAACCATATGTTGTTTTTTTATAAAAAATGATAGAAGCAGCCATTAAAGAAGGACACTCAATGATCGTGACCGGACACACAATGTCCTTGCCCTTTGATAATGAGTGAGCTCTGTTATCAGTCATCACCACATGAGTCATCCCAACCTTGTAGCCTGCAAAACCGAGTAATCCTGCTTCAGCTCCTGCAGCAAAAGATCTCACTCTAGCAAAATGTCTTTTGGCCCTCTTTCTAGGCCAATACTGCATACTTCCACATCTTGGTTTTCTTATTGTTGGCATAGACTCTGCTCTCTCACTTAGAGTTAATATTAATACACCTTTTATTAAAAGCCCTTTTTAGAAAACAGTTAATTCACAAACTGTGTACTGAAAAAGCTTTTTTTTCAGGCGTGTTTGTCTACTAATGTGTTTAAACAAGTTATAAGGAAATTTAAACACTGTCGAGAGTAACTAGGAAAAACTAGGCCTTTATAAAGCTTACTATTATTTAGTAGATGAATTTTATTATCCAATTTAAAACATCATTAATTTTTTAAAAAAATTTATATAATCTAATATAAATAAAATAAATAATGACAATTATAGATCAATTAAAAGGTATGGAAGGATGGGCAATTGAAGCACAGGAATCTTATTCTTCAGATAAAAAAAAGGCTTTAGGCAATTTGTCCAATATTTATAATGAAGCAAGAAGAAGGACATACAGACATTTAAGAAAGATGGAAGGAGATGTACCTCAGGCCATAATTGAAAAACTTGCTTCTATAGAAGCTGCGGTTAATGAACTTCAAAAAGGAAAAAATATTGATGGGAACTTTGCCAGCCTTATAAAAACTATAAGAGAAAGCATTGATCTTGCTGGACAGTTAGGAGAAGCAGATATTTATAAAAAAGCTATTGAGTGGCAAAAGGTTTTTTCTGATCTTATTTCTGCACTGTATAACTTATACAACAAATTTTCTTCTTTTCCAAAAGGATCTCTGACAATGTTAAAAGTAGCAGAATTTGAAGATTTCAGTCAAAGACGTAATAAAGCAATCATTTTGCAATGCAGGAAAGCAGCTGAAGATCTTCACAAAATTGCTATGAATATACAGGTAAGGGGCAAAGATATTACTGAAGAAAATGCCATAGTAGATCTTTCTGCTCCATTAATATTTTTAGATAACTGGCTTGGTAAAACTCTTAAAAATACATTATTAAAAGTAACATATAAGCTTGAGGAAAAAAATCCTCTCTTTGAATTTATTGAAAATCTTATTATTTATATAGATAAAATAATAGAATCTTTTGAACCTGTGCTTAAAGAATGTAAAGCATTATTGAAAATAATAGAATCTGAACCACGTGCAGAGCAGGATGCTCATATACATTATATAAAACCTTTGGAGCGTTTATTGGCTCACACAAGATGATTAGAAACAAAAACACAAATCTGTTCAAAACAATTCTTTAAACCAATTAATTATTCTTTGCCAGAAATTAATTTTTATTTTTTCTTCTTCAACTTCTTCAGAAATAGTTGCTGATTTTTCTTCAATCTTTTCTGTAGCTTTCATACAAAAGTCTATGCTTGTGTACATTACAGGACTAGCTGCATAAGCTTGACCTAAGAATACTGTTTCTCCTGTATCAATAGTAAAAGAGCTTTCATAGTGTTTATCAGGATAAGTAACTCCATTTATTGTTACATTAAATGTATTTAGATTTATTTTTGACTCTTTGATTGACACATCATAACTTTTGCCATTTAAAACATAAACATTTTCTGTACCAAATAATCTAAAACTTTCATAAGAATCACATTCTGAAACAGCACAAACAAGTGATGCTAAAAGCATTAGTATTAATATATATCCAAAAATAAATTTAGTTTTCATTTTTATTCTATAAATAAAATTATTATTTAAACCTTTTTCTTTTTATTCTCTTTATTCAAATAATAAGTCTTTCTTCTGGAATAATTTACAGGATTCTTAATTCTTTCACATAAAGCATCTGGCTTGCAGACACCAAAATCCTTGTAATACATCTTGTTCTGGCAGTTAGGAGGCAGAATCTTCTTTTTTTGTTGTTTATGATACCTTATCTGGCCAACTAATAATACTTCTCTTAAAGGTTCATCATTTTTCTTGTTCCATTTTTTAAGTAATTCTTCTATCTTATCATAGCTCCAGCCAACCGATATTAGAAAATTTGTAAGGACAAACAAGCTTCTTTTCTTTCCATCTTGTATCCCTTTTAAGATATTATGTATGCAAGGAGGAAAAAATTGTTCAGGAACAGCTTCAGTAGGAATATCAACTTCTTTTATCTCTTTTTTCTGAAACTCAAGCCTGCTTTCTCTATTCACTCTTTCTGCAACTGCTCTGTCAAAAAGTTCTTTTGCTTGATTCTGCTTTATATTTTCCCTGTCTAAAAATTTTAATTTTGGATTTATAATTAGATTTTCAGGAATTGCTTTTTCTTTTTTAAATTCCATAATTTTTTCTATATCTATAGGCATAGAAGCTAATCCTGATTTTTCATGCAAAGAATATGGCATCCTGTATAAATGCCTTGAAGAGATTAGTATTGTGTCAATATCAATCATTTTTTCAGCATCTAACTTTTTCCCTGTTACAATTTCCTTTACTTCTTTTTTCAGATTCTTTGCAATCTTATTTACATCTCCTTTTTCCATTTCAAAAACTTTTTTGAGAAAGACATTCTTTATCATACTTTTCAAATACATCGCAATCTCTCTTATATCTTCTGGAAATCTTTTGCTTACATCTTCTCCAGCGATCTTTTTAGGAAATGCTTCAAATGGAACACCAATATGAAATCCTTTATTTCCAGAAAATTTACAAGAAACAGCATCAATATTATGGTGTTTTATAGCCTTTACAATCAAGTCTGCTATTAATTTAGAATATTCCCAATAAGGGCAGTCAATATCAATAACCAAATCCCACCCTATTCTTAGTTTTTCAATATCCTGTTTCTTCAGCAAAGGGTCTAGTTGAAGAGGATTGCTCCATAATTCTTCAGAAGCATGAAAAGAAGTTATCCCTTGTTTTACCAACTCCAAAACATCTCCAGGATACTGCAGAACATCAGGCCTTTTTGCATAACCTTCTCCTTTAAAACTGCCAACTACTTCTTTATTTTTTCCATGCAGGACCATCTCTTCCTGGATATCCTTTCTCTTATAATGCTTTAATATAGTGCTTAATGATAACATAGATTCCCCCAATATAAAAGAAATAAATTAAATATAAATGTGTTTTGTTTTATTTTAAACTTTTCTTCTTTTTAATAGATAAGATAATTCCAACAATTAACGAAATGCTCATTATTAAAATAAAACTCGCAATATATACAAATCCAAAAAATATAGCAGCTCCAAGAGCATCTCCAAAATTCCCTTCAACCCCTGAAACTAAAACAATCAAAGGAATATAAAGTGGTAGCAAAGTCCATACTATAAATCCAACACTCG
>JAHWIB010000037.1 GCA_019322815.1 Candidatus Woesearchaeota archaeon | reverse complement strand
TATTTGTTCTTTTGTCAATTCTCTTCTTTCTCTAAATCTTTCTCTTAATTCAGAAAGATTCTCAGCTGCTGCCTGTATTCGCTCCCTATTTTCTTCTCTTAATTCAGAAAAATTTTCAATTCTTTCTCTTAATTCAGTTTTATGTACTTCATTTTCAGGATCTCTTGTTCTTATCTGCACAGCTTCTTGTGCAAAGACCATCGGGCTTAATACAACCAAAGCCAACAATATTGCTATTATTTTATTCATTTTCTTCCTCCAAGGGCTTATCATGATTTGGCTATCATTAAAATAAATGTGGGAGCTTTGTCCCACATAATGATAGCCCTCTTTGTCAATCTTATGACTGACTTAGAAGTATAATAGGCTATTTTATTTATAAGCATACTTTCAAACATATAAAATTAAAACTTCATTAACTGCTTTAAAACTTTACAAACCTTTATCTGAGCTCTTAAAACTTTATAAAGCAGGAATAAGGCTTATTTTGTTAAGAATTAGATTTTTTTGGTTTTTTAATTTTCATTAAGCAATTATGTTTCAATATCTTTATATATTTAGTTTACCTATTATATTATATGGTTAGTCTAGATTCAGGAGAATTCTATAAAAAGAATGAAGAGCTTAAGTTAGAAGAAATACCTTCTGTTGCTAGTGAAAAAGACGTAATTGCTCCTAGTAAAAAACATAAAGAAATTACTGAATTTGTATGGACAATATATCCAAAAAACATTGATTATCAAAAATTCTTAATAGAATGTTCTGAAATAAATAAAGCAGGGTTCAGCAGAAATAAATTAGACCAAATGTCTTTAACTCAATTAAGGAAAAGTCTATTTGATATATGGGTTAACGGCCGTTTTTTGACTATTAAATCTTTAAAGGAACTAGTTTCTGAAATTTTAAAAAAGATTAAACAGAAAGTAGCAAATAAAAAATTTGATTAAGAAAATCAACTTAATCTGCGAAGTTTTTTAAATAACCGAGAATATGTATATCATATGTTCAAGAAAATAATATATATTCTTATGATGCTGTTTTTGATAGATACAACTCTGGCAGCAGCTATCCATGGAACTATATATAATCTTGATCTGGAAAAACAGGAAAACACAATTGTAACTGTTGATTCTGTTCCTGAACAGACCTATGTTGCAAAAGACGGCGTTTATTCTTTTGAATTAGGAATTGGAGACTATTTAATAGAAGCAAAATACTATGAGAATAATGAACTGATCTCCAAAACAGCAGAATCTGTCTCAGTCAAAGAACAAGGAGATTATGTTGTTGACTTGATATTATTTCCAAACTTTGCAGAAGAAGAAGAACTGTTAGGTGAAACAGATATTGAAGTTATTGATCCTCTTAAAGAGATGAACTACATCAACTATATATTAATAGGTATTATTGCTGTTATTGCATTTTGTTTAGGAATCTTCTTATATTTAAAATATAGAAAATTGCTTACTAGAATTAAAAAAGATATTGAAGATACACTGCAGTCAAAAGAAGTTGCAGCAGAATCCAAAAAAGTCCTTGAATTCATTAAGCAGGAAGGCGGCAGAACAACACAGAAAGAGATTCGTAATAAGTTTCCTAGTTCTGAAGCAAAGATCAGCTTGATCATCTCTGAATTAGAGCACAAAGGTATTCTTAAAAAGATCAAAAAAGGAAGAGGCAATATCATTGTTTTAAAGTAGAGCTTTCTAAATTAGTAATTACTTATTAGTAGTCATAAAGCATAAGCTTTATAAAAGACTTCTATGTATATTTTATACATGTTTTAGGTATAAAAAATGGTTGATTACCCCTTAAATATGGAAGAATTTGAACATAATCTTAATCGACAGGTATTTGACGGGCTCTACAAAATTGTTATGGCATGGGAGGATCCTAAAAGATTGTATCGAAGTCAGGTTGCAATTCTTCAACAGGCTATTGATACTGGAAGAACTTATCATAAAATTTTGACTGAAGCTAAGATAGAAAGAAGAGTAAGGAAAGAAAGGAGAAGAGTAAGAGGCATGATTGATGATTTAACCCATATTAGAACTGATCCTGGATTAGAAATTATTCCTGATTCTAGTTTGGAGAAGGAGATAGAATAAAAATGGAAGAAGAAAATCTCTTAAGAGGGAATTTTGCATATGAAAATGAAACAGAATTTTCAGCTCTTTTGCAGGATTATGCTGATGCAGTTGAATATTTTGATCAATTATATTTGTTTGCCAAAGAATTAGGCCAAAGAAATAGAATAACAGCTTCTGAATTTGATGAGATAGATGAAGCGCTTGCTGTTGGAGGAGCTGCTTTGAAAAGATCTGCTGAATTAAGCGCAAAAAGCATCAGCAATTATGACACAAAGCCAAGAGATGATTTGATAAAA
Source organism: Candidatus Woesearchaeota archaeon (assembly GCA_019322815.1). GTDB lineage: Archaea > Nanobdellota > Nanobdellia > Woesearchaeales > WJKL01 > JAHWIB01. The sequence continues at coordinate 10,408 of JAHWIB010000037.1, read as the reverse complement.
AAGGTCAATGAAGTTTTGCATATAAAAAAAGGATTCATATACAGCTCTGAAAAACAAATTGTTTTGGGTGACTATTTATAATGAAATCTTTTACAATAACTAAGAAGATAGCAAAGCACGGAAAGCAGGCTATTGTAGTTATACCTAGACTGCTGGAATCAGATCTGAAACCAGGAACAATAGTCAAGATGAGATTTGACGTTGTGAAGGAGGTTGAAAATGAGTAAACTAGTACTTCCTCATGAAAATCTTGTATTCAAAGGAGATGTTGAAAATATTTATGGATTACAAGCTTACTCAAGATTGATTGAAGAATATGTACTAGGAGGAAAGATAGGATCTAGAATATACACAAAAGAAGATGATATTTTATTGATGTTTGAAAAAGATCCGATAAAATCATTAAATTTGATCTACGCTGCTGGAAAGGATCTTGGAGAACAAGATGTATGGAGCAGGGTTCAAAAGATGTTAGATACAGGTAAAGCTGAAATTGAAGCATATCAGGAACTGCCTGAAAAAGACCTTGAAAAAGCAGTATTAAAAAATTTTGATTATCAAGGAGCAGTGCTGGACTCATGTAGGCAGTTTGATGAAAAGGTAGCAAAGGGAAAAATTGTTTTGAAAACAGAGGCAAAGCCAAAACAAGGAAATATAAGGCCCAAAAGAAAGTTTTTAGGATATGCAAGAACAGTAGATCAAGTAACAGGTTATTTGTCTTTAGCTCAATATGGATTTGGAGGCCCTAATTATTCAAGATTAGGATTATTATTTTCATGCGAAGGAAAACTACCTCTTTATCTTATATTAAAAAAACTTGGTGGATCAGAAAAAGCTGGTTTTTTTCTAAAATTTGCTTATTTTTTTGATAAGGTAATAGAGTTAAGTGAAAGAGCTTTAGAGGACCCAGGAGAATATGTTTTCGGAAGATTAAAAGCAAGATTTAGAAGAGATACTGAAAGACCAACAAGAATTGAGTGTTTTGATAATCCTCTTGAATATGGAAAGACAACCTTGGAGTTTGGAAATCCAATATCTATTCTCGCGTTTAAGAATTCATTAGAAAGAAAACTCTTGAGAGATACTAGAACAGATCTAGAGCATGATGATGCTGATTCAACAGAACCAGAAGATAAAGATACAAGAGCAATGCCAACAGCAACAGAACATAAACCTCTTGGAGATGAATTTGAAAATGAAGCAGAAACTAGATTAGATGAACTTTTTGGAGGAGATGAGGAAAAAGAAGATGAATAAATTAGAATTAGAAGCATTGCTTGAAGGAGGACTTTACGCATTGGGCGTGCCTCTGCAAAGAAGGGTTTGTATGGATGAGATTTTGGTCGGAAGAAAAATTGATGAAGAGTTTGCCGGGACTTCTGTTCACGAATTACTAACAAAACATGGATCTTCTAGAAGATTAGCAGAAGAAATTGTAAGAAGAGGAATGAGCGGTAAGAACGTTGAAGACTTTTTTTCTGGAATACCATATTTCAGGAGAACTTCATCATCTCCTTATAAAGGCATTACTTTGGACTATAGCGCCTACAAAACAACTGGACGCAGGAAAATAAAAAATTTAAGAGAAGACCATTTCCGTCAGGATATCAGGATGTTTGACGGAGAACTAAGAATTGCAACAGTTGACTGCAGAAAATGGCATCCAAAAAAAGATGAAGATAAAGTTAAAGTTGATTTTGCAAGAAAGGTTTTAATAGAAAGGGAATATGATCCTGCAATAGAAGCTTTAATGGAATTAGACAGGAAGAAATTTGATCCATATGAAGTATACTGTAAAGTGATGGATTATTTAAAACAGACAGAGCCTTTTGGAAAGTGAGAAGATGAATAAAAACAACCTAACCCCAACATTTGTATTTGATACAAGAGGAACAACAGTTCCTAATGAAGCTATTTCAGAGCTTAGAGAAAGATTATGGCAAGTTGGAGAAAGATATATTTCAAAGCAAGAACTAGAGCAGTTAAAGGTTCTGTCACAAAAAGATGCTCATAGCCCTGAATTCAGGGATTATCTTAGAAAAGTAGGCCCTGTAATGACTCAAATACTTAAAGATGGTTTATATATCGTATCATTCTTTCCTGATGTTAAGCCTGCATTTGAAGCAATTCAAGATAGAGGCTCTAACTCAAGAATATTATCAAAAGGAACTCCTGACCTAATGAGTGAAATGTATAAACAAGCTGGTTTAGGTGCATTGATAAGCGGAGTTAATTCATCAGTTACAGATTTAACTATAACTGATAAAGCAAATCCTGGATGCTACTTGGCATTAGAAAAAGAGATCATGATTCCAGCAGGGGAATCCTTTGAAGCATACACATCAGATGATCCAAGAGAAACAAATGCCTGCAGAGAAGCTTTTCCAATTGTCAAAACTGATGTATTCTACATTGACAGAGGACAGGAAAGAGAACAAGATTTAGCAAAAGGAATTAAATTAATCAAAGATTTAAGAGAAATATTATAAATATTAAAATATTATTAAGTAAAAATGAACTACAAAACCCAAATCAAAACCAAGGTAAAAGAATTATTAGAAGATCCAAACAAAAAAACAGTTAAGATTGAGATTCCAGAAGAAAAATATATCAATATTAAACCAATAAGATCAACCTTCAATAAGATAATAATCCAAGTCTCAAGAAAGATAGTCCCTTCTCATATCAAAAACTGGCTGATGAGAAGAGCTGGCTTGAATATTGGCCATGATGTCTGCCTGCCAAATGATATAATCTTTGATCCTTATTTTCCTGAGCTGATTACAGTTGAAGACGGCGCTTTGATAGGAGCTCCAAACAAGGTTATGGCTCATGAGTATAAAGATGGAATTTTAACATTAGGAAAAATCCTAGTAAAGAAAAGAGTTCTGGTAGGAGCATTTTCTTATCTAAAGCCAGGAGCAGTTATCAATGAAAAAAGCATCTTGAATTTTGGCTCTGAATTAAATCAAGAAGTTCCTGAAGGAGAATTATGGGGGGACAGGCCTGCAAAGTTCTGGAAAAAATTCACTGAAGAAGAGCTCGAAAAATATTTTAAGCCAAGCACTGGAAATTACAAGGAATATTATAAAGAAGCAAGGAAAAAGATAAAGGAATTCCAGAAAAATCCTGAAATAGATTTTCTGAAGATGCATTATGACGGCAAAAGATTAAATGCAGGAGATGACTGGTGGAGAGCAAGGAATGTTCTGAGAATCTTTTACAATGGAGTTATAATAGAATTAACAAGATTACTGCCTCATTGCTTTATAAAAACTCTGTTATTAAAGATGGTCGGTGTTAAAATAGGAAAAAATGTAACAATAGGCAAAGGCACTGTTTTTGACCATATTTATTGTGATATGATGGCTGTTGAAGATGATGTCAAGATAGGAAAATGCTGCGAATTTGGAGGCCATGAATATACAATAACACAGACTGTTTTTGGAAGAACCTTGATAAAAAAAGGCGCAGAGCTTAAGGATCATGTTTTAGTAAGAGCAGGAACAACAGTAGGAGAAAAATCAGTCATCGAGCCTTACAGCGGAATCCAGAAAGAGATACCTGCAAATGAAAGATGGAAAGGAATGCCTGCAAAGTTTGTTGAAAAACTAGAAAAATGAAAAAATTCACAGCAATTGGATTAAAGAGCACATGGGGAGATAAAGAGATAATCAAATCAAGGACTAAGAGGGGCCCAGGAACATCTTCTCCTACTCCTGAAGAGCTTAGGGTATATGAGAAATTCTTTAAGATTGCCAAAGGCAGCAATAAAAAGTTAAAAGTATTAATTTTAGGAGCAACGCCTGAGATAAGGGATCTGTCAATAAGATTAGGCGCTGAAACAATTGCAGTTGATGTCAGCCCTAGATTATTATTAGCGCTGACAAACGTGATGGAATACAAAGATGATTTTAATAATAAATTTATGGTCGGAGACTGGCTTGAAGCTGACAAATTCCTTCAAAAAAATTCCTTTGATATCGTGATGGCAGATGTTTCTTTAGCTAATCTGCCTGCTGAAAACAACAAAGATATGCTGAAGACTATTAATAAGTTATTGACAAAAGACGGCTATCTTATAACAAGAAATCTTGTTTATGATCTTCCAGAAAAACTGAGAACAGTTGATGAGATATTAATAGATTTTAAAAAAGAAGGTAACACTCCTTTAGGATTGATATTTGAACTATGCCTGGAAACAGAGCTTCTTAAAAAAGGTTTTAATCCTAAGATTAGAGAGTATAATTGGGCAGCATTAACAGAAGTTGAGGATTATGTTAAAAAGAATTTAGATATAAAGAATAGAGCTTATTTTGAAAACTTGGCTAAACATGCAAAAGTGCATAAATTAGCTGTCTTTTCAAAGAAAGGATTTCATGATATTGTAAAGAGATATTTTTACATCAAAGAGATTGCAGTTATTAAAGGTATAGGCCATTCAAGGTTTGCACCTATATACTTCTTAAAGGTTAAAAAACTGCTTTAAATATTAGTTTTAGAGAGCCTGTAAAGCCTGAATTCAAAGAGATGAAACCTTTGAATTTGAGGGTTTCAGGCATTTATAACCACTTTTAAGTAACAAAAAACCGAAAGATTTATATACCCACCATGCTCTATATTTAAGAATATGAACCAAGAATTCCAGGAATGGTCTAAAAAAAGAGGGGAAATAGTAACAGATGATAATTTCTCTAGTGAAAAAGATTTTCAAAGAACAATTGATAGTCTTAATTATCCTGATAAAGTTGTTGAATTAAATCCAGCATTAGAAAGACTGGATGTAATAGCAGATATCACAGCTGGAAAGCAAAAAGGATTTTTTTATGCCCGTACAGGCCATTCAAACTATGCTCAATTAGAAGAAAGATTAAAAGCAATAGAAGTAGGCAGATTATCTCATCCAGAATATTTTGACTGTAAAGTGTTTCCTTCTGGCATGGCTGCTATAACTGCAGCATTAGAAGCTCTTGCTAAAGGGTGTGAAGGAACATTTGTGCATGGCGACGTCTCTTATATTTCAACTAAAGATATACTGGCAGATCAGGGAAATGGCATTTCAAAAGTAGGAAGCCTGCCAGGGATAAAATGCGATTTGACTAATCCGGAAAATCTAGAAAGAGTTTTAGAAGAGCAAAAAGCTCAAGGGATTGATGTATTAGGAGTAATATTTGAGCCTGTTGCAAATCCTACCACAGCCTATTCTAATGTAAGAAAGATTGCAGATATTGCTCATAAATATGAAGTTCCTGTAATTGTTGATAATACATTCCTGACACCATACCAATTAGAGCCGTTCAGGATGGGCGCTGATATGGTTATACACAGCCTGACAAAATACTTCAGTGGGCAGGGAGATATGATGGGAGGAGCTGTTATCATGCCAAAAGAGTTTTCTGATAGAGTTCAGGATATCAGAAAAAACAAAGGAAGTGTAATGTCTCCTAGAGATGCGTATGAATTTGCTGTCAGAGCTCCCCGTATCAGAAAAGTTATAGAAGCTCACTGCAAAAATGCAAAACAACTAGCAGACACATTAAGAGAAATAGATGGTATTGAAGTTTCATACAGTGATTTGACAGGAGAAACAAGAAACGGATACGCAGGAGGAGTTTTATCATTTAATTTCAAAGGAGATGCTGAAACTGCTTATCAAAGATCAAGAAAACTTGCAGAATATTTTATAGAAAATCCAGGAACAGTAAAATATGCAGTAAGCTTGGCAGAGCCCCAGACTCTTGTAATACCATGGGCAAGCCAGCTTAGCTTAGAGCGCATTAAAGACTGGAACGTACCTGCTGGTCTAGTAAGAATAGCTGTAGGCAGAGAAAAGGATTTTGGAAAAGTAATTGATTATATTAAAAAAGGTATTGAAGAATCTGTAGAATAGGTCCACAGGCGCTCTGGTGCTTGAATTTAAGGCTTTCAGACCTTAGAATTCTTATGTTTTAAGCTTTCTAGTACTACTATATAGTGATAACAAACCGAAAGATTTATATACTAGTAATACCTTTTATATAATAAGATGAAAAAAGAGCCTACAAAAATCTATATTCTTGTAAACGGAACATGCACAGCTGGTCCTGATGAAAATTTATTTGAAAAACTAGGTAGAATTGGTGCCGGTGAAATAGAAAGACCTTATTCTGAAAAATTAGGTAGAAAAGTAACTGGCGGCGGAACAGCGCTTTGGGTAAAATCACCTGGCGGAATTTATATGATTGATTCTGGAGATTTTGATGACAGAAAGATATTGCAAAAATCTCTGGAGAAGATTGCAGAACAAGAAGGTGTAGATCCTATAAAATCAGTTAGATCAATTTATAGTTCTCATGCTCATGGAGACCATAGTGGAAACCATGAATTATTTCCAGAAGCACGTTGGATGATTGATGCAAAAGATCCACTTTTTGATGTTATTTATGGTGTTGATGTTGAAGATGCTGGTAAATGGGCAGGGCATAGGGAAGTATTCAAGGGCAACAGGGATAGAGGAATAATTGTTGATAGATTCTCAAGATATGCTGATAATGATCATCCAGGAAAACCACAAGGACTGAGAATAATTGATACTCCAGGACATGACCATGTTCATAAATCTTTTGCAGTTGAAGATGATGAAGTAGTTGTAATTAATCTGGAAACAGGAGAAGAATATATGGCTCCTAAAGTAGTATTTGCAGGAGACTGTCTTTGTGATGAAAGATATTTAAAAAGATTTTTAGGTGAAAATCCTGAAACAGCAATTTATGGTAATGTAGTTCCATTAGATCAATGGGCTCCTCCTAAGGACCAGGCAGAAAGAGATATGCTTGACAGACAGAACCTTGAATCAATGGAAAGATTAGTTCAAGAAGGAAGAAATGGATTATTGATATTTGGCCACGGCGGAGTTTATGATCCAAATTCTTAATAATTATTTAGGCCTGCAAACTATAACAATAAAGCTCTTTCCAAAGTAGTGGTCTTTTGCATAATCTTCTTTTATTATTTTAAAAAACTTAGAAAGCCTTGAAAAAATTTCTTTTTTTGTTCCCAGATACCAGACTTTTTTAAAGGGCTTCCACATCTGATATGCCCTGTTCATCAATTCTTCTACTTTTGGTGATTTTGGATAAACATATCTGTTTTTTTTCCAATATTTATCTAATACTTTCTTTACTTTGCTTGTGTCAATTTCATGTGTCTTTTTATTGTATATGTTATATGCCAAATACGCAAAAAGCTCTGTATTCCTGTCATAAGGATGCTTTATTTTTGAGAATCTCTTCAAAACTGTTTCTGTTGATTCAAATTTCCAGCCTAAAGGCATGAGAAATATTCTATGGATCCAGTAACCTGTTGGTTTTAATATTCTTTTAACCTCTTTAAAGAATCTCGGCTGATTCTTAGCATCAAGATTGCTTATAGTTAAGTCGCCAAGGATGATATCAAAATGATTGTCTGGAAAAGGCATCTTCAGCCAGTTGCTTTCTACAATCTTTTCTTTCTTTTTATGAGCAATTAACCTGTTCATGGCTTTGATCATCTTTTTATTGATATCAACTATTGTGACTTCCAGATTAAATTTAGCCAGAATATCTCTTAGCGCAGGAGTTGCTCCTAACACCAGTGCTTTTCCTTTTTTTATATTTGTATTTTTAATAAGTTTATAGAATATCTTTTTTTCATCATTAGTTGGTTTTCCAGGTGCAGCATAAAATTCATCATATCTTTCAGCAAAATCTTTCCATGGATCTGTATACTTCTTTTTCATACTCATTCTTATTTTTATTAACTATTTAAGCTTTTCCGAAACTATTATATACTAAAATTTGATATTAAATACTGATGGCAGCAAAAATTAAGAGATGGACATTAGACATGGCTAATAAATGGAAGAATTATAAGCCTCCTATCAGGCCTTCTAAATATGACTTAGAAGTTTTCAAAAAATATATTAAAGAAAAGGCTAAGAAATACGGCAAAGATACAAAAATTCTGATACTGGGCTCAACACCAGAATTCAGGGATCTGGTCAGCAAGGAAAAGCTGACTGCTTATGTCTGTGATTATAACAAAAGGAATTATATAGCTTTGACATTATTAAAGAAATACAAGGGAAAAGAAGTTCTTATCCAGCAGGACTGGAGAAAATTAAAGCTAAAGGATAAATTTGATTTGGTCCTTGGAGAAGCTTCTTTGAACATGGTTAAAGCAGATGAGGTCCCGCTTATCCTAAAGAGTGTTAAAAAAATACTCAAAGATGATGGGTTGTTGATATTCAAAATGTGGGTAAGGCTTCCAAGAAGCGCATTATCCTTAAAGAAAATATTAAAGACCTATAGAACCAAATACAAGAACAAGAACTTCAAGAACTGCATGAACCAGCAGCTGCACTCATTATATTATCATAAAGAAAAAGGTTCATTACATAAACAATATCTTACTTTCAAAAAGCTTTATGAAAAAGGCATATTGACTAAAAAAGAATTTTCTACAGTCCTGGGATTAGGCTATGAAACCTCTCCTCTGGCTTTATACCTTCCATCAAAAACAGAATTCTCAAAAATCGTAAGAAAGTATATGAAGATAGTGAAGATAATAACACCAAAACAGATTGGCACAAACAAGATTCCGATTTATGTCTTAAGAAAATGAAAAAAGGCATATATATTAGTTAAAAAATGACAAAAGCATATACGCAGTCATGGAAAAAGTTTGCAGAACAATATCTATACACTGTAAGCCCTTCCACACCTTCAAAACAAGATATGAAGATAATTGAGCCTTATGTTAAAAAGATTCTGAAGAAAAAACCAGATATTTTGATTCTTGGCTGCACAATTGCTTACAGGAAATTGATGGCTAAATACAACCTTCATGTTGATATGGTTGATATAAATAAAATAATGTATAAGGTAAATACAAGTGCATTGACTGATATCAAAAGAAAAGAGAAATTTATCCAGGATAACTGGTTTACTATGAGATTAAAAAAGAAATATGATTTAATCTTAGGCGATTTTGTCATTAACAATATTCCATTAAATATGAGGGATAAATTTTACAAAAATGTAAAAAAGCATTTGAAAGATGGGGGTTTGTTTATAACAAGAGTCTATAATTTTGGAATAAAAAATAAAATTGGAGAAAAATTCATCAAAGAATACAAAAACAAAGCTGTTACAAGAAGAGCATTAAGCGAGTTATGGTGGGATTCTATTTTCCAGTTTGGATTTAATACAAAAACAAAAGTACTGCATAACAGAAAAGGATTCTTAGAGTTAAAAAAGCAAGTTAAAAAATATCCTTATATGAAGAAATGGGTTAGACTTTATGAAGAAAGGCTTCCAATTACTAAGAAATCATGGGCAGTGCTTACAGATTCCCAGCAGGAAAAAGAACTTAAGAAGCAATTTAAATTAATAACAACAAAATATGCAAAAGACTATAAATATCATGAAATCTGCCCTACTTACATATTATCTAGAAAATGAAACAAGACTGGAGATCAAGGGAATTTGTATGCTGCTGGAAATACTACCTGCCTCCTGCAAGGGCATCGCCTTCTGATCTAAGATTTATAAAAAAGAAGATTCTTGAAAAAGGGAAAAATCCAAAGGTTCTCATACTTGGCTCTACTCCTGAATACAGAGAGCTGTGCGGAAAATTAAAGATTCCAATTAAATTATTAGATTTCAGCAAAAAAAATTATAAATATCTTGCAAGAGAAGTAAAACACAAGCCAAAAGAAACTTTTATACAAGGAAACTGGCTTGATACTAAACTTAAAGAAAAATTTGATATTATTCTGGGAGATAATGTAATAAATATGTTAAAAAAGAAAGATATTCCTAAACTCCTAAAAAATGTTTCTCATATGCTTGAAAAAGACGGACTTTTTATGCCCCGCACTTATATCAGGGATAAAGGAGAGCATTACACGCCGGAACAGATAATCAAAGAATACAGGGAGAAAAATTACAGATATGGGCTTTATGCAGGAACTGCAAGAGCAATCTACATTACTGCTTTGAAAAATGAACATTATGTCATGAATGACCTGTATAAAATAGTTAAAAAATTATACAAAAAAGGATTGATCACAAAAAAAGAGCTTGAATTTTATGGAAAAAACTTAGGCTGGGAAAACAGGAACTTTAATTTTTTTATGCCATTGAGGGAAAAATTAAATAAACTTTTATCAAAATATTTCAAGATTGTTGAGATATTCAACTGCAGTGAAACATTTCCTTTTCTAAAAAACAAGATTCCGCTTCATGTGTTAAGAAGAAAATGAAAGTAAAACAATATCACAAACCATGGAGATTATTAGCAAAGAAGTTCCTGTATCTTAGGCCTCCTTCAATCCCTTCAAAAGATGATGTCAAGATCATAGAATCTTATCTTAAGAAGATCTCAAATC
>JAHWIB010000036.1 GCA_019322815.1 Candidatus Woesearchaeota archaeon | reverse complement strand
ATAGATATCCATTAATGGCAATAGAATATCAAAATAGGAAATCTTATTATAAGGCATTAAAAAAAGCAAATAAAAAAGGAGACTATGAGTTTATTAAATATTTTGTAAGAAGATATTTAAGTAAATATAAAAAATATTTAAAAAATTAACTGCATCTGAATGAATTGATTGTAGTGTCAAACATCTCTTTTGTCTCATCATATTCTTCTGATAATCCAGACACATCTAATGCTAAGACAACATCAGGGCACACTACAACTTTATATGTTGTTATTAATTCATCATTTTCTTCATCTATCATTTTTCCGCTCATTATCATTGTATCTTCAGTGATCTGATGGTCTATTTCCTGATAATCAAACATCAGATAAAACAGTTCACTCATTGTTTCATAGTAATCAGTTGTATTTGTAAATTCCTCAATATCAAATACAGATAAATGTACATATGGAACAAAGTCAGCTAGCTGATAATAGTAATAATCTCTTGAATAATGTTTTGGCTCAAGCCATTCATCTGGGTGAGTCAATGTAAACTGGCTAGTACTGTGGGTTTTATAATTTACACTGCTAGAACTTCTAGAATTAGTCTGGACTCTAGGCGTTGCTGCTTGGTTTTGATAAACCTGCGAAGCACACCCGCTGACTAACAAAACTGCAAAAACAAGTAAAATTATTTTTTTCATATTTAATCACCACCAATTATATTGTAAAAGCAACTATATAAAAACAAGTTGTAGTAATTAAGACAACATACCCTGTGTCAAGCCTTGTTTAAAAAAACTTGTTCCTAATACAGCTATAACAATAACAAATATTAGGATATAAAACAAAATCAATACTGCAATTGGAATAACATACATTAATACTGCTCTTAATCTAGAAATCTCATGAACCTTTTCAGTGCCGATGATCAATAATACTAAGTTATAGATCCATATCAAGCTGCTGAGAACAGGTATCCATCCAAAAACAAATCCAGGAGTCCTGGTATATATATACAACTGATATGTTTTATTATAATCTGCTTTTCCTCCAAATATCAAGATCCATACATGCAGTAATCCAGCTACTAAAAAACTAGCTGCCAGTCCTATACTATAACTAATTATTGCCCATATAAACAAATATCCAAAACTAAACTGCTCTTGTGGCATATCAATCCCAAGTAGCTTTGAAACTAAACTCAAAGAAAATCCCTGGAAAAAATATCCGACAACTACTGCTAAAACAGTTGCTATTAAAGATAATATCACAAGATAAACAAAAGCATCTTTAATCCCTTTTTCCTTTTTCAGGCTTTCAAAAAAATCAAAAGGTTTTGTTAATACTTTTATTATTTTATCAATCATATCCATAATTGATATATAAATAAATTTATTATATAAAACTATCGGATTTATGAACAATTGAAAATGTTTCCTGAGCTTGCTGTTCTGTTTCTATACCCAAATTAAATGAATTTATTCCTCTTTTTTTTAAATATCTTATACAACCCTCAATATCATTAGCTAATCTGCCTCCTGCAAAAACTTTCATAGCTGTTGTAGGTTTTTTTGCATCTTGGATTGCTCTGAAAGCATCATTTTCATTTGAAAATTGAAATTCTTTATTTATCCAAGTCCAATAAAGTGCAAAATCTATTTTTCTCAATTTAGGTATAGATAAACTAGTTAAATGTGCAAGAGAAATAGGGATCATATCATTTTCTCTAACTCTTTTTATCATTTTTTCAATTATATCCAATCTATCCATAATTATTAAGCAGTCAATAGGATTAGGTCCAATTAAACAAAAATCGCATACTTCCTTAAGAACATCTAATTTTTCCTGAAAAATATCTAAATCAATATTTATAGAGTAAATTTCTTTTTTTGTCAAAGGTTTTTCATCAACTTTTGCAAACCATTTTGTTGATGGATATGGAAGTTTTGAGATATCTCCTTTTATCTTGTCAGAAAAATAATCTTGATACATAGTTGAAACAATTTTATTTGGGAATTTCATCAAAGGTTTATAATTAAGATTAACACCGCATCTCCAGTTTGGATTGCCTATACCTACAACTTCTGGATATTTCTTTTTTATTGTTTTAAAGGAATTGATGACCTCTGCTTTCACTGACATATCAAATCCTCTAACACCCAATTCGTATGATTTATTCATAATAGAAACAATATAAGATTCAGTAGTTATTTTATCCTTTAATTCTTCTTTTGTTCCAAACCAGCCAAGAAACCTATCTCCTCCTAATATTACAGCAGGATATTTTTTATCTTCAATATCAATAAAATTAAATGATTCCATAAACACGGATTAATAGGAAAGATTATAAATAGTTTTTGAATTAACAAAATTTAAATATCATTAATGAAATATCTTTCTTAAAATGGAAATAAATGAAAGTGAATTTGAGGAAAAAGTTTTAGAAAAAAGCAAGGAAATGCCTGTTGTAGTAGATTTCTATGCAGACTGGTGCGGGCCTTGCCAGATGTTAGCTCCAATCATGGAAAAACTAGAAGAAGAGTACAAAGAAAAAGTAGTCTTTGTAAAGATAAATACAGACAATAATCCAGCAGCAAGCCAGAAATATGGGATAACAGGAATACCTGCTGTAAAATTATTTAAAGATGGAGAAGTAGCTGATGAATTTGTTGGACTGCAATCAGAGGATATGATAAAACAATGGCTGAACAAAAACTTGTAAAAAAAGAAGCTGAAACAAAGGGTCTGTCTAAAGCAGAGAAGCAGATGCTTAAAAGCATAAAAAGATATGCAAGAGCATCTGGCTATGTGATTCAGCCGAATAAAAAGATTCTTGGAATTCTTATCAAAGGATTGTTCAAAAATATTGAAAAATATGGCTACAGATATTGTCCATGCAGAAAACCGACTGGAAATCCAGCAGAAGACAAAAAGATAATATGTCCATGCATTTTCCATAAAGATGAGATCAAACAGGATGGATACTGCAAATGCCTTCTTTATTATAAAAAGATAAAATAAATACTTTATACAATAAAGAACCTTTATAAATAACTTCCTTTAGTTTTATAGTATGGAAGAAGGACTTTCTAAACAAATCTCAGAAGCTGAAAAGGCTAGAGAAGAAAATAGAACAAGGATAACTGCTGTATTAGCTGAAGTTGGGTATCGCTATGAAGAGCTAAGAAGCGTTGCTGTGTTAGAGATGTATCAAGGCCATGATGTTCACGCATTCTATATATTGACTAGTGATCCTTCAAGAGTTGTTCATGTTCAGGCATATCCTGAAATGAGTTCTGATAGAAAAATGAGTTTAATGGCAAGATTAATAAATTATAATATGATGATGGTGATAAGAGAGAACAGTTCTGCTTCTCCTGGAAATGAGCATGCTGCAGTAATTGAAAGGTTTGAAGAAGGAAAAGTTGTAGAAATTCCTTATGATGTAAAAACTCTAGAACTTTTATTAGAAAAAAATGTGCCTGAGCTGAGATAAAAGTAATCTTTTTAAACAACTTCTTTTAAAATTATACTATGGATGCACATGATGAACATAATCATTTGAGGATTAGAAGTATAGTAGAAGAAATTGGAAGACATTATGAAGAAAAAGGTCTTGCTGATCCAGTAATAATAAAAAGAGATGCTGCTATTCATGCTTTTTATAGATTAAAAGAAGATCCTTCTAAGGTTGCTTATGTGAATGCTTATCCTTCAACAGATAAATTGATGGGAACATTTATCTTATTTCAAGATTATGATCCTAATTTTCCTGTAATAGATTCTGGTACTATAAACAATCATCAATTTCTTGGATATAAAGCTGAATATTTGGAGCACTTGATAGGAAGAAAGATCCCTCAATTGAGATTAGAGTAATCTTTATAAACACCAATTTTCTCCTGTTATATTATGATAGGAAATTATGATGCTTTGGAGATAGAGCCGGAAATACTGAAATTCTGGGATAAAAACAAAATATATCAAAAGCAGAAAGAAAAGAGCAAGAAAGGAAAACCATTCTATTTTCTAGACGGCCCTCCATATACTTCAGGAAAGCTGCATCTAGGACATGCATGGAACTACAGCATGAAAGATATGGTTCAAAGATTTAAGAGAATGTCCGGCTTTAATGTTTGGGATAGGCCTGGTTATGACACTCACGGACTTCCTACTGCTCATGCTGTGCAGGCAAAATTAAAGCTAGAGCATAAAGATGATATAGAAAAATATGGAGTTGCTAAATTTGTTACTGCATGCAAGAAATTATGCCAGGATAATCTTGAAAAGATGAAGATCAACCAGATAAGATTAGGGATCTGGATGAATTTTGATGATCCTTATGTAACTTTCAAAAATGAATTCATAGAAGGAGAATGGTGGTTGATCAAGCAGGCGCATATAAACAATAGATTATATGAAGGAGAAAAAGTAATGCATTGGTGCCCTGAATGCGCAACTGCATTGGCAAAGCATGAATTAGAATATCAGAATGTAACAGATAATTCAATTTTCCTGAAATTCAAAATTAAAGATAAAGATAATGAATATCTGGTAATATGGACAACAACACCATGGACAATTCCATATAACCTTGGAGTTATGGTTAATCCAGAAGAAGATTATGTAAAAGCTCAGGTTGACAATGAAGTCTGGATTGTTGCCTCTAAATTAGTTGGTGTTTTTGTGCAGGGAGTTGTTGATAAGAAATACAAAGTCATAGAAGAGCTTAAAGGAACTGACTTATTAGGATTAGAATATGAGCATCCACTGCATGATGAGCTTAAGAAGATATATGACAACCTAAAGAAAGATCATCCAAATGTTCATACTGTTGTATTAAGCAAAGAATATGTTGATACTACATCTGGCTCTGGCTTGGTCCATATGGCTCCTGGCTGCGGTCCAGAGGATTATGAAGTTGGACATGTAAATAATATTCCTCCTTTTAACAATCTGAATGAAGATGGTTCTTTTCCAGAAAAAATGGGGAAATTCAAAGGCCTTGTTGCAAGAAAGGATGATAAAAAATTCATTGAATTCCTGGATAAAAAAGGAGCTTTGATTGCCACAACTAAAGTTGAGCACGAATATGCTCACTGCTGGAGATGCAAAGGCCCTGTTGTTTTCAGGACAACAAAGCAGTGGTTCTTTAAGATTGAAGATCTGAAAGAAAAGATGCGTGAAATAAACAAGAAAATAAAATGGATACCTGACTGGGCTGGAAACAGGCAGTTTGATTCCTGGCTTGATAATCTAAGAGATAATTCAATCACAAGGCAGAGGTTCTGGGGCTGTCCTGTTCCAATATGGAAATGTGATTCCTGCGGAGACTTTATTGTTATAGGCTCAACAGATGAATTGAAAAAATTAGCAGGAAAGATTCCAGAAGACCTGCACAAGCCGTGGATAGATGAAGTAAAAATAAAATGTAAATGCGGAAAATTCAAAAAAAGAGTTCCAGATATATTGGATGTATGGGTTGATGCAGGAACAACATCATGGACCTGCTTGGATTATCCTCAGAAAAAGGACCTATTCAATAAATTATGGCCTGCTGATTTTATTTTAGAAGGCAAAGACCAGATTAGAGGATGGTTTAATCTATTATTTGTAGCTTCTATGGTCAGCATGCATAAGCCAAGCTACAAATCTGTCTATATGCATGGTTTTATCAATGATGCCCAGGGAAGAAAGATGTCAAAATCATTGGGAAATTATATTTTGCCTGATGAAGTTATTGAAAAATATGGCGCAGACACATTAAGATATTATTCAGTTGGCGGAGCAAATCCAGGAGAAGACCTTAATTATAATTTTGATGACATGAAGATAAAGCATGCTAATCTGATGATTCTATGGAATCTGCATAAATTTCTGATAGGAATGGCAAAAGAGACAGGAAATCCTGAAAAATTTGATGAAGAAGTTATGAAGGATATGTTCTCTGTTGAAGAAAAATATATCTTTTCAAAGCTGAATCATGCAATAGAAAAAACTAGCTTTTTGTTTGATGAGTATAGATTAAATGAAATCCCTTTAGTTATTGAAGATGTTTTCTTAGAGCTTTCAAGAACCTATGTTCAGTTAGTAAGAGACAAATCTTCATTAGGCTCTAAAGAAGAAAAACAAGTTGTTGCTTATACTTTATATATAGTTATTATGGAATGCTTAAAGCTGTTTGCGCCAATTGCTCCATTTATCACAGAAGCAATCTATCTTAATTTAAAAGAAGCATTTAAGCTTAAGCATGAAAGCATTCATTTATGGGAATGGTCAAAAGCTGATAAGAAAATGATTGATGCTAAATTAGAAGAAAATATGTCAATAGCCAGCAACATTATCCAGGGAATATTATATGGAAGAGAAAAAATCCAGAAAGGATTAAGATGGCCTCTTAAAGAAGTTATTGTTACAGGAGGTCTTGTTGCACGTGTTGTTGAAAAATTAGGAGATATAATTAAGGTTCAGACAAATGTCAAGAATCTAAAAGCAATGACAAGCCTGCCTGGCCTTAAAGAAAGGGTAAAAGCAGATTATACTAAGATTGGGCCTGAATTCCACAAAAAATCAGCAGAAGTTATTGCACACATTTCCACACAAAGTCCTGAAACAATATTAGGGCATATTGCAAAGGAAGGAAAATATGAATTCAAATTAAAAGGAGAAAAAATAGTAATAACCATGAATCATCTTTTGATTGAAAGAGAGATTCCTAAGCCCTATATCGAAGCTGAAATCAAAGGAGGCCATGTATACTTAAATCCAGAAACTGATGATAAATTAGAAGCAGAAGGCTATGCAAGAGAGGTTATGAGAAAGATACAGTCATTAAGGAAAAAAGCTCATTTTGAAAAATCAGACAGGATTAAATTGCATGTAAAAGTTGATAAAGATCTGAAAGAAATGTTAAAACCTTGGGAAAAGAAGATCAAAGAAAAGGTTGGAGCAGATAAAATAGATATCTCTGAATTAAAAGCAGCAAGAAAGCATGCATTTGAATATAAAGAGAAGATCAAAGATTATTCTTTAGATATTAGTTTTGATAAGGTGAGATAAAATGAAACCAAAAAAATTTAGTTTAAATAAAATATCAAAGAAGATTAAGAACAAAGAAGCTTGGAAACCAGAAAAGGTTGAAGTAGTAAATGATTCTGTCTTGAATGCATATAGATTTGAAGGAGAGTATGAATGGCATAAGCATGATGATAAAGACGAAATCTTTATTGTTTTTAAGGGCAGTATGAAAATTCTTACAAAGAAAGGAACAATACATCTTAAAGAAGGTGAAGGTGTGAATATGCCAAAAGGAACTGAATTCTGCCCTGTCTCTGACAAACCTTCAATTGTTCTGATGATTGAACCTTTGGGATAGGAAAGTTAGTTTTGACAAGCTTTAAAAACAACTTATTTTTTGTTTTATTTAATGGTAGATGTTAGCTTAGTTCAAAAAGTTGAAGAGAAAATTCTTGCTGATATACTAAATTTAGAACCTGATGAAAAAGACGAATCCCTAACAGATATTTTATCTGAAGAAAATAAAAAAGAAGCAGCAGCTCTTTTAAGAAAGTATATCATACCTCAAAATTATGAATTAAATAATATTTATGATAAGGTTGCTGATTTCTTATTAGCTGATCTTGTTGTCAGAGAAGGAAAAGTAGTTCCTAAAAGAATAGCTGATCCTGGAGATGAAGATAAGAAGTTTTTAGAATTATATTCTGCTCTTGCCCAGCTTGATGAAGAGCTTAAAGATTATAAATCCTTTACTAGAAGGAATAGAAAAGCTGAATCAAACATTGAATTAAAATTTGAAGCTGCAGAAGAAAGATTGAAAGTAGTCAAAAGAAAACTAGAAGAGGCAAAGAGCAAGAGAGAAGGATTAAATGATGATAAAAAAGACCAGCATGAAGCAAAAAGATTAGACGAAGAAATTGAAAGATACAAAAAAGAAAAATCAGAAATCAAAGAACAAAAACAGATGCATCAAAATAGGATGGCTTTTTTTGATAGAGAATTAGCTGGTTATATGAAAGACAGCCCATTAAGATCTTATTTTGATGCTGCATTAGCAAAAGCAAAAGAGCTTGGCCTTGAAAAACATCTTAATTTTGAAATACCTAAAACAGAAAAAGAAGAAAAGGTTTCTCTTGATGCAGATATATTATCAAGAAAAATTGAAGGAATTCCTATTGAGTTTTTTCCTTATACAGGACCAACTGCTGGAAAGCCAGTTTCTTTTTTTGGAAGATGGAAATATAAGATTGCAGCAGGAATTGCTGCAATAGTCTTAGCAGCAGGAGCAATTGCTTACAAATTCAATGCTAAAAGAGCAGATAAAATAATTAGTTTTAATCCTGAAACAATGGAATTAGAGACAATACCTCCTGGACGTACTGTTCCATTGAAGCGTGAAGTAGATTTGATGAGAGTAAATATGCCTAATATGAAATATATTCCAGGAAAGATTAAAGTGGCTTTTGATTCAAGTAAAATAAAATTAATTTTAACACATCCTGGCCTGGATCAAAAAGTTGAATGGACTTTAAAAAAGTTCCCCAGAGAAAGATTAGATTCAAAAGATCCTGATATCCTCTTAACAAGTTACAGGCAGGAAGGAGATGATCTTTTCAATATATATGAAGAATTAGGTCTTTATTGTCTGCTAAAAAGAGATATGATTGGCTTTTTTGAAGAAATATATTGTCCAGAAAGAAAAGTGCCTAGATCAGAGATTGTAGAATATGTAAAAAGCATTGCCAGGAATTATAAAACAATCCCTGTAAGTGAAGCAGGCATAATTATAAAAGAATACAAGGTAGTTGATGCAGAATATGAAAATAATATTTTAACGCTTATAACAGAAAATAATGAATTTGATTTAGAGATTCATGTTCAAGACAGAGTTTCTTTATCAGGCTCTGATTATGACAATATACCTGATGCTCTCATCAGATCAGGAGAAAAAGATATTTATTTAGATTTTTCAGATAAATCAAAGCAGGTTAAAGTTGTAGTGCCAGGAGATAAATTTAACTATATGCAGCATTTTTTTTCCCCTGTCAGCTGTACTCCTAAATTTGATTAAAATGAAGAAATATAGATTGAGAAGCGCTCCTAAAACTGAAATAGAACTGCCTGAAAAACCATTAGAATTAGTTGTAGAAGAACTTCAAGGGGCAAGCGAATTTATAGCTTCCAATGTTTTTAAATATATACAGAATCCAAGAGGATCATATCGTGTCACATACAATACCTCTGATTCAGATGGAAACCCTATAGTTGTAAGGGAAATAGAAAGGGCAGATGTCATAGCAAGAAATTTAATCACTAGTTATCTTATAGATAGGTTTAATAAGGCAGTTAAAGAAAAAGTAATTGATGAAAAAATAGCAGATACTAGTAAAGACCCTTTTCTTTTTATGACAGACCATTTTGTATTTGATATATACAAAAAAATATGTCTTCTTAAAAAGCCAGAACTTTTTGCAAATGTGTTTCATATGTTTCAAGAAGGGATAGATTATCATTATGATGGATTTACAGTTTCGCTTGCTTTAGCTTATTCTGAGAAAAAAGGAAAGCCTGCAGAGGATTTAAACATGTTTTTTAATGAACAAATATTAAAAAGAAGATCTTATTATTCTTTTCTTTTAGATTCATTAATCTATTTTTCTTCAGATGAAAAAGAAAATGAGGCTATTCATTAGAATCCTGCATAATCTTTATTAATAGATTTATATTTATTTTTAAAATGACAAATAAATTTGCAGATCCAAGAGGGATAAAAAGATTTTATTATTCTCCTGGCTCGCATTACTGCGTAATAGTTGGAGAGGATGAAAAAGCTGTCAGACATATAAGAGAAGCTGTATTGACTCATTATCTGGGAAACTGCCATGGTAATTATAAACGCGCAGAATTCGTCTCTCCTAAAAGATCCAGTACAAAATTAGCAGGAGAATTAATACATGTAAAAGAGAACATTGCTGATAGGTTAAGGGATGACAAGCAATTAGATGATATACAGATTGATTTATGCCCTGTTGATTTTAATGATCATAAGCAAAGAAAATCAGGGCTTCATCAGTTAGTAGATATGGTTAGACCATAATCACGAATCTTTTTAAATAACTTCTACCTACATATTTCATAAGAATTTTGGTGATCAAAATTAGCAAATATAATCTTGGAGATATAAATTTTTGGATTAGTCCTGTTTCTATTATGAAATGTTTTGTTGGTATTGGATGGCATGCTCGTGGAATACAAGAAGCAGTGGAAGAATATAAGAGATTTAGTGATGAACTTTTTAGATTTATGTTTACAAAGGATAATGAGATGTCAATAGATGATTTTTGTGGAGAATCAATAGCTAAAATAGATGAAATAATACAAACTCAAAAACCAGCTCATATAGATAGGTTTAGCCAGAGAATAAGAAATACATTAGATGATGCTCATAATAAAAGAAATGCACAAGAATATGCTTCCAAATATTCTGGATGGATGAATGAAGTATTTGCATCACCCTATGGAATAGTTATGGTTGCAGCAGCTGAAAAATTCAAGGAAGAAGGAGTCTATCCAGTAGAAGATTCACTTGGAGCAGTAGGCTCTTTTGGTAATGCAGTTTATGGAAAACACGTAAATTCTTTAAATGCAGTTTGTATACAAATGGATGTTGTGACTAATTCCAAACATCCTGAAATTGAATTTCTTGATACTCTTTTACATGAAGAAGTACATTATGCTATTAATCAAATTATGGGAGAAGATAAAAAACGTAATGAACTTTCATGGCTGAATGAATTAGCAGCAGTTCTAACAAGCCAGTATGCAATAAGATCTGCAGGTTCTAATAATGAATCTGTCGAAGAAGCTCTTAAAGATATTCTAAAAACACAAAAATATGGTGAATTAGCAGAGGCTGTATTAGCTGATACAAACAATCCATTAATTGCTTGGCAGGCATGGAGAAAAATCTCTGAATTACCAGAAGATGAAAAACAAGCTTATTCTAGAAAACCTATAATAAAACCAATCTTAACTAAATTAGGATGGGATGTAAAGTTTCCTTACACTTTTGGCAATAAAAGAGTTACTGTTTTTGTTTAGAAATTTACTCTTTCTATAACTAAAAGATACATTTTTATATCTTATTGACAGTTGATTCAATAACATGGTTAGTGATAAAAAATTAAAAGCTAGTTTTTGGAAAGTTAGCAGTCTATATGATACTGCCAGACCAAGCTATCCTTCTAAATTGATTGATGATATCTTAAAGATATCAAAGATTAAGAAAAATGGAAAGATTCTTGATGTTGGCTGCGGCCCAGGAACAGCTACAAAATTATTTGCTAAAAAAGGATATTCAATTATTGGAATAGATATTGGCAAAGAATTGATCTCTCTTGCTAAAAAGAACTCACCAAAGAATGCTTCTTATAAGGCAGTTTCATTTGAAGATGTTAAATTTAGAACAAAAACATTTGACTTAATAATTTCTGCACAGGCATGGCATTGGATAAAGCCTAAGATTGCGCTTTCTAAAGCAAATGAATTATTGAAAGATAATGGCTATCTGGCATTATTTTGGAAATTTGAAGAATCTGAAAAAGATATTTTTATTCAAAAACTAATTCGTTTGTATATTAAATACTGCGGTAAAAAGAGCGGCAAACCAAAATCAATAATAAATGCAGAAAAAGCATTAAAAGAAACTGATCTTTTTTATCCTTATAAGAAAAAAGAATATCATATTGATATGGGATTTACCAGAAAAAAATATTATGATATGATACATACATTTTCATGGATCATTAATCTGCCTATAAAAGCAAAGAAAGAGTTTGAATCAAGATTAAATGATCTGCTTTCAAAAAAAGAAGATCCTTTTACAGTGCCATTCAAATATACTTTATTGATAGCAAAGAAAAAATCCAAATAGTTTCAATCAAAACCCTTAAATACTAGTTTTTTCTTACAATATTTATGTCTAATATCAGCAAGGATACTCCTTTATCAGAGATTACTTTACGAAGGTATGAAAAGCCTAATCTGCAGGGCAGGGATTTAGTCAGAAAATTCTGCTTAACATTAGGGATATTACAACCAGGAGATTCAAGAGATATTATTGTAGATATTCTTTATCTTATGTTAAGAGAAAAAAAAGAATTGACAGCAGAGCAGATCAGAGAGAAAGTCATTGAAATAAGAAAAGAGAAAAATCTGCCATTGTTAGGAATTGCATCTTCTAATATTAGAAGGCAGCTGAAGAGATTAAGAGATATTTTTATATTACAAAAAGTTTCAAATGTTTACAGGATAAATGAAAGAGCTCAATTATCAGAATTAGTTGAAGAAAAAATAGAAAAGATGTTGTTATCCTCAGTCCTAAGCAGAGTAAAAGAATATTCACAGGCAATTGACATGGAATTTTCCTCGCAAAATGGCTAAAAAAGAAATACAAGAAAGATATTTGATTGGATTTAGGTTATTGATATTTTTCTTAGTGATATCAATAATCCTCCACATAAGAGATTTATTTGCTTTCAATCAAACATATTTTTTTAATATTTTATTTGCAGGAATTACATTCAAATTATATATTGTTTTTCTTATAATATTAAAACTAGTATTGATATATGGCTTGATTGACAGATATAAATGGTCCTTTTACCTTTTTCTTTTCTATAATATATTTCAGCTCCAGTCAATGTATCTGATTTATACTTTAAGAAATGATGAGATATTGTTGATATTCGGCTTGCTTGGATTTTTAATAGATATTGCATTCCTGATATATGTTATAATCAAAAGAGATTTCCTTTATAGAACCCTTTCTAAAAATGAAAAATAAAACTCTAAATTTTAGAGAAAACAGGATATTTTCATATAACAGATTGAATAAGATAGGTTTTGGCATATCTGTTATATTTTTGGCATTGCTTCTGGCTCTTTTGATTGTTACTTATTTCTTTCAAAGGGACTCTGATATAATGATATTCAAGGCTTTAAATACAGCTATAACTCATTT
>JAHWIB010000035.1 GCA_019322815.1 Candidatus Woesearchaeota archaeon | reverse complement strand
AATTGAAGCTCCAATACCATTGAAGATTAGAATTTATAGGTGTGATAAAGAGTTTGTTCTTGAACCATTGGATCAGATGCTTGAACACAAGGAAATTTATGGTTTAATTGTTTTAGACAGGAGAGATGCAAACATAGCATTTCTAAAAGGAAAATCAATAGTTCCATTAGTTAAAACCCATTCACAAGTTCCTGGAAAAATAAAAGCAGGAGGACAGTCAGCTCAGCGTTACGCAAGACTGACAGAAGGAGCTAGAAAAGACCATTTCAAAAAAGTTGCAGAATATGTAAAAGAGCAGTTTTTAGGCTTAAAAAATTTAAAGGGTATAATTGTAGGAGGACCAGGCCCGACAAAATATGATTTTATTGAAGGAGGCTTTGTCACAACAGAATTAAAAAATAAAATAATTGCAATTAAGGATTTAAGTTATACAGGAGATTTTGGTCTGCAGGAATTAGTAGATAAATCTCAGGATGTTTTGTCAGAAGAAGAAATAGCAGATGAAAAAAAAGTTATGAATCAATTTTTCTCTTTATTATCAACAAAACCAGGAAAAGTAAGTTATGGAGAAAAAGAAGTCATGGCAAAACTTCAAATGGGTGTTGCAGAAACAATTCTCTTATCAGAAGCTCTTTCAGATGAAGAGATAGACAAATTTGAAGAAGAAGCAAAAAAAGTAAGTACAGATGTTAAGATTATCTCAACTGAGACAAGAGAAGGAGCACAATTAAAAGATATGGGAAGAGTCGCTGCTATTCTAAGATATGAAGTTAGTTAAGATGAACATAATCCAAGAAGCATTTCAAAAAATTTTTCCAGAAAAACCAATGAACTATTCTGTTTCTATCAAATATTCAGGAAAATTCAAGCCTTACAATGCAAATGTTCAGATAAATAAATTTACAAAACATTTAGAATTCAAATTAAGCAGAACATGGAAACAAGTAAGCAGAGAGATCAAGATTGGATTAATCCAAAGTTTATTAGTAAAAATTTTCAAACAAAAAGCATCAACAATGAACATTGATCTATATAATTCTTTTATAAAAAATCTGCATATCTCAATCCCAAAAACAGATTCAGATCCAATCTTATTAGATTCATTCAATAGAGTCAACCAAATATATTTCTTTAATTCAATTGAACAGCCAAATCTAAAATGGGGTTCAGATTCAGCAACTAAGCTAGGCAGTTATGAATATCAAACAGATACAATCACAATATCCTCAATATTCAAAAATACAGAACAAGAATTATTAGATTATATAGTATACCATGAACTGTTGCATAAAAAACATAAATTTAAAACAGCAGGAACAAGAAGTTACCACCATACAAAACAATTCAAAAAAGAAGAAAAAAAATTCAAAAATTCAGAAGAAATAGAGAAAAAACTCAAAAAATTATGCAGAAAAACAAAAATAAAGCGCACTTTTTTCTTTAATTGGTTAAAATAAGCTCAAAACAGCCTTCTTTAAAATCAAAACATTTAAATATTCCTTATTTAGTTCTAAATTCAAACTTCTCAGTGGGGGGGAGAAAAAATGACAATATCAAAAAAATTATTACCATTAGCCGCAATGGAAAAAATATTAAAGTCAGCTGGAGCAGAACGTGTTTCAGATAAAGCAAAAGCTGCATTGAAAGATGAGATAGAAACCATAGCAGAAGAGATTGCTGCACAATCAGTTAAGCTTTCTATTCATGCAGGAAGAAAAACAGTTAAAGCAGGAGATATCAAATTAGCTGCAAAGAAATAAAATCTATTTTATGAGGTGTTTCAGATGGTTGATGAAAAAAAATTAGCACCAGTAAGCTCGCTAAAAAAAGGAAGCTATGTAATCATAGATGGAGTTGCTTGCAGAGTGACAAATACTTCAACAAGCAGGCCAGGAAAACATGGACATGCAAAAGTAAGAGTAGAAGCAGCTGGTTTAATGGATGGAAGAAAAAGAGAGAAGGTGATGCCAGGGCATGATAATATAGAAGTTCCTATTATTGATAAAAGAAATGCACAAATTCTTTCAAT
This sequence comes from Candidatus Woesearchaeota archaeon, assembly GCA_019322815.1. Taxonomy (GTDB): domain Archaea; phylum Nanobdellota; class Nanobdellia; order Woesearchaeales; family WJKL01; genus JAHWIB01. The sequence goes on along the minus strand of JAHWIB010000035.1, from coordinate 11,009 downwards.
AAGCGGAGATACAGCAAATGTTATGGACTTAGAAACATATGAAACATTTGATATGAAGATTCCAGAAGATTTAAAAGGGCAGGTAATTGAAGGCTCTACTGTACTCTATTGGGGCATATTAGGGCAAAAAGTAATGAAACAAATTAAGGGTGGAGAATAATGGCAAAAGTACCAGAAGCAGAAGCAAGGCTCTTTAGAAATATCTTTATTTGCAAGAAATGCAAATCTAGAATTAGAGCTTCATCTATGAAAGTGACTCAAGGATTAATCAAATGTAGAAAATGTGGTGGCAGAGCTTTAAGACCAATTCGTAAGAAATAAAATGGATTTACAAATAATTGCAGCAATTATTTTTGTTATCTTATTGATAATCTTCCTTATTATAAAAAGAAAAAATATTCAGGTTCAAAAGCTTCTTTTTCCTATATTTTATCTTGTTCTTTATAGATCTAATTTTGGAATAAAATTCATGGATAGGTTTTCTCAAAAATATAAGCAAATAATAAAATTTTTTGGATATGCTTGTATTGGTTTGAGTGTAGTGGGTTTAATATTTATATCAATCAACATAATCCTTTTGATATGGCAGTTGATTGCCAGGCCTGCAGTGCAGCAGGCAGGTGTTGCATTAGTTCTTCCTTTTACCAATGTTCCTGGAATAGGTTATTTGTCTTTTTTTCAATGGATAATATCCATCTTTATCTTGGCTATTGTTCATGAATTTGCACATGGTGTTGTTGCAAGAGCGCATGGTTTTAAGATAAAAAGCAGTGGTTTTGCTTTTTTCTCTGTATTAGCTCCAATAATTCCAGCAGCTTTTGTTGAGCCAGATGAACAAAAATTAATGAAAGCGCAGGATGTAAAACAGTATTCTGTTTTTGCAGCAGGTCCAATGGTTAATATTTTATTGGCATTATTAATATTGCTAGCAATGCCTTATGTTGCAAATCCTGGAAAACTTGCGCCATTTGAAGGTACAATAACAGAGCCAATTGGATTTTCATTTACTCTAACAAATGAATCACTGCCAGCTGCCCAGGCAGGGCTAAAAGATGGAATGATCATAAATTCCTTTAACAATAAACCATTAACAGAAGCAGGACCTTTCTTAGAAACAATGTACTATTGTGTTAAGCCAGACCAAACAATCACATTAGGAGCAGAAAATCAAACATATTCAATTACAACAGCCCATGCAGATGATAGTGATAGAGGTATAATTGGAATAACAAATTTCAGAAATGAAAGAAGAGTTAAGGCCAAATACCAGTTTATTAAGCCAGTTTATTATTGGCTAAAAGATTTATTTAAATGGTTATTCTTATTAAATTTATTTATTGGATTATTTAATCTGCTGCCTTTAGGAATTGTTGACGGAGGAAGAATCATGAATACCTTACTGCAGTCAACAATGAAAGACAAAGAAAAAGCAAAAAAAGTTTGGAGTCTCATTTCCTTATTCTTTATTATATTGCTTGTTTTAGGTTTGATAACAACTTATTTAGGCAATCCATTTGCTTTTTTGAAATAAAATGATCTCAATTGTGCTTGTTGAGCCTAAGAATTCAGGTAATGTAGGAGCTGTTGCAAGATCAATGGCTAATTTTGGCTTTGAAAAGCTTATTCTTATAAATCCTAAATGCAATCATCTTTCTCAGACAGCAAGAAACAGGGCAAAATGGGCACAAGATGTCCTAAAAAAAGCAAAGACAGTTTCTTCTTTATCCTCAATAAAATCAACATTAGTTGCAACAACAGGAAAAATAGGAACAGATTATAATATTCCAAGATCTCCAATCTCTCCAGAAAAATTAGCAACAATAGCAAACAAAAAAAAAGACATTGCTTTGGTTTTTGGAAGAGAAAATTCAGGCTTAAACAATGAAGAAATCTCAAAATGTGACTTTGTTGTCACAATTCCCACTTCAAAAAAATACTCTGTTATGAATCTAAGCCATGCAGTCACAATATTATTGTATGAATTATCAAAGACCAAAGAAAATATTTCTTCTCATATAATATTTGCATCACAGCAGGATAAAAAACAATTAATGAAGATGCTAAACAAGGCTTTAAATAAGATGGATTTTGCAACAAAAGAAAAAAAACAAACTCAGATTCTAGTCTGGAAAAGAATGATTGGAAAATCCTTCTTAACAAAAAGAGAAGCATTTGCATTGATGGGATTTCTTAGGAAAATATAATAACTTTATAAAATACTTCTTTTTACCATTTTCTATGCTGCGTTATCCTCCTACAAAAGGAATTGATAGAAGTAATCTAAGTCTAGAAGAAAAAATGTTTGTTATGGGTTCTTTAGTAGAGCCTCTTCCTGAAGGACCAGAACCGATTAACAGAACTTATTATAATTTAGGATTAGAATTATTTAGAATTCTTAATTATTTTTCTATGGAAAAAAGGAAGCAGTTAAGAAAAGAAGTTAACCTTTTTAGAGAAGGCATTAAAGATGCTAAAGAACGTCCTAATGATGATTGTGATTTTAGAGGGTCTTTTCCCACTAAAAAAGAAGGTGTAAGAAGGGATTATGAAATAGGATTTCTTGAAGATGAAAAAGAAACAGAAAGCCTTTATCAAAGATTAGGGGAAATAAAAGATAAAATATCTCAAGACTGTCCTAATTTATCATCTATATTACAAGTCCAATATCAAGTATCAACGATTATGTATAAAGCAGTCAAAGAATTATTTAAAGAAATACACAAATTAATAAAAGAATCAGGACTTTGACTTCTTCTTCAGCTTGTCCAAATACTCTTTAACTCTTTTATCTATCTTAGGCTTTGCATTTGGACCAAGAGAATAATAAATCTTTTGTGCTTCTCCTCCCCATGAATAATTTCCTTTTTCTGACTTTATCTTCTTAACCTTAAACTCTCCTAAAGAAACACCTTTCTTAAGATGATAATATATGCTTCTCATAGTTGCTTTTGGATAAACAGCTGCATAAACTTTATAGATATCATATCCATATCCTTCTTTTAAGAAATATAGAATCTCAACAATTCTCTGCCTTATTGCAGATTCAACAGGTCTTCCTTTTTTTGCCATGGTTTAATTTAAAACAAAATCTATATAAATATCTTTCTATATTGAAAATAAAATGCAAATATTCCTACTTTCAAAGCAAAACATAGACTTATCAAAGCAAGAAGTATTAGCTTTGGCTAAAAAACAAGATTTTATGTTAATAGACAACCTATTAATTCTAAACACAAACTTCAAAGACTATAAAAGACTAGCTTATACAAAGGAAGTTCATGATTTGCTTTTCATTTCAAATCCAAAAAACTTGATAACAGACATTAAAAACTTCAACTGGCAAAAAATATACAAGACAAATTTTTGTTTAAGAGTATACGGCAATTCAAAAAAAGAAAAACAATTAGCAGGCTATATCTGGAATAAATTAAAAAATCCAAAAGTTAATCTTAAAAATTCAAAAACAGAGATTCATTTATTCTTTATAAAAAATAAAGTTATAGGTGCATTGTTAAAACACAAAAACAAGCAGGAATTTGAAAAACGCAAGCCTCATTTAAGGCCAGAACTTCATCCTTCTTCTTTAAATCCAAGATTAGCAAGAGCATTAATTAATCTAACAGGAATAAAAAAAGGAAAAATCTTAGATCCTTTTTGTGGTTCAGGAGGAATTTTAATAGAAGCTGGATTAACCAATCTAAAGCCAATTGGTTATGACATAGACAAAATAATGCTGAAAAGAACAGAGATTAATCTAAAATACTATAAGGTTAAAGATTACAAACTAAAACAGCAAGATGCAACTAAAATAAAGACAAATTTTGACTATATTGTAACAGACCTTCCATATTCAAAAAATACAAAAAAGCAAGACCTAACAAAATTATACTTAACCTTTTTAAAAACATTAAAGAAAATTCTAAAAAAAAGAGCAGTTATTGGATTTCCAGATTTTATTGACTATAAAAAATTAATAAAAAAATCAAAATTAAAAATAGAAAAAGAATTCAGCTATTATCTGCATAAAAATTTAACAAAAAAAATTGTTATAATATCTTCTTAATTATTTTGCTTCTCTTTCTTCAATCTCTTCTCTCTCTGCTTCTAATAACAAAGCCTTTTCAGTTCTTGCAACAGTTTCTCTAATTGTATAAACAGCATCTGGATTTGCTGAGATGCTGTCAATTCCAACTTTAACTAAGAATTTTGCCATCTCAGGCCTTGAACCAGCCTGTCCGCAGATTGAAGTCATAACATTATGCTTCTTGCAGGTCTCAATAACCATCTTCATCTCTCCAAGAACAGCTGCATGCATTTCATCAAATAATTTTGCAATTCTTTCATTATTCCTGTCAATACCAAGGGTTAATTGTGTCAAATCATTTGTTCCAAAACTGATAAAATTGATTCCTTCTTTACAAATATCTTCGATAACCCAACAGGAAGCAGGCGTCTCAATCATAACTCCAAATTGTACATCTTCGCAAGGCTCTAAACCAACCCCTCTCATTATTTTCTTAGCTTCACGAACTTCTCTTGTTCTAATAACAAATGGAATCATAACTCCAACATTTTTTAAGCCTTCATCATGCAGTCTTTTAACAGCTTCAAATTCAGCTTTTAAGATTTCAGGTTCATCTAAAGCCCTTCTAATAGCATGCCATCCAATCATTGGATCAGTTTCTTTTGGTTCTTTATCAGCGCCTTTCAAATTTCTATATTCATCTGTTCTCATATCAGAAGTTCTAATCCAGACAGGCTTACCATGAAATGCTTTTGCTATTCCTCTTATACCATTCATTAATAACTTGATATAATCTTCTCTTTTTCCTGTTCTTATATATTCTGCAGGATGAATACCTCCTTGAGCAATCATGATTTCTAATCTAACTAAACCAACACCATCTGCATTTGTTTCAGCAGCAGCCTTTTCAGCAAAATCAGGCAAGTCCATAATAACCTTAACTTGTGTTGCCGTTATTATCTGAGCAGGTGCTGCTGGTGCAGCTGCTTCAACCTTTGGTTTGACTTCTTCTAATTTTCCAGCATAAACAATGCCATGAGTTGCATGAACAGTAACCTCCTGGCCTTCTTTCAATACTTCAGTGCCGTTTCCAGTTCCAACGATGCATGGTGTTCCCATTTCTCTTGAAACGATAGCAGCATGGCAGGTCATCCCTCCTTCATTTGTTACTATAGCGTTGGCTTTCTGCATAGCAGGAACCATATCAGGGGTAGTCATAGTTGTTACCATGATATCTCCTTTCTGTATTTTGTCTAATTCAGCAATATCTTTTATTATTTTAACAGTTCCAGAAGCAACTCCAGGGCTGGCTGTTTCTCCTTTAACTAAAGATTCTGCTTCAACTTCTTTTAATCCTTCGCCTTCTGCAGCAGGCTTTTTTTTCTCTGGTTTTTTGAAAGTTGTTACAGCCCTTGCCTGAACAATATAAACATTTTCTCCTTCAACAGCCCATTCCATATCTTGAGGTTTTCCATAATGTTTTTCAATCTTTTTAGCAAGTCTTGCTAATTCCCTTATCTCTTTGTCATTGCAGACTTGCTTTGCTTCTTCATCTTTTGTCAATTTCTTTGTAACAGTTTTTCCTGTTTCAGGATCCTTGATTATCTTTATTTTTTGTTCTTTGATCTCTACTTTCTTGATCTTTAAACTTTTTTTATCAACAATATATAAATCAGGATTTACTGATCCAGAAACAACAGCCTCTCCTAAGCCAAAAGCACCTTCAATCATTATTTCTGTATCATTGTTTGTAGCAGGATTTATACTAAACATAACTCCTGATTTGTCAGAATTGACCATCTTCTGAACAACAACTGCAATATATACCTTTTCAGTTGGAAAATTATTTCTTTTTCTATAGTATATTGCTCTTGCTGTAAATAATGAAGCCCAGCATTCCCTTACTGCCTGGACAACATCATCTTTTCCTTTAATGTTTAAGAAAGTTGCCTGCTGTCCTGCAAATGAAGCCTCTGGCAGATCTTCAGCTGTTGCAGAGCTTCTGCATGCAACAAATTCTTCTTTGCCTTCCATAATCTCAGAAGCGCCGCTCTTTCTGTGAGTCCCAATTAATCCATAATTATCTTTAATATCCTCTTTAATCTCTTCAGGAATTTCAGTTTTCTTTATTAGTTCTTGAATTTGTTTTGCAGTTGCCTGAAGCTTAGCAGTATCCTCTACATCTAAATCTTTTATTATATCCAGAATTTTATCTTTAATCTTTGTTTTTTCAATAAATTCCTTGTAAGTCTGAGCAGTAACAACAAATCCAGGAGGAATCGGCAGTCCTGCATTTGACATTTCTCCTAAATTTGCCCCTTTGCCTCCAACTACTTCTACATCATCTTTAGAAATATCCTTAAACCATTTGATTCTTTCAGTCATATGAAAACACCTCTTTATACCTTCTCTATTTCTAATATTTATATAAATTTTTCCTAAATTATAAGATTAACATAAATTTTATAAAATAGTTCTCAATATGTCTTTTGATAATAAGGGTTATTTTAATGGATCATTTAAAAGAACTTGAAAATCAGTCTATTTATATCATTAGGGAAGCTTATAATCAGTTTAAAAATCTTTGTATGTTATGGTCAATTGGAAAAGATAGTACAGTACTTCTATGGTTGACAAGAAAAGCATTCTTTGGTCATGTTCCATTTCCATTAGTTCATATTGATACTTCTTATAAAATTCCAGAAATGATAAGATATAGAGATGAACTTGCTTTAAGGTGGGGTCTTAATATGGTTTATGGTCAGAATAAAGATGTATTAAATAAAAAAAATACATTTCCAGATGGAAAATTAAATAGAGTTGAATGTTGTAAATCTCTAAAAACAGAGGCATTAAGAAATACCCTTTCTGGAAAATGGCCTAGATTTAGGCTTAATCATACAAAAAAAAATTATGAAATAGACAAAAATAAAGAGTCGTATACAGGAGTAATAGTTGGAGTAAGGGCAGACGAAGAAGGTTCAAGATCAAAGGAAAGATATTTCTCTCCAAGAGATAAAAATAATGATTGGGATGTAGGAGACCAGCCTCCTGAATTATGGAATCAGTTCAAAACAGATTTTGCTCCTGGAACACATATTCGAATCCATCCTTTATTAGATTGGACAGAATTAGATATCTGGAAATATATCGAAAGAGAAAATATTCCTATAACTAAATTATACTTTGATCAAGGAGAAGGAAAAAGATACAGATCGCTAGGTTGTTATCCTTGCACAAAACTAGTTGAATCAACTGCAAAAAATGTTAAAGAAATTGTTTGGGAATTAGAATCAGGAAAATTTTCAAATATTGCTGAACGTTCTGGCCGTGATCAGGATAAAGAAGATGGAGGCAGCTTAGAAACCTTAAGAAGAGAAGGATATATGTAAAATGGAAAAAGAACAAATGAATATTGTAATTGTAGGACATGTCGATCACGGCAAATCAACAATTATAGGTAGATTATTAGCTGATACAAATTCTCTTCCAGAAGGAAAATTAGATCAAGTAAAAGAATACTGCAAAAACAATTCAAAACCATTTGAATATGCTTTTTTATTAGATTCTTTAAAGGATGAGCAAAAACAAGGGATTACAATTGATATAGCAAGATGTTCTTTTAAAACACAAAAAAGGAATTATATGATTCTAGATGCTCCAGGGCATATCGAATTTTTAAAAAATATGATTTCAGGAGCAGCAAGAGCAGGAGCTGCTTTATTAGTCATTGATGCAAAAGAAGGAGTTAAAGAAAATTCAAAAAGGCATGGCTACATGCTTTCAATGCTTGGTATAAAACAAGTTTTTGTCTGTATAAATAAAATGGATTTAGTTGATTATGATAAGGCTGTTTTTAATAAAGTTAGAGAAGAATATTCTGAATTTTTAAATCAAATTAATATAAATCCAAAAGAATTTATACCTGTTTCAGCAATTAATGGAGACAATATTGCAGTTTCTTCAAAAAATCTAAATTGGTTTGAGGGCAGTACAATTTTATCTGCATTAGACTCATTTGAAAAAGAAAAGTCTCTAGAAAACATGCCGTTCAGAATGCCTGTTCAGGATATATATATAAATTTACAGCAAAAGAAGATAGCAGAAGAATAATTGCAGGAAGAATTGAATCAGGAAAAATAAAAGCAGGAGATAAAGTAGTTTTCTTTCCTTCTAATAAACACTCAAAGATAAAATCTATTGAAATTTTTAATGGAGATCCAAAAGCATCTGCAGGATATTCGGTAGGGTTTACTTTAGAAGAACAAATTTATATTAATAGGGGAGATATAATGTGTAAGGAAACAGAAAGAAAGCCTTACACAAGCCAGATTATTAAAACAAATATTTTTTGGATGGGCAAAAAAGAGTTTGAATTAGGTAAATACTATAAAATAAAATTAGGAACAACTTCAGTTCCTTTTAAATTATCAAAAATAAATAGAGTTTTAGATGCTTCTGATTTATCAGACAAAAAAAGAGAATTAGTTAAAAGACATGAAGTTGCAGAATGTACTTTAGAATTAAAATCGCCAATTTCTTTTGATTTATTTAATGAATTTCAAAATACAGGCAGATTTGTTATTGTAGAAGAATATGATATTGTTGGGGGAGGGTTAATAATAGGTTACGAAGAAATAAAACATAATATTGTTTGGCACAAAAGAGGGATTACAAGAGAGCAAAGAGCTGTAATTTCAGGCCATAAGCCTGCACTTTTATGGTTTACTGGTTTAAGCGGAAGCGGAAAATCAACAATAGCTGTTGAGCTGCAAAAGAAGCTGATAAAAGAAGGAAAAATGGTTTATATATTAGATGGAGATAATGTAAGGCATGGTCTAAATAAAGATTTGGGTTTTGCAGAAAAGGATAGAATTGAAAATATCAGAAGAATCGGAGAAGTTTCGAATTTATTTGTAGATGCAGGAATTATCACTATAACTGCTTTTATTTCACCATATGCTAAAGACAGGCATATTGTTAGAAATAAGCTTGGAAAAGATTTTATTGAAATATATGTTAAATGCAGCTTAGAAGAATGCGAAAAGCGTGATCCAAAAGGACTGTATAAAAAAGCAAGAGCAAGAGAAATAAAAGATTTTACAGGAATTTCTCATCCATATGAAGAGCCTAAAAACCCTGAATTAATGATAGAAACCGATAAGATTAAAGTTCAAGAAGCTGTAGAAAAGATCTATAATTATTTAAAAGAAAAATGTATAATATAAAAAAAATTATTTCTATTTCAAAAAAAGCAGGTAAAGCTATTTTAGAGGTTCGCGGAACAGATTTTGATGTTGATTATAAAGCAGACAGCTCTCCTTTAACAAAAGCAGATTTAGCTTCTAATAAAATAATCATAGATTCCTTGAAAAAATTAACTCCAGATATACCCCTTCTCTCAGAGGAAACAAAGGAGATTGCTTATGACGAAAGAAAGAATTGGAAATTGTTTTGGCTTATAGATCCTTTAGATGGAACAAAAGAATTTGTTAAAAAAGAAGGAGAATTTACAGTCAATATTGCATTGATAAAAAATAATATGCCCATCTTAGGAGTAGTTTATGTTCCAGTTAAGGATATTCTTTATTATGGAGATGAAAAAGGGTCATTCAAAAAAGAAAATAATCAAATAACAAAATTAGACCCAAGGGCATATACAGGAAAATTAAGAGTTGTTGCTTCTAAATCTCATTTTAATAAAGAGACAAAAGAATATATCAAGAAGCTAGGAAAAGAATATGAATTAGTAAATGTAGGAAGCTCTGTTAAATTATGCTTAGTTGCAGAAGGAAAAGCAGACATTTATCCAAGACTAGGCCCTACAATGGAATGGGATACAGCAGCTGCACATGCTGTTGTTATGTTTGCTGGAAAAAAAGTAATAAATTATGAAACTAATGAAGAATTATTGTATAATAAAGAAAATTTATTGAATCCTTGGTTTATAGTTAAGTAAAATCTATCTTCTCTCCTAACCTATAATTTTTCCTTTTATTCTTTGCTATTTCAGCAACATATTTTGCTTTATTCTTTGATATATAAAAACTAAATGGCTTTAAATTCTTTTTAATCTCAATAATTCTTTTATTTTTATCTAAAAACAAGACATCAATTGGAAAAAATACAAATATCATATGCAGACCAATTATTCTTTCTTGATCTAAAACAAAAATTAAATTCTTTTTTTTAGAAAACATTAAACCTCTAAACATACTCCAATGAGTTTTACATATTTGATATTCCATAAATATTTATATTTCTGTTGTATTATATAAAATTATGCAAACAGAAAAAGAATTTGAAGAATTTTTAGAAAAATTAAAAAAAGCCTCAAAAGAAAAGATTATAATTGTAGAAGGTATTAAGGATAAAAAAGCATTAGAATCATTAAAAATAAAAAACATCATTACTTTGAAGAAGCCATTATACAAAATAATTGAATATATTGTAGAATCAAAAAAAGAATGCATAATTCTTACAGATTTAGACAAGAAAGGAAAAGAACTTTATTCAAAATTATCTTCAAAACTTAAACATTTTGGAGTTAATATTGACAACAGATTTAGAGATTTCTTATTTAAGACAAAATTAAGGCAGATAGAGGGAATAACAACCTATTTGAAAACTATTCAAAAACAATAGAAGCATATCCTACTGAATTTCCATAATCTCCTACAACATCTCCGCTTGTATAATAGTTCAATAATCTAACTTTTCTTTCTCCACCAATTGCTTTGCATGCAGAAATCATTGTAGCAATTGCATCCTTGCCGCAGATAGTTGCCCCTGTCTCATCAATATAATTCATAAATAACCATTGATCTAATTTTTCTATAAATCTAATAGCCTTTTTATCTAATTTGTATAAATTCTCTTTTATATTATCACTGAAAGGCATATAAGCGTAATTAATGCCAAAATGAGTAAAATCACTAGAACATATCAAACAAATTTTTCTTCCTAATCCTTTTGCAATTTCAAT
>JAHWIB010000079.1 GCA_019322815.1 Candidatus Woesearchaeota archaeon | reverse complement strand
TACCTAAATGTCGAGATTTTCCAAAAATAGAGCCAATAGACTTGGTGCCAGATCTCGACTTCATGATTATATCGAAAGAGAAGATGGATAAGGAAGCTTTTCTCTTTCGACAAGAGAGGGTCAAAAAAATTAAAAAAAACATTTTACATAAAAAATAATTTATGGTATAATACAGCGTCGATCATCTTTATTATCCGGGGCAGGAACTGCGATCCGAAGGCAACTTCTTTCGCGGCTCCTGTCCCTTTCGAGTCTAAAGATGGTCGTGGATAATAAAGAGGTTAGATGAGCAATCAAACATATTCTGATATTATTAAAGCTGTCGACATAAGAAAGGAGTTAAAATCTCGAGGTATCGAGGGAAATGTCTCCAACGATAACTTAATGATTAAGTGTCCCTTTCACGGCGACAGAAATCCCAGCATGGGGATAAAACTAACAGGCGATAAGAAAGGCTTGTTTCGTTGTATGACTTGGCGATGCAGCGAGAAAGGAAACTTCATCAAACTGATTGCTGAGCTCGACGGCATTAGTTATAAAAAAGCGCTTCGGCTATTTGGGAAGGGATTCAAAAAAATATCTCTTAAGAAAATCAAAGAACAATTTATCACGGGTCTCAAGGGGAGGAAATCAAATGGTAAGATCAAGTTCATCAAAAAGAAAATCCTCGAAGAGTTTAAAGCTCCCTATGGGAAATATCTTAAGTACCTCACAGGTTCAAAGAGAAAACTCACGAAAGATTCTATCAAAAAGTTCAATATCTTATGTAGTGACTCAGGATTTTGGCAGCAGCGAGTTATCATTCCTATTTATAATAATGATGAGAGGCTGGTGTCACTAGCAGCTAGACATATTTCCACAGACGATAAACGAAAGAAGGTGCGGAAACTAAAAGGCAGTGATAGATCAAAAATATTATATGGTATGCATACACTGAAGAGTAAGAAGAGATTAGTAATTGTGGAAGGCGAGTTCGATGTTATATATCTGCAGCAGTTCAATATACCTGCAGTCAGCTTAGGAACAACAACAGTTAGTTCCTATCAGAAAAAAGAAATCATAAAAAATTGCGACAAAGTTTATATTTCCTTAGACGGAGATGTGGATAAACAAGGGATTGCAAAACTAAAAAAACAACTAGATGAGTATGTGAGTGTAGAAGTGATCAAGTTGCCAGGAAAGCAAGACCCTAACAGTCTTACCAAAAAACAAGTAAGAAAATATTATAAAACTTTTTTCGGGAGGAAAAAATGAAAGAGTCAAAAATCAATCAACTACTAAAGGAAGCTGAGAAGCATATCAACTACTTCGCAAGGCTGTACTATATCCCAGGGATGGAGCCTGAGGATGTTAAGCAGATTCTGCGAATGAAGTTATTTCTCAGATACAAAAAATATAATAAAAAGTATTCGATAAATACTTTTATAGGAAGCATCTTTAAGAGGGAAATGTACAGGCTGATGAAAATATCAACCAGACAGAGAAAGAAAGATGCTGAGATGGGAAAATATTTAGATGCACATAATCTCATCGGAGAAGAAGCTGTATCTGAATATGGATACGATGGGTTTGATATTATGATCAACAGTGTAATTCATAATATCAAATCCACGAATAAAGAAAGAGCTATTAAGGTATTCAAATGGTTCCTTGAGGGCAGAACATCCAAAGAGATATCCTGGCTGCTGAAGAAGAGTAATGCTAAGGTCAATAAAATAAAAGTGAAAGAGATCTTGCCAGCAGTTGAGATGACTCTGGGATTCAAAGTAATATGAGTATCATAGATAAGCCTTTTGTTCATCTACACTGTCATGATGAGTACAGTGTTAGAGATGCAATGGGGAGGATAGAAGATTATGTTGAGTTTGCAGAACGAACTAATCTCCCAGCCTTTGCTGTTACAAATCATGGCAGCATCGGAGGATTCATCAGACAGTACTTCTCTTGCAAGAAGGCCGGGATCAAGCCAATATTTGGTTGCGAAGTTTATGTCAACAAACATAGATTTAAGCAACCAGATGAAGTTCCTGCTGATGAAAAGAAAAATGCTCACTTCATTTTACTGGCAAAAAATCTTAAGGGGTATCGAAACTTACTCAAGATCACATCTGATGCCTGGTTGAATGGATATTACTACAGACCTCGCACAGATTATTCCTTTATAAAGAAACATTCGGAAGGACTGATTGCTTCATCAGCCTGCATGGGCGGGACACTCCCACGTTTAGTGATGGATGATAATTGGGACAGAGCGAAGCAGTTTGTTAAAATGTGTAAACAAACATTTGAAGAGTTTTATATCGAATTAGTGATGATTGATATGAAAGAGAATGTAGAGTTGAATGCTCGCTTAGCACAACTGGCAAAGGAAACTAATACCCCAACCATCGTCACTGGGGATTGTCACTATATGAAGAAGGAAGATGTCAAGGTTCATAATGTGTTGATCTTAATTGCAAACAATAAGACGATGGAAGATCTAAAGACTAGGCCCGATGATGTCTTCCAATATACAGTGAAGGATTTGTATTATAAGACCGCAAAAGAAATGCATGAGCAATGGAATAATCAGTACAAGTCAAAGTACTTTACAGAAAAAGTATTTCTAAACTCAGTTAAAA
>JAHWIB010000078.1 GCA_019322815.1 Candidatus Woesearchaeota archaeon | reverse complement strand
TAGCCCTGGAGTACTTTAAATGCCTCACCTCCATTCGGCCCTTCTTGGGATCGAAACTATCCGTTACCTGATTCGGCGTCCATATCGGCACACCTTCACCAGCATTAAAATCCACTGCGATGTTCTTGAGGTCGTATGCGGCATCTCCCTGATTCTCCCAGTCACGTTGAGATGATTTATATCTCATTTTATTCGGAAGTAGTAAGTTAATATAATCTACGAGAATCAGATCTATTTTCTTTTTCTTTCGATCCTGTAGTCGCTTGCATTCCTCTTCTATCTGATCGGGAGTGGTATGTCGGGGCATCTTAATTATCTCAAAGAAATTATCGTGCTCCTCCCTGAGTCGTTTCATGATCTTATCCCATTTCTCAAAGTCTTCCCGATCTAAGAGATATTTCCTAAACTTCTGGTGCTGTACCTTTGCAGCTCTGGCATCTAGACGAAACTCAATTTGTCGCTTTGTCATTTCTAGTGTAAAGAAAGCTATGTTCTTATGAGAGAAGTACCAGGGATTCATCCCGAAGTTGCCGAGACATACTGTCTTGCCCACTCCTGATTGTGCCATTATAATTCCCAGCTCTCCTTTTTGGATGCCGCCCGAGATCTTATCAAACTTTCTTATCCCTGTTAATATTCCTGTCGACAGATCTGGATTCTTTTGAAAATCTTTTATAACTTTCTTTCTTCTTTCATATCCTTCCAGGTAGTCCCCAGATGCCTCCACATTGACAATGCTGGATTCTATCAACAGGCTCTTCCTCAGGACTTCTTTTGATTTATCCAGATTAAAGTTGTCAACATTCTCAATGACTTTACCTACTGCAGTAATTATCTCCCTACTCTCATAAAGCTTTTTCAACTCATCTATAAGAATCTTTAGATTTTTCTTTGTGGTTGATTTTATTTTGGTTGAGTAAATCTTATCAATAAACACATCACAAGATTCCACATCATCCTCTGGCACTCTCTGATGTGCTACCTTCTTTAGTAGATGTTTAGATAATGTTGTTCGCTTCTCTGATATTATATCAAAAAATATTTTATAGAATCTACTTGTAAAAACATCAGCACTTAACTGATCTACAAAAGTATAATCTCTTCTTATTATGTAAGCAACAAACTTCCTCTCTAATTTTAAATCCCGCCACTTCTTTTCTATTAGCTGATCGCTGTCGAACTCTGACATATTATCGCTCCCTTACATTTGTGTGATACTTTTTGGATTCTTTCACAAGAATCTTATGTTTGAACTTAATCTCGCTGTCTAATAATCTTTCCTCCCATTTATCTTTTAGCTTCTTGCTGTAGTCCTGGCCTTCCATATCAATTATCTTTATATATCTATCTAGCAGAGATCCTATTTTAAAAGTCTCTTCGATTTCTTCTGGAGTAAAATTAGTTGCAATGATAATTGATTTTTTGTTAGGAAGAATACCTCTTAGTAAATTTTCTAACTGCTTAGGAATATTACTTTCATTCGCCATAACAATTTTATCCAACTCATCAATGAGAAGTATATCACAATGGGCTATTCTCTCTAAGATTTGTTTTTCTTTTGAAAACTTATCATCAATAATATTTTGTGCTATCACATAGAAGGGTTGATACCCCCGGATGACTGCTTCTTTTCCTATCATACACATTGATGATGTTTTTCCTATCCCCCTTTGAGGACCAGAGAACATAAGACCAAGTCCTTTCCTACATGCAGTATCTAAATGAGTTATATAATCCTTTATCTCTCCCTTGTAATCCCCATCTATTTTCAGAGACTCTAAGGTCAGAGTCCAGTACTCGCTAGGAATATTTGAATAATATAATTCTTTCAAATATCTAAAGAGTTTGAGACAATCACATACTGTCTGGTCATCATCGTCTAAGTAACCCAGTCCCCCGCACTCTTTGCAGGGATGCATGATTGCTGCCTTCATTCCTTTCAACTCTTCTAATTGTGCTTTAGTATATTGCCTGTCCATTATTTACTCCCAAATAGTATTTTAACTTTCTTCCCTTTGATTTCTACTAACTGAAATGCCTCGGCAGCTTTCAGTATATCCCATTCAAAGTCTTTGATATCATTTAGATTCATTTTCTTTATTCGCTTTTTCATATTTTGAATTCTTCGTTTTCTAACAGATGTGTCTCTGGTCTTCTTAACCAGCTTCTCATATGGATCTTCCTTTTTAACTTTAAATATGAACTCATCCAATATGCCAGGGTAAGCAAAGATGCCGAAAGAAAAACCAGTAAACTTTTTGGACTTCTCTTTTATCCACCACTCTGTATACTTCTTGACATCATCAAACTTAATTTTCTTTCTGAACCTTTTTATATTATTCAGCTCTTTGTTTGAAATGCCAATCGCCTCGATGCGGTCAAACCTTTCCTTATAGATAGGATGATTATATTTGGGATGATCTAAGAGAAGTGATTTTACTTTCTTAAAATATTTATTAGTTTTAGGATAATCAGTTAGACTTAATTTATTCTTATCCTTTTTAGATATATTCTTTTTAGTATATTTATTATCTTTATTATATTGTATATAATACGAAACTGAGCTTCGGCGCGCGGGCTCGAAATTTTTATTTACAGTCACACTTTGAAAATAAGCACCACCTATTTTCTTTCTTTCAAATGTGATTAG
>JAHWIB010000077.1 GCA_019322815.1 Candidatus Woesearchaeota archaeon | reverse complement strand
TGCAGTTAACAGATGGAGGGAAAGATGGAACAAAAACAACCAAATCCAATAAGGGATAGATTCCAGAAAGACAAGAAAATAGAAACTGATAATTTGAACAAATGGACAGATCAACAGAAGAAAGATTATATCGAACTGTTAGAAAAAGATAATATGACAATGTTGGTTTTTATGTTTGATGTAACTAAGATCTTTAAAGTGGTAGCAGCCACTATTACAAAGATCAAAGAAAGGATTGCTAAGACATCTGGCAATCATCCATTGCTTGGTGGAATATTAAATGATCTAAATAATATTGACCAACAGATTCAAAAACAAAACAAAGGAGAGAAAGATGGCGGTGTGTCTAAAACATAACCAAATGTATGATTCTGAAAAAGGAGAGACTTGTTACCAATGCGACAAAGAAAAGGAAGAACAAAAATCTCAGATACAGCAAAAGGCTCAGAAAGAAAAGGAAGAGAAGTCAAAAGAGGAAGATCTGGACCTGATGAAGTAAGTTTATTTAATCCAGAAGAACAGGAGAAGATAAAGATAGTTAAAATATTTAGAGAGATAGCACATCTCTTAGAGAAACACTATACTGTTTATGAAAGAGATCTTATGATGTATCATTTAATAAGAGCTCAAACTAAAATAAGCTATCCAGGAATAAACAGAAGAGGAACTAAAGGAGATCCTAGACCGCCAAGCCCAAAGATGAAAAAGGGCTATCTCTGGTACGGCAACAAAGGAAGAATCCCAAAGGATGGAGGAGCAACACTAAGTGGAAGCAACAAATCAAACTAAGTTACCAACAATGACTTGCAAGTGTGGAACAGAAAGATCTCATATAGAAATGTTCTGTCCCAATAACAAGTGTGAGTTCAGTAAGAAGAAGTATAAGTTCAATATGAAAGTTAAAGGGAGGAAAAAAAATGATTATTAAAGATAAAACATTATCTTATAAATTAGTCTGTGATGGAGGATGTGAAACGGAATTAATTGCTCCTAGTTTTCAAGAGGTGGTGGATATTGGAAAAGAAGAAAAATGGAAATTCAATACTAGAATAGAAAAAAATAATAAAGGAGAGAAAACAATTTGGGAGCATTATTGTCCATCATGTAGGGAGATAGAAGGAATATGAAAAAGAAATGTATGGATTGTAAAAAGAAACTCGCTGCTTTCACTTGTGTGAAATGTGATTCTGCTTTCTGCCCTAAGTGCTTAGAGGCAAATGATAATCATTGCCCTTACTGTTCTGATACTGAAAAGAGAGCCGAGAAGCCAGCAAAGAAGAAGGCATCCAAAAAGAAAAAGAAAGAAGATAAATTCGACATGCAATTGGTCAAATCTTCTAATGTAGCAGAGGTTGGATATAATGTTGGCACTCTTAGAGTTAAGTTTAAGAATGGATCGGAGTATGAGTATAAGAGTGTACCAGAAGAATATCACCAGGCAATGCTTCAGGCAGAATCTATCGGTTCATTCATCTCAAAGAATATAAAAGGTAAGTTTAGGTTTTCAAAAATAAATTAAAGGAGCAAGATGCCGATGATTATAATAAAAAAATGTCCTATATTTTTTGATTTCTTTTTAGAGATCCCATTATTAAGAATTAAGACTGTATTGTTAAGGGAATCAATGGAAGCTTATTATTTTGAGATTTTAGGTTTTGAAATAAAGTTTATTAAGTGGTCATTTAGAATTAGATTTACTTTAGATATAATGTATTGGAGAATGAGAAGAGAACAAAAGAAGGAAGCAGCAAAGTTTATCAGTAAAGGAAAAGCATTAACTTACCAAGGAGATCAATATGGATTAAAAAGAAGATGGTGGAAATTAGAGTTCATAGATTATATATTTAGAAAAAGAATACAGGGAGTAATAAAGAATGGTAATAGATATTAAGGAAGTCACAAAAATAAAGTTAGAGCCAGATGAGACACTATTAGTAAGTTTGGCAAAACCTGTTGATGAGGAACAGCTTCATGCTATAGGGGAAGCGTTCAGAAGTCAAGGGATAGCAAGAGTCTTAGTGGATAATTACCCTCCAGTAATAAAAGATCTGAAAGTGGTAAAGACAATAACAGATAGGATGGAAATACCAATACCAATACCCGGTGAAAGCTTTGATTTATTTAAGGATGAAGAACTGGATGCAGAGTTCCGAAAAAGATATAATACCAAATCTATTTTAGGATCTATGCTCAATGATTATAAGGGTCATAACTTTATAAGAGAAGAGAAAGGCATTTGGGTAAAAATATCATGAATTTAAAAGATTTTAGAGAACTAAAAACAGGAGACCTGATTTATAAAGAAATTGGGGGAATAGAGATTAGGGTAGTAACACAGGTATTGGTATCTTCAAAAAGCCAGGCAACAGTAATAACAGCAGAGTCATACGACACGAAGAAGACAATAGGGATAACTTCCATTACTGATTCTAAATGTGAAGTGTGGCAATACTGTGGAGAAGGAATACCAGATAAAGTAAAGCTGCACCTGCTAAATGTCAGACTGCATCGTTTAGAACAATTTATACATAAGAGGTTAAAATAAATGAGTAGGCCAAATAAAGAGCAAATAATTTCAGAGTTAATGAATGGTAAACGTATAATAGAACTTTTAGAATATGATTATAGCTCCAATGAACTTCACGATATT
>JAHWIB010000034.1 GCA_019322815.1 Candidatus Woesearchaeota archaeon | reverse complement strand
AAAAAGGAATTATAATACTTGATATTAAAGACCTAGAAAAATTTTTATCAGATGCGAATAAAAAATTGAAAGAGAAAAAAGAAAAGAAAGAGAAAAAAGAAAAAGAGAAAGAAGAGAAAACAAAGAAGAAAGAAAAAGTAAAACCAAAGAAAGAAGAGAAACTTGCTGAAAAATTAACAGAAGAAGAGAAAAAAGAGCAAGAAAAGAAGGAACAAGATAAACTATTAACAAAGAAATAGATATAAAATGAAATTAAATTTGCAAAAGAAGTTGGCTGCAGATGTATTAAAATGCAGCAAAAAGAGAATTGGCTTAGATACAAATAGATTAGATGATATCAAGGAAGCAATAACTAAAGCTGATATTAGAAGTTTGATATCAGAAGGGGCTATCAAGAAAAAACCTATAAGATCTACATCAAAAGTAAGAGCTAGAAAAACTGCTTTACAGAAAAGAAAAGGGAGAAGAAAAGGTTTTGGAAGAAAAAAAGGTAAAAAAACAGCTAGATTATCAAAAAAGAAGATATGGATTAATAGAATCAGAACACAAAGAATGTTTTTGAAAGAATTAAAGAACAAAAATATAATCACAAGCATGATATATCAACAGCTTTACATGAAATCAAAAGGCGGTTTTTTTAGAAGCAAGCGTCATATTAAATTATATATTGAAGAACATAAGTTAGCTAAAAAATGAAACAAAAGACATACAATGTTCAATTTAGAAGGAAGAGAGAAGGAAAAACAAATTATAAGAAAAGATTAAAGTTATTATTAGCTGGCAAACCAAGATTAGTTATCAGGCCTTCTCTTAAAAATATAATAGTTCAAATTATAGAATACCATCCAAAAGGAGACAAGGTGATTGTAGCAGCACATTCATCCGAATTAGATAAATTAGGATGGAAATTCAACAAAGGAAACATGCCTGCTGCATATCTAACTGGTTTATTGGCAGGGCAAAAGGGAAAAGATAATGGGGTAAAAGAAACAATTTTAGACATTGGATTGGCTTCCCCTGTAAAGGGTTCAAGAATCTTTGCTTGTTTGAAAGGAGTAATTGATGGAGGTATTAAGGTTCCTGTTTCAGAAGAAATATTACCAAAAGAAGATAGAATAAAAGGAAGCCATATAACTAAATATGCAGAAAGTATTAAAGGAAAAGAAAATGAATATTCAAAAAAATTTTCTGAATATATTAAATTAAATATTGATCCTTTGCAAATATCAAAAATTTTTGAAGAAATAAAAAAACAAATCATTAAGGTGGAATAATGCCAAAATTAAAGAAAAAAATGTCAGCAGATGATGAAAAGGAAGAAGAGGTCCTTCAGGAAGTTGAAGAAGAGGAAGAAAAGGAGATTAAAAAAGAAGTTAAAACAGAAAAGAAAAGCATAGATATAGAATCCTGGCAGCCTAAAACAAGCATTGGCAAAGAAGTCAAAGCAGGCAAAATCAATGATATAGATGAAATATTAGATAATGGATTAAAGATTTTAGAATCAGAGATAGTTGATGTTTTATTACCTAATCTTTCTGTTGATCTTTTGTTAGTTGGACAATCAAAAGGTAAATTTGGAGGAGGCCAAAGAAGAATTTTCAGACAGACACAGAAAAAAACAAGAGAAGGCAACAAACCTAAATTTGCGACATTTGCAATAGCTGGAAATGAAAATGGATATGTTGGTATTGGATATGGAAAAAGCAAGGAAACAGTTCCAGCAAGAGAAAAAGCAATAAGAAATGCTAAACTTAATATTATGAAAATAAAAAGAGGGTGTGGAAGCTGGCAGTGCGGCTGCGGTCTTGCACATTCTATTCCATTTGCTGTACAAGGCAAGTGTGGAAGCGTCAATATTAAGTTTATACCTGCTCCAAAAGGAACAGGACTTAGGGCAGAACATGAATGTGCCAAGATATTAAAGCTTGCTGGAGTTAAGGATGTTTGGTCAAAATCATCTGGCAAAACAGCCACTAAATTAAATATGATTAAGGCATGTATTGCTGCACTTAAACAATTAGTTGAGATGAAAATTAAAGAAGAGGATACTAAAAAACTTGGAATAGTTGAAGGAGCTTTGAAAAAAGAAGAAAAGATTTCTGAAGAAGAAATCCCTGCTGAAACCATTAAGGAAGAAGGAAAAGAAGAAAAATGAAGGAAGAAGGAAAAGAAGAAAAACCTGTAAAGAAGATTGCAGTTATCAGAATTAGAGGTTTAGTTGGAATTAAAAAAGGAACGGCTGATACATTAAATATGCTTAGACTTTATAGAAAAAATTATTGTATTGTTTTATCTGGAACCCCGAGCATCTTGGGAATGTTGAATAAAGTTAAAGATTATATTACCTGGGGAGAAATAAATGATGAAACTTTGAAAATGTTAAGAGAAAAAAGACTTGAGAAAACAAAAAATAAAGAAGGAAAGGTTGTTGAGAAAAAATTTTTCAGATTGCATCCTCCAAGAAAAGGTTTTGCAAGAAAAGGAATAAAGATTCCATTTAAAGTTGGAGGGGCACTTGGTAATAGAAAGGATAAAATTAATGATTTGATCAAAAGGATGATTTAAATGGTAGTCATAAAAAGAAAGAAAAATTCAAGGCAGCGCGGAAGCCATACTCATGGTTGGGGATCAATGAAAAAACATAGAGGAGCAGGCAACCGAGGAGGAAGAGGAATGGCTGGAACTGGCAAAAAAGGAGATGTAAAAAAACCATCTATCTGGAAAAATAAAAAATATTTTGGAAAATATGGATTTAAGAAAAAGGGTGGTGATAGAAAAATAAATGCCATCAATCTTAATTATTTTGAACAAAAAGCTGATAAATTATTGGCTGATAAATTAATTACAAAAGAGGGAGAGAGATATATTATAGATGCTTCTAAATTAAAATTTAATAAGATCTTGGGCTGTGCAAAATTAACTAAAAAATTGAAGATTACTGCTGAATCATTTTCAAAGGATGCTGCTGAAAAGATAAAAGCAGCTGGTGGAGAAATAATTGAATTGAAAAAATCTGAGAAGATTGTAAAAACAAAGCCAGAAGAAAAAATTAAAGAAGAGTAAAAATGGCATTTTGGGATATAATATTAAATAATTTGCCTGAAGTGGCTGGTCCGCAGCAAAGAAGGCTTTCTTTCAAAGAGAAGCTCAAATGGACAGGTATAATCTTAGTAATTTTCTTTGTTTTAGGATTAATTCCATTATATGGTCTGGGAGCAAATGCTTTACAACAATTTGAATATTTATCATTGATTCTTGGAGCTAAATTTGGTTCAATAATCTCTCTTGGTATAGGACCAATTGTAACTGCTTCTATTGTACTGCAGCTTTTGAATGGAAGCGGCATTATAAAATTTGATTTGACATCCCATGAAGGAAAAAAACGTTTTCAAGGAATACAGAAACTGCTTGCGATATTTTTTATTGTATTTGAAGCAATCATATATGTATTTATGGGCGGACTGGCTCCTGCTGTTGAATTAGCTGGAACTGCTATGTATTTCAATGTCCAAATATTGCTTATATTTCAGCTGTTTTTAGGAGGCATTTTGATCTTATTTATGGATGAAGTAATCAGTAAATGGGGTTTTGGTTCTGGTATTTCATTGTTTATTGCAGCGGGTGTTTCTGAAACAATATTTATAAGGGCTTTGTCTCCATTGCCTTCTCCTGCTAATCCAAATATTGCTACTGGCGCTATTCCTGCTTTATTTCAGAGCTTGTCTGCAGGAGATCCAATTACAGCTGCTTTAATGATAGCAGCTGTCTTATCTACAATATTTGTTTTTGTTATTGCTGTTTATGGACAGGCAATGAAAATTGAAATTCCTCTTTCATTTGGAAGAATCAGGGGGCATGGAATAAGATGGCCTTTGAGTTTTATTTACACTTCTAATATTCCTGTTATATTAATTGCTGCATTGCTTGCAAATATTCAACTATGGGCAAGGTTGATGCAGAATTGGGGTTTCCCGATATTGGGAAGATTTTCAGGAAATACACCTATATCAGGACTAGTAGCTTGGCTGTTTTCTCCTGATATAATTGGAAAGGTAATAAAAGGAAGTTTAACAATGCCTGATGTTGCTCATGCGCTTGTTTATATGCTGATTATGATTGTAGGTGCTGTTATATTTTCAATATTCTGGGTGCAGACATCCGGGATGGATGCAAGAAGCCAGGCAAATCAAATATTATCTTCAGGACTGCAAATACCTGGTTTTAGGAGAGATCAAAGAGTCTTAGAGAGACTGCTAAACAGGTATATTTGGCCATTAACTGTTATGGGAGCTATTTTAGTTGGTTTTTTAGCAGCTGTTGCTGATTTAACAGGGGCTTTAGCCCATGGAACAGGTATATTACTTACTGTAATGATTGTTTATAAATTATATGAAGAGGTTGCAAAACAGCATATGATGGATATGCATCCAATGATGCGTAAGTTTATGGAATAAACCATTAGGTTTATAAATCACCATCATTGAATAAAAGGTAAAGAAAATGTTTGAATCAATACTTAACCCAATACTTGGACCATTGCTGAAACTGCCTGTATTTTGGGCTGTTTTTATTATGGCTTTTGTTATAGCTTTGCTTATAACCTTAGTATATAAATGGATGACTGATCAACACTTAATGAAATCACTTAAAGAAGAGATTAAGGGATTTCAGCAGCAGATGAAAGAGTTTAAGCATGATCCAAAAAAAGTAATGGAGATCCAGAAAAGAGCAATGCAGACAAATATGAAATATATGATGCATTCATTTAAGCCTACTTTAATAACATTTTTACCAATAATTATTATATTTGGATGGCTGCATGCTAATCTTGCATTTGAACCAATTATGCCTGGCCAAGAATTTACAGTAGAAGCTGTATTTCAATCAGGAATAAGTGGAGATGTTAAAATTATTGCTCCTGAAAATATTGAATTATTATCAGATGATGTCCAGGAGATAAAAGATGGGAAAGCCGATTGGCAGTTGAAAGGAGGAACAGGTGAATATATTTTAGAATATCAATATGATAATAGGGCATATTCGAAAGAATTATTAATAACAGAAGAAAGAGCATATAAGGAGCCAGTTAAAAGAGTTAATGATGATATTATTAAGACCATTGAAACAAAACATCAAAAAACAACACCCTTACAAATATTTGGATGGAAGATAGGATGGTTAGGAACATACATTATATTTTCCATAATATTCAGTATGGGATTAAGAAAAATATTAAAGCTGCATTAAAATGGTAGGAAAAAAAACAAAAGGAAAATTCAAAATTCAAAGAGAAGGTCGTTATGGCAGATACAAGAGCAGAGGAGCCTATAAATTAGTTTATGTCAAGGTTCCTGGCGGACGAACAGTTATACAATATAGAAAAAGAAAGCCTAAAAATGCAAAATGTGCTTCTTGCGAAGCTAAACTTCCAGGCACACTGCGTGAAAGACCTTATAAAATGAAGAATTTGCCCAAGACAAAGAAAAGACCTACAAGAACATTTGGAGGATATTATTGTAGCAAATGTGCAAGGAAGAAAATTATTGAAGAGGCTAGAGAATGAATTCATTAAATTTGATTCCATCAATAATCAATATTTTAAAGATTATAATAAATTTTATGAAGGGGTTATTTGAATGATAGAAATAGGAAGAATTTGCATTAAAACAGCTGGAAGAGATTCAAGAAGGAAATGTGTTATAATTGATATTGTAGATGACAATTTTGTTTTAATAGATGGAGATGTAAGAAGAAAAAGATGCAGTATTAAGCATTTAGAGCCTCTTAATGAAGTTATTAAGATAAGAAAAGATGCTTCTCATGATATTATTGCAGCTGAATTTAAGAAATTAAAGCTGCCTGTTTGGGAGAAAAAATCTAAAGAGAAGAAAGAAAGACCTAAGAAAGTTAGAAAGAAGAAAGAGAAAAAGCCTGAAGAAGAAAAACCTAAAAAAGCTGCTAAGAAAAAAGAAAGTTCAAAGAAAGAAGAAAAACTTGCTGAAAAATTAGAAAAAGCCTGATTATTTTTTATTTTATTTCAAATAATTCTGTCAAATTTATTTCAAATCCAACTACTGGCACATTTAGATCCCAATTTTTAATAACTTCTGGAGAGAATTCTCCTATATAACCAACCTTTTTATCATTAACTATGATCCTTCCTACTCTGCCTGAAATAAAGCTGTTATGTTCTGCTTCAATGATCTTGTACTTAATATCCAATAATCTCATCATCAAATCTAGGGCTTGTTTTGCT
The DNA here is from genome assembly GCA_019322815.1 of Candidatus Woesearchaeota archaeon. Classification (GTDB taxonomy): domain Archaea; phylum Nanobdellota; class Nanobdellia; order Woesearchaeales; family WJKL01; genus JAHWIB01. The sequence goes on along the minus strand of JAHWIB010000034.1, from coordinate 7,055 downwards.
TCTGTAAAATCTGCTGTATTATTAGCTGTAACTAATGCAATCCTATTATAATCAACAACAGCTCCGTCTTTTTTTTCTGTTACAATACCTTCTTCAAAAATTCTTTGAGGATAATCAACATGCTTGTTTTTGCTTAAAACTTCTAATAATATAGGCAGCAACCAGTTTCTTACAACAGAATATGTTTCTGACATATATTCCTTTAATTCAATTAAATTAAACTCGTTTGTATTCATATTTTCAAAGAGAGTTTTTTTATTAGAAAGCATTGCTGACATTATTTCTTGGTAACCTAACCCAACTAAGATTTCTCTTGATTTATTGATAAAATTATTAATTTCAAAACTTCCTCCTATTGTAAATGTTTTGAGAGGTTCTGCTTCAATATTATCATAACCATAAGAGATTGCTATATCTTCAATTACATCTACTGGATGCATAATATCATTTCTATAATCAGGGATCTTTACCTTGCCTTCATTGTAATCATATCTCATCTTTTCTAATAATTTTTTAATTTCATCATCTTTTAATTCCAAACCAATTAAATTTTTAATCTGTTCTTTGGAAATTTTTATTGTTTCATTAAATATGTGAGGGGTAGTAATCCTTTTATTTTCATATTTAATGTCAACTGCATCAATCTTAAATCCTCTATCATAAAATGCCTGAGCAAAGATATTTGCAGCTAACAAAACAGAATCTAAATCTTCTCCTGTTGCTTCAAAGAATAAATTTTCATCTCCAATCTCTATCTTTCCTGAATAATTTGAATTGATTATTGGAGGAAATGATAAAACCTCATTATTTGCATCAATTAAAATTGGATATTTATCTTTTCCTTCTAAAATCCAGGCATATTCTTTTCCTGTTGGATGATCTTCTAAAATTTCCTGCTGGGTCATCTGTTTTTTGAATTCTAAAGGTATAAATTTAATTGACTCAGGAGAGGTTGCTTTGTAAACAATAGGAAATTTTATTTTTTGATAATTATAAACACCAATCGCGACTTTTTTTCTTCTTCTTCCATAACTGGTACAGAATTTTTCCTGCAAATCAATCATCTGTTTGATTGAATTATCATCAACTTTTTTTCCTCTGGCAATAAATGCTGCTATATATGGCCTTATCTTTGAAATTGATTTTTCAACTATCAATTCATGCTTTGATTCTTTGAAGATTTCTAATTTTGGAATTCCTTTTTCTTTTCCTAATAATCCTTTGAAGAGTCTGGCAATACCTTCTACTGACCAAAGATAAGGCATGTTTGTATCTCCAAAACTTAAATTTACTTCTTGAGTATCTTTATCAAAACTGTCTAACTCTCCTTTTCCATAGCTAGCTAAATCTTCAATTTCTTTAATTGTTAATTTTTTACCTACTAAATTTTCCAAGTCTTTTAGTGAAAAAGTTATTGTCGGCATTTTTATTCCATTTTTGTATTTCTTAAAAATTTTAAATCATGACTAAATAATTGTCTTATATCTTTGATTCCTAATTTAAACATTCCAATCCTATCTATTCCTAATCCCCAGGCTAATACAGAAATCTCTTTTCCAAGAAGAGGTTTAACTAATTCTGGCCTGAATAATCCTGCTCCTCCTAATTCAATCCATCCTAATTTTGGATGTTTTGCAAAAAGTTCAACAGATGGCTCTGTAAATGGAAAATATCCAGGAACTAATTTTATTTCATCTGTCTCTGCAAACTCTTTTGCAAAAATTTTCAATAACCCAAATAAGTGTTTAAGGGTAAGTCCTTCTTCAATAATTATTCCTTCTGTTTGATTGAAATCAGGCAAATGTGTTGCATCAATAACATCATATCTAAAGCACCTAGTTATTCCAAAATATTTTCCTGGAATTTTGATATCTTTAGAAGCCAACATTCTAGCAGAACATGCTGTTCCTTGTGTTCTAAGCAAATTTCTTTTTGTCCTATTAGTATCAAATTTATACTGCCAACCTTTGCTGCCTGTATTAAATCCATTTTCATGTGATTTTTTAACTTTTTCAACAATTTTTTCATCTAATTTACAATGTTCTGGGTCTTTAACATAATAAGCTTGATGAATGTCTCTAGCAGAATGAAACTGAGGCATAAATAAAGCATCCATATCCCAAAAATCACTTTCTACAATTGGGCCTGTCATTTCTTGAAATCCAAGAGACATAAATTTTTCTCTTACTTGATCTAAAAATCTTCTGTAATGCTGCTTTCTTCCACCTGAAATAGAAGGAACATTAACCTCAACATCATATCTTCTGAATTTTTTTCCTTTCCATAATCCTTTTTCTAACAATTCAGGAGTAAGTCTGTCTAGAATTTTCTTGTCACTAATCTTTTCTTTTGATGCTTTTTTTCCTAAATCAGTTAATTCTATTTTTTTTATTTTTTGTAATTTTGGGATTATAATATCTTTTCTTTGCTTTAATTTTTCATAAACTTCTTTTTCTTTTTCATCCAATATTTTTAATTCAACTGGAAATGGCTTTTTTAAGAAATCTTCCTCTTCTTTCTTTTCAAGAAATTTCTTTCCCATCGGAGTAATTGTAAATGTCAATTTTCCATTTTTTTTATCAATCAATACTGCAGAATTTTTCTTAAGAACACCAACACTAACTCCAAATTCCTGCTGTGATAATTCTGCATTTTTTTTAATTATTTCTTCATCTTTTGGAGCATCTTTAATCTGATCTAGAAATCTTTTTTCTGGAAATTTCTTTTCAAGATACTCTTTTCCATTTTTACCTAAGTCAATAACTTCTTTTATTTCATCATTAAGCTTAACAACTTGCTTATTTTCAAGCCACTGCAATGCTCTCATTACTTCAATGTCCTTTAATCCTGTTTGTTTTATTATCTCATTGAAGTTAAGAGTTTTACCTAATGCAGGCAATACTTTTCTCTCTAAAGGATGTAGTGTTTGAATTAATTTCTTAAGCTCCATTATTGAGAATTTATTAAGAAATGTTTAAAAATGTTACTATAAATATCTTCCGACAGCTTCTGCAACTGGCTTTATCTCTTTCATTAATTGACCAAACTGTTTTAGGTTTAAAGTTTGGTCTTTGTCAGAAATAGCTTTTTCTGGATTTGGATGAACTTCAATTATCAAGCCGTCTGCTCCTGCTGCAATTGCTGCTCTGCTCATAGGAGTTACTAAATCTGTTCTTCCTGTTCCATGGCTTGGATCCACAATTACAGGCAGATGAGTTTCTTTTTTCAAAGCAGGGATTATATTTAAATCCAAAGTGTTTCTTGTATATTCAACAAAGGTTCTAATGCCTCTTTCACACAAAATAATATTTTTATTTCCTTCTTTTAGGATATATTCTGCTGACATTAAGAATTCTTTTAAGGTTGCGCTTAGGCCTCTTTTTAGAAGAATGGGTTTTTTGGATCTGCCAACTGATTTTAACAACTGAAAGTTCTGCATATTTCTTGCTCCAACTTGAATGATATCAACATATTTTTCTACCAATTTAACATCTTTTGTATCCATAACTTCACTTACAACAGCCAAGCCTGTTTCTTTTCTGGCTCTTGCTAAAATTTTTAATCCTGCTTCACCTAAACCTTGAAATGAGTATGGAGAAGTTCTAGGCTTAAAAGCTCCTCCTCTTAGAAATTTTGCACCTGATTTTTTAACTGATTTTGCTGTTTCTAAAATATAAGAAATATTATCAACTGCGCAAGGACCTGCCATCACAACTATTCTTTTTTCTCCTATTTTTACTCCATTGATGTTTATTATTGTGTTGCTTTTTTTATATTCTCTACTATAAATATATTTTTTTGACATTATATTAATTAATAAGAAAAAGAAAAAAGTATTTAAGCTTTTTTCATTCCTTTCCAAGCAACATCAAACAAGCTGTTTAATGCATTACCAAAGAAAGGCGAGTTAACCCAAATTCCAACATCATATGTTGGGTGAACTTCTTTATCATCCAAGACCATGAATACAACTTCTTTTCCATCAATTACACAGAATCTTGCTTTTGTATCATTTGTATTCCTGATTTCAGCTAATCCTGCAAGTTCTTTAACTGCATTTTTGCTTTCTTTTGTTATAGGCGCGGCAATTCTTACTGATACTCCTTTTTTCTTTAATTTTTCTAATGCTGCCTTAAGACCTTCTGCTTTTCTAATCAGGCCTTGTGAAGTAGTCATCAAAGTAACGTTTTTCTCAGCATTCTTTAAAGTAAGCTCCAAATGATTATATAGATTATGTCTTCCTCTTAGACTTCCAGACAAATCAGTTGGTTCAACTAATTCAATGCCTTGGCTGTGTAGTGAATTTAATTCTCCAAGAACATCTGTTTCTTTTAAGTTTTCAAGTCTTTTGATTTTTTCATCAGCTTCTATTTTCATATTTTTCTTAACTCTTTCAACAACTTCAGGAGGAGATACAGCAATGTATTTGATTGGCTTTCCAAGTTTCATTACAACAAATCCTTTTTTCTCTAAGGATTCTAGAACATCATAGCTTCTTGATCTTGGAACATTTGCAATATCAGATAATTCACCTGCAGTTGAAACACCTCTTGAAAGCAGCGCAGTCCATATCTTAACCTCATACAAGTTCAATGAAAAATACCTTCTTAGTTTACTTAAAAATTCATCTTTAACAATCATTTGCACTCCCCCCTCTTTTTTATTTTTACCCTGATTTTGTCTACGAACTTAATTTTCACTATTGTCCTAAACAAACAAATATTACCACTATAAATATGTTACTTTTTTTTACTGCAGTTTAGGCGTATCTATTTTATAAAACATAACTCATATATAAATATTTATGTTTTTAACAATCAATAGTGAAAAGGTTTAAATAATTCAAATAGAATATAAATTAAAATGCAGTTAGATTTTGAGAAGACAAAAAAATTATTTGAAAGATATAAACTTCCTTTAGCTAGATCTATCTTAATAAAAAAACCAGAACAATTAATTAAGCTAACAAAAAAAATTGGTTTTCCTCTGGTTTTGAAAATCTCTTCTGTGGATATTATTCATAAAAGTGATATTAATGGAGTAAAGATTGGAATAGAGAACAAAGAAGAATTAATTAAGGCATATAATGAAATTATTAATAATATGAAAAAGAGACGAGTAAAAATTGAAGGGGTTTTAATGCAGAAGATGGAAGAAGGGAAAGAAATTATTATTGGTGTTAAAAGAGATATCCAATTTGGCCCTGTTCTTTTATTTGGATTAGGAGGAGTTTTTGTTGAAGCATTGAGAGATATTTCAATCAGAATAGCTCCTGTTGACAAAAAAGAGGCATTAAACATGATAAAAGAAATAAAAGGCTACAAAATTTTAGAGGGAATAAGAGGAGAAAAGGCTGTTAATATTGATGCTTTAGCAAGCATAATAACAAAAATATCTAATATGGTCTTAAAGAATAAAAAAATAATCGAGTTAGACCTTAATCCAATTATTGTGAATGATAAAAAGGCAACTATAGTTGATGCAAGAATAATAGTTGAATCATAAAAATGAAAAATTTAGACAAGATATTTAATCCAAGAACTATTGCGGTTATCGGAGCCTCCCGTGACCCTGGTTCTGTAGGATATGGAATTCTAAAAAGTCTTGTTAGAGGCTGTGTTTTTCCAAGCGAATATTGCAGACCATTTAAAGGAAATATTTATCCAGTCAATCCAAATGCAGAAGAGATTTTGGGAAAAAGGTGTTATTCAACTATAAAAGATATTGAAAATAATATAGATCTGGCAATCATTGCAACACCTGCTAAAATTGTGCATAGCATCATAAAAGAATGTATTAAAAAAAAGGTGGGTGGTGTAATAATTATTTCTGCTGGTTTTGCAGAACTTAACGAACAAGGCAAAAAACTGCAGGAGGATATAGTCAAAGACCTTAGAGCTGCGAAGATCCCTTTAATAGGACCAAATTGTCTAGGAATCTTAAAACCTTCTATTAATCTTAATGCAAGTTTTGCTCCTTCAATGCCTCCTGCAGGAAATGTAGCTTTTGTAAGCCAATCAGGAGCAATAGCTGACAGTATCATTGATTGGGCAATTGAAAATAGATATGGTTTTTCTACTATAATCACTTATGGTAATAAAGCTGATCTTGATGTCTATGATTTTTTGGAATGGCTTGAAAATGATCCTGAAACAAAAGCAATAGCTCTATATATAGAAGGGATAGATAATGGCAGCAAGTTTATGGAAGCTGCCAAAAAAGTAACAAAAACAAAACCAATAGTTGTTTTGAAAGCTGGAAGAACTGAAGAAGGTGTTAAAGCAGTAAGCTCTCATACTGGATCATTGGCAGGAAGCTATAAAGTATATAATGCTGCTTTTAAGCAAAGTGGAGTGATTGCAGCTGAAACAATTGAAGACTTATTTGATTTAGCAAAAGCATTGGCAACTCAGCCTATTTGTGATAATAATATTGCAGTTGTTACTAATGGTGGCGGATGTGGTGTTCTTTGCGCTGATTACTGCAGTGAGTTGGGCATTAATTTAGTTGAGCTTAAGAAAACTACATTAATAAGATTAGAGAAAACAAAACAAATGCATCCTGCTTACAGCAGAAGGAATCCATTAGATATTGTTGGAGATGCTTTGCCTGAAAGATATAAAGCTGCAATTGAAGTTTTACTTGAAGAAGAATATATTTCTGGATTAATTATTATACAGACTCTGCAAACGATGACTAATCCTCAGGAAGACGCAGAAGTTATAATTGAAGCAAAAAAGAAATATCCAAACAAACCAATAATATGCGTATATATGGGTGGAAAATTCAGCAAGAGGGGAAGAAGGATGTTGGAGGCAGAAGGAATCCCTGATTATAATGACATCAGAAAGGCAGTCAGAGCAATGTGGGCTTTAATTAAAAGAAAAGAGATGACTAAATAATCAACTAATTCTAAATCTTAATAATGCAGCAATTCCTCCCAATCCATCCAGTTTTTTTCCGCCTTCATGCTCAGAAGAAATAATAGTAATGTTTCCTTTTGTCTGATCTGTTATTTTCATTATATTATCAATTCTATCATATTTGTCCTGTTC
>JAHWIB010000033.1 GCA_019322815.1 Candidatus Woesearchaeota archaeon | reverse complement strand
ACTGTGTTGAGATTGAAAATGCAATTTCTTATCTAATTGGTTATGATCATGATACAAAACTTTTTGACTGCTTTTGTCTGAATACTGCAGAAGATAGGATTGCAGAGTTTTCTTATGATTATGAGCCTGGAAAAGAAGCAGAATTGACAGGAGATGAATTTTATTCTGCTGATAAGCTGCATTGGACTCATATGCCTGTGACTTATTTTATTATAAATGAAGAGGAATGCGGAGATTATGAAACCAGGAAAATAATAAAGGCTTTTGATGAGATAGAAAATGCAACTGATGGTGCTGTTTATTTTGAAAAGACAGATAAACCTGCTGATATTGATATACATTGTTCATTTTTAGAAGGATGTTATGAATATAATGTTGATATAAGAGAGGAAGAAGGCAGGATATACAAATGGGAATCAATATGCAGCCATGAAAAAGGTGTTGCCAGGATAACAAAAATAAAAGGAAATAAGATATTAAAAGCAGAGATTGAATTGATTGGATTGGCTGGCTTTGCAGAAACAACTGGCAAAGGAGCTTCTGGATTTTATATCGGAAGCTGCGGGCATTCTACTACTGAGATCCATGAGATACTGCATACATTTGGATATGGGCATATTGATGATGAAGACAGCATAATGTACTTCCAGGAAGATGCTGTAGGATTGACAATACAAGAAGAAGGGCAGTGTATAGGGAGCAAAAAATACATTGATGAAGAAATTTCTGAAGATTTAATTGATATTTACAGCAGAATTATCTCTTGAACTTGTATTCAAATTGGTTTTTCCTTTTAGAACTTCTAAATTGTATTGATCTGCTTTGCCTTAATTTCTTTAAGCAGTTAGTTACAGAGCCTATGGAAACCTTCAGCTTGTTGCTGATATCCCTAGAAGTATACCATTTTCTTTTGTTCTTTTTCAAAAAATCATATATTTCCTGTTGACCCATTTTAATAGTGAAAATAAGAGGATGTTTATTAACCTATCGGATTTTCAAGGGTATTTTAAGGAAAGGTTTAAATAGCAAAAATTGCAAAATAAAGGTATTGAAAAGGCATATAATTGATGTTTTGAGAAGTTTATAGAAATTAACAAATAGTCCTTTCTTAGTTAAACTAAAGATTTATATACTAGCTGGCTGCGCTTTAATATTGAAGTGAAGCTTTTACACATTGAAGACAGAAAAAGAATCAAACAGCCCCATTACGAGATAGTATGTCCTTGCTGCGGGAACAAAATCATCTACGAAGAATTTCTATTTTCCTGCTGCAGTTTTATCTACTGCCATTATTGCAGAGAAAAGATAGCAACTACTTCTTCTTAGATTCTTCTTGTTTAAAAGGAGATATGCCATAACTTATTCTTAAAACAAATTCTAGAATTATTGCAAATATCAAATAATAAGACATTATACTCCAAAACGAAGTAATTTGTTTTATAACAGCTAAAGAAGTGGAAAAAGAAAAATAAGATATATCCACTAAAAGTATACCGAGCAAAGCAAAAGGCAGCATTTTAGCTAAATCTTTTGATAATTCTTCATTATAATAAGCAGCTATCCTTATGGTTGATATAAGAGCAATTGAAACAAGCAGGATATTCTGCATTGTTTGTTCTCTTGTCAAGAATGAAAGCAAAATAGAGAATATAATAAACCAAAAAAAGGTAAAAACAGGAAATAATAATATATATTCAATTATGTAAAAGATGATTCTTAAAACTTTCTTAAACCACCCAAATCCCTTTTCACTATATTTTTGCAGGTTTAGCTTGAATATCTCTTTTCTTGCAATAAATCTGTAGAATTTAAAGATAAATACAGAATAAACTACCATACCTATAATAAATAATATCAGTGGTTTTAAAATATTGTATGCTTCTTTTATATTAAAACTTGATAACAAATTCAAATCAATCAATCTATCACCTTAATTATAGATTATCAAACATATAAAAGTATATAAATGCTTTCTTTTTATTTTTTTTTAAAATAAAAGCGGTGATTTAATGGAAATTTCAGTAATTGCATCCGGCAGTAATGGAAATTGTTGTTTAGTTGAAACAAAAAATACTTCTATTCTTATTGATGCTGGAAAAAGCGGAAGAGAGATAGAGCAGAGAGCAGAAAGATTAGGAAAAAACTTAGAAAATGTTGATGCAATATTAATTACTCATTCTCATCACGATCATATCAGTGGTGCAGGTGTCTTGGCAAGAAGACATAATATTCCGATTTATATGACTAAAGAAGTCTATGATGAGATAATATGGAAGATAGGACATGCTGATGTAAAAATATTTTATTACAATAAAAATTTCAAGATAAATAATGTTGAGATTAAGCCTGTTCTTACTTCTCATAATGTAGATTCATGCGGGTTTGTCATTGGAAAATTTGGATTATTTACTGATACTGGCATTGTTACAAAGCAGATGGAGAAAGTAATTGATAAATTAAAAGCTGTTTTATTGGAAAGCAATCATGATATTGATATGCTGATAAATGGATCTTATCCAGTATTTTTGAAAAATTGGATCTTATCTGAAAAAGGGCACTTAAGCAATATACATGCTTCTACTTTGATACAGGAAAAGGGGAAAAATCTATCTTTAGCTTTATTAGCTCATTTATCTGGAAACAATAATACTCCTGAAATAGCAAGAAAAACCTATGAAACATTAGTCAAAAGAAAGATTGATTTTTCTGTTTGTTCCAGAGAAAAAGAAAGCGGCAGCTGGAAAGTATAAATCAATAGTAACTAATTTGGGACAAAAAATTACTTTTAAGGAATAGTAAACTTTAAATATAGGCTTCAAATCCTAAAAATACTATGAGACTTAAATTATTATTTTTATTGTTAACATTGATCCTGATAAGCGGATGCGGAGCAACAGGAAGATTTGTTTCCTGTATTAATCCTGATGGAGAAGAATGCTATAAAAATATTGCAAAGGAAAGACAAGATACTCAATTCTGTGATATGATAAAAGATGAATTATCAGCTGAAAATTGCTATACTGAAATTGCCCAGGCAGCAAACAATGTTGAAATCTGCAGTGAAATAGAAGGAATTTATTGGCATGATATCTGCTTTAAAAAACTTGCAATAGCAAATGGAAATACAGACTATTGTTTGGAGATAAAAGAAGTGACAGACGGCAATAAATGCTTGCTACAAATTGCAAAAAATAATAATAATATAGATGCTTGTAAAATAATTAATAATATTGATTTAAGAGACAGCTGCTTTAATGATATTGCACTTGCAACAAATGATGAGAATATCTGCGGGATGATATCTGAGGAGCTTGATAAAAGCGTTTGTTATATCAAGATTGCCAAGGTAAAAAATAGCATTGCAATCTGCAGCAAGATAACTATAGGAGTTGTTAAAGAAGACTGCTTTAAAAAAGTAGGCGGTATGGAAAACATAGAAAGAAATATTGTCAAGGTTTAATCTACTTCTACCTTTAATCTGACACATCTTAATAAAGAAGGGATACTTACAATTCCTTTTAATCTTTTATTTTTAATGATAGGAAGAAGGCCTATTTTTTGAGAAGACATTCTCATCAATGTTTTGTATGCATTATCATCTTCTTTTGCTGCTGCTTTTAATGGCGTTAAGATATGCTCTGCTGTAATAGTCATCCATTTTCTTTTTGGAACCATATTAATGGATTCTGCTGTTACTATGCCTAATAATCTATTTTTCTCAACAACAGGGAATACATCCTGGGAATATCTTAGAAAATAATTTGAAAATAATTTTGCTATAGTAGTTGAAGGCTTGACTGAGATAAAGTCTTTGACCATCACTTGCTTTACTTTTATTTTTGACAATACATCTTTTATTACAACCTGCTCATAACCCATTCCTGCCAGGAAATATATGAAAATTCCTATTAGTACAAACCATATTGTTCCTAAACCTAAAAACATACCTAGAATACCTACTGTTGCTAAGATAATACCAAATATTTTTCCGCCAGATGCTGCATATTTAGTTGCTTTTTTAATATCTTTGTAATAACCCCAAAGAAAGGCTCTTAATGCTCTGCCTCCATCCAAAGGATATCCAGGAACAAGATTAAATATAGCTAAAATAAGATTCAGCCTAGTTAAATAAAATGCAATAGCTGATATATATAAATATGCAGAATATCTTGTTACAAGATAAAAGACAGCTGCTAAAAGCAAAGACATTAAAGGCCCTGCTATTGCCATTTTAAATTCTTTTGAAGGAGTTATATTTTCATCTGATATCTGGGCAACTCCCCCAAAAAAGAATAATGTTATTTTTTTAACACTAATACGATTTCTTAATGCAACAAAGGAATGAGTTAATTCATGCAATAATACTGATACAAATAAAAGGATAGACGCTGCGCTTCCAATAATCCAATATTCTGTTTTTGTCAAATCAGGATAATAATGAGGGAAAAAGCCAGCTGATAAAGCCCATGCCAGTAAAGCAAAGATTAAGAACCAAGTATAATGAAGCTCTATATCAATGCCTAGAATCTTACCTAATCTTACTGATTTTATCCTCATTTCTCAAACCTCTTTTTTTCAAACTTAACTATAATTAATATTATAAATAATAAGATAAAAATTATTAATACTATATAAATTATACTTTCTTTAGATATTAAAAATTCTAGTAATCTATTTATTGAAGGAATCTTTTCTTTTGGGAGTTCAAGGATAGGCTCTTCAATTGCTTCTTCTGTTATATTGATTTCTTCTATAATATTTATTTCTGTTATGTTTTCTGTAATATTTTCTTCTATTATTTCTTCAACAAAGATTTCAAAAATAGGCTCACTGATTAATTTAAATGTCAGATCTGCTTTTGAACCAATTATATCATTTAAAGTGATTGACAAATCATAAACAGCATCATTATCAAGATCTATTTTTTCTGTTTCAGATTCATAGACTGTTACAAGGAGAGGAGTGGATTCTACAATCAAATCAACATAATTAGAAGCAATAGTTGAGACAGTTGCAGAATGAGGCCGTGTTTTAAATTGGAAATTGATTTTATCTTTTCTTGAAAGCGAGTTTCTGTATTCTCCTGCCTCAAGGTTTGGATTGTATGTTTTGCTAGTAGTAGTTCCGCCTCCACCTCCTCCACCACCACCTCCGCAGGTGTATGTTCCTCCTGTGCATGTACAGTTTGCATCATATATTGAACCAGAATAGCATGTTCTTGAACATGGTGCTCCTGGATATTTAGAATCATCATTATCATCACAGTCAGGGCCAGCTGAGCAGCCATTTCCATAAGTATCTCCATCATTATCTAAACATATTGTGATAGTGACTAATTGAGATATATTTGAGCTGTTGTCTGAAACTGTTATATTAACAATATATATTCCTGAATCATTCATTGTTGTCTGCCATGTGAAAATATTATTCAGCTGAGTAAAATTAGTGCTGTTTGTTGATGTTAATGAGTAAACTAGATTATCAAGGTCTAAATCAGTTGCATTTACTGTTATATTTACAATTTCTGTTGTATTTATGTTTATATCTGAAATTGTGCCCATTTCAGGAGGTGTATTTTGTATAATAATTGAAGAAGAATTAGTCCAATCACTCCAATTATAACCATCATAAACTCTTACTGAAAAAATCCAAGTTTCTCCTCTTGTAGTATTTTCAGAATCTATTGATGTTAAGTTAACTAAAGTTGGAATTTCAATGCTGTTGTTATACCATTTTGTTTTATTATCAATTTGATTATCTCCATCTTCATCATAAAAATCCCATGATACATGCAATGTTCCATTTGTCCTGTTCAAAGAATCTGTTGAGGATAATGTGACGTTTGCTGCTACTGGAGGAGTATTGCTCATTGTTCGTGAAAAAGTATGGATTACATCTCCTGTAAGATTATACACTGCTCCATTGATTGTTTTATCAGAAACATTAACAAGAATATAGTGATATTGGGAGATTCCAGTTCCTAAACATGTTGATGTAGAATAAAGAGGAGCTCCACCTCCTCCTGCTATGATATGAAGCATATCTCCATCTTGGGTTGTATTATAACAATAATAATGATCATGGCCGTAAAACGCAGCTGTGATATTTTTAGAATACATTTCATTGTCTATCATTGCTGATCTTGAAGGGTTAGTTACATACAAATTTCCGCTTCTAGTTGAACCAACAAGAGGATGATGGCCAAAAACAAATTTATGAGTATAACCTGTCTGTGTTAAGGCTGTTTCATTGAACCAGGTAAATTGAGCTCCAGTTATATTTCCTGCATTTCCTGTTTCATATGTGTTTACTGAAATAAATAAGGAATTTCCATATCTCCACATATAAGTTGTTTCATTCCATTCTCCTGCTAATCCATTTCCATTTAAAGGATGTATCCAATAATTTCTCCATGCTACTCTTGCACTTGGTTGATGAACATCTTCATGATTTCCAGGAGAGCATAATATTGATGTATTTTTTCTTATTATTTCAGAAGAATTGTGAAATTCTTTCCATTCTAAATCATAATCACAACCGTAATTTGCATTTGTTGTATCTCCTGTTATAATAACAAAATCAACTCCTTTTGAAGCAATGGATTGCAGTAAGGAAGGAAGAATTGGACTTATTCCACAACTGCCATCATCCCTTGAATCTCCTAAAACAGCAAAACTAAAACTTTTTTTTGAATCTTGAGATGTCCTAAATGATGAATTAAAAACTGAATTCTGATAGCATGTTGAATTAGATATATTTTGAACTGTAACTTTGTAATAATATAGTGTATTTGGAGTAAGATTGTTTAGCATTAATTCATGCTTTTTTGAAAAACTAGAATTGCTGATAGATAGATTATAATCTGTTGTTTTTCCATATTCACTTGTTGCATTTACTGCCTGGTCTGTCTCAAATCTTATTATTTCTGCTGTTTCATTCCAAGACATTATATAAGGCTCTAGAAAAAAGGTTATATTTGATTCTGAGCAGGAATCTGATATTTGATAAGAATCATTTAAAGACTGAACAGCAGCATAAACATCGATTCTAGAATAGTTTCTGCTTGTTCCTGAATCATATAAACTTACTCCTGTGTCATTCAAGATATTTTCTATTTGTGCAGGTGTCAGGGTATTTCCATTTTTTAATTTATTATATTGCTGAAGCAAAGCAGCTGCTCCTGCTGCATGCGGAGTTGACATGGAGGTTCCTGAACTTGAAATAAATCCTCCATTACGCTTTGTTGAATAAATATTAACCCCTGGAGCTAATAGCTGCAAAAGAATTCCTCTTTGATAATTTATAGAATCTGCATCATTAACAGCTCCAATAGGTGTTGCATTTTCAATGCAGGCTGGAGCAGAAATTCCTGATGTACAAGAAACTCCTTCGCAATTACCAGATGCTATCATTATTGATATATTTTGACCTACTGCTGTATTTATAGCAGAAGTCATTGTAAGATTATCATTGTCGCAATAAATGTTATGTGCAGTTGTATCTCCAAGACTCATACTTATAATAGAAATATTATATGTGGAAGCATTAGCAGTGCACCAGTCAATTCCAGCTATAATATCAGCGCCATATCCATTTCCGCTGCTGTCAAGAGATTTTATAGCAATTATCTTTGCGTCTGGCGCAACTCCTCTATATATTGAATCAGTTGAAGCAGCTATTCCTGCAACATGGGTCCCATGGCCATGGTCATCCATTGGATCATTATCATTATTAACAAAATCATAACCTCCTATAACTTTATTTCCCCAGACACTGCCCAAAGCAGAATGATTATAATCAATGCCTGTATCTATAATACAAATAGTCTCTCCTGCTCCTGTGATATTTGTTGAATTTATCTGGATTTTCCAAGTATCATCTGCATTTATCTGAGGGATGCTTTGGTCAAGGGTTATATGATACTGTTTGTTTATACTAATACTTTTAACATTTGGATCATTTTTGAGTTTTTCAAATCCTGATCTTGTTAATTTCCCAGAAAATCCATTTACAGTTGAATATCTATGATTTAGTTTTAAATCAGGCTCTGCAAGAGTAAAAAATCCTTTTTTATCTTCAAGATTTAGTTTTGAGAAAACTTTTTTCTGCTGATTCTGAATCATCTGTTTTTTTTCTTTCAATGATCCTTTTTCAGAATTTAGAAAGGATTGGCCTTGCTGCTGATCTTCCAGCATGACAATGACAGAAACTTCCTCTCCTGAATTAAGTTTTTCTTCTATTTCCCTGTCTATAACTGCAGCATTTACAGTGCTAGCAACTAATAACAAAAAAAGGAAGAAAAAAAAAATTTTAGTTTTTTTTTTGGATTTTGGTGAAAGAATATCTTTCCTTACTATATTTGTAATATATTCCTGGATAGTCATCAGATTGTTCTTTGATTTCTTCTTCAATTCTTCATGCATCTGAGAATTTAGTGTCAACAAAACCCTTTTTCCTGCCATATATCATTTGATATCTATAGATATCTATAAAAATCTTTTGTTTTTATAGAAAATAATTTAAACCAATAAATATTAATGAATACAATGATTGCAAAATATTTATTTCCAATTGGAATAGGATTTTTGTTTTTAGAGATAATCTTGATTGTAATCGCTTCTTTAGCAGGAGCTGAAAAAGGAGAAAGCAAAGCAGCTGTTGGAGGCATTATTGGATTTATTCCTTTTGGTTTTGGAACAGATAAAAGATTAGTCTGGTTCAGCATGATACTAACAGCTGTTATTTTTGTATTTTTTATTCTGATGAATTATTTATGGAGATAAATGAGAAAATATAAATAATACTAAAACAAAATAAAACAAAAAAGAGGTGAAATTCAATGGAAACTATTGAAATTTTAGCTTTGGTCTTTGCAGTACTTATTGTAGTAAAAATGCTGGTTAATCTTATTAACCCTAAGTGGAGCATGAAAAATGCTACAAAAGTAATGAAGAATGAAAATCTTGCAATAGCAGCTTATGTTCTATTTGCAGTTGTTACAGGTTTTATTGTAATTAAAGCATTAGGAATAGTAAATACATTGGCTGCAGTTGTTTTCGGAGCATCATTAATTGGGTTAAGCCTTGTGACTGATGCAAAAACAATGATAAGCTTGAAAAAGGCTGTATTAAAAGACAAGAAGAAAATAATCTTAACTTTGATTGTTTGGGCTGCTCTTGCTCTATGGGCTTTATTTGCTCTTTATTTTAAGTATATTGGAATGTAAGATGAGCGGACCTGCAGAAGGAAAAATCCTATTAAAAGGAGCAAAGGTCTATGTTCATGTAAAAGGGAAAGCAAGAGCCAGGATCACTCATATAGATATTGAGCATCCTTCAATTGGGAAGATAATAAAACCAAAAGAAGCAACCTACTGCGCTGGAAAGCACGGCGGCTGCTTTATTGGATTGAAAAAAGAAATGCTGAAGAGAGCAGAAAAATTGATTAAGAAAAAATGAAATTTACAATATTTTTTTTATTTATTTTAATCTTATTACCAGCTTGTTCTTATCAGGAAGTATCTGAAATTGATATTCCTTATTACAGGCAGTCAGACAGCGGAAACTGTATGCAGACGCAGGTAAAGATGGCTTTAAAATATTATTATCCTGAAAAAGATTTTTCTTTTGAAGAGCTTGACAGACTAACAGGAAGAACTGCAGGAAAATGGACATGGACAAGCCAATTACTTCCTGTTTTATTGGATAATGGATTAAATGCTTATTATTATTCAGCTTCATCTTATGATGGAATAAAAGAAGGAGGGGAAGAATATATATTAGAATATTATGGAGAAGAAGATGGAAGAATCATGATTGATCATACTAATTTTGACTCATTATATGCATCAATTGAAAAGCTTGAGGAAAATGAAAAATTTATCAATGAAAGACTTGATTTCTCTGAGATAGAAAAAGAATTCAAAAAAGGGCATATTGTGATTCTTATAATTGACAAGAGTGTTCTTTTTGATAATAACAGACCATATGCAGGCCATGGTGTTACTATAACAAAGATAAATGAGACGCATGTTTCTATACATGATTCAGGAGGAACTCCTAACCTTACTGTAGAAAAAGAACAGTTTATCAAAGCATGGAATGCTCCTGGAACAGACAATGATGCTATTATTATTAGAGGGAAGATTAATTAAAATAGTTTATTCTAATTTTATTTTAGAAGGCCTCCTAAAAATTTAACCAGCTTTATAAATAACTTAAATTTATATTTTTTATAATGTATTATGCACTAAACCTTCCTGAGTTTATTGACAGTAAGTCTATTATAGGAGCTGATGGAATAGGCATACCAATTGATTCTTTGTGTCTAGTCGATAGAATGCCTAAAAATATTGCCAGATATATTTATTCTAAAGATAGGCTAAGAAGATTAGTTGAAACTGATTTTCAAGAAGATTGTGTTTGGGAGCCAAGTTCATGGCTTCCTAATCAAGGTTTTTTTAAGAAAAAATCAGAAGAAGCATTGAGAAGAGGAGATACAATTTCTGCATTTGAGAATTACATATTTTGGCTGCATAATAGGACTGAATTTAGTGATGGAATGCAGGGTTTTCAAAAAATAGCAAGGTTAACAGGAGATGAGCTTGATGGTATTGCCAGCCCTTTTAGAAAAGACTTGACTCCTTATGAAAGAGATTTAATTGGTATTGCAGATTCTGCAGAAGTTCAGGTCTTGCAAAGTGATCTTGAAAATTGGGTTATATCACTTAGAGCAGATAAGCAAGTTAAAAAATTAAGAAATAAGGTAGGGTTGGCAATAGGAAATAGGCCTTATGAACCTTATGAGAAAGAGGATTATTTAGAACAACCAACAGTAAAAGAACAGCTTCCTCTAGTAAGAAAAATAAGAGATTACAGCAGAGAAAGAGGCCATTATAAAAGAGCAGCTAATATGAGCAGACTTTTGAAAGAGCCTGATGGAGAATTAGATGATAGGGTTGCTTGTTTTAGCCAATATGATTTTGCAACTAATGCTGCAAAACATGAAATGATTAGAGATATATTTCTTCTTGCCCAATATACAGGAAGAGAAGATGTTGTTGATGAATGGATTGATGTGTATGCTCAACAGCAGCATATTCTAGACGGCAGGTTCTATGATGGTTTTTTAGGGGTTCATTGGAATCATACATATTTAACATATGATCATGAAACAGGCAATTGGTGTGAACAGTGGATTGAAGCAAGACCTTTGTTAATAGATGTTGCTTTACCAGGCTGGCCTTATAAAATTTTTGGTGAAAAAGGAAGATTTGCTTTAGCATGTAAATTAGGAGAAAAAACAGAAATTAATTTAGAACATCTTAAGAGATTTAGAGAAAAATATTTTGAATATGATTTGAAATATGATACAGGAAAAAAACGAGAGAAATTTGATAAAGTATTATCTGAAGCAGGGATTAAATTTTAAAGAATTTAATATCTAATCTGTCTCAGTAATCTTCTTCATGCATGATTGGCATAAGAATTTCTTTGTTTTTGCTCCTTTTCTGATAACTCTTTTTACTTTCTTATGGCAGACTTCGCATTCAAGCTCTGCTTCTTCAAATTCAGAATTCATTCTATACTTTTTTAACTTTTAGCTGGCCTTTTTTGATCCTGTTAAACTCAATGATCTGTCCTTCCATTGCCCACTGCTTTGATTTGCCAAAATCTATCATATTTTTGATCAGTTTTTCTAAGTCTTTATTTTTATCAACGGCATATAAACCAAGAAGTATATTAATATCAGAAATTAGTTTTTCTGCATCTTTTAGGCCAGGATTCTTATTATCATTAAGTTTTGAGAAATCCCTCTTCTTTTTCTCGATTGTTGCTTTTTCTTCTGGCAGCATTTTAATGCTCTACAAATATCAGATGTTTTTCTTTGCCCTGTATCTCAGAGATTATTCTTTTGATTACTGCTTTTTCAGGATCTGGCATTAATTTAACTCTTTTCTTTATATCTTTAAATGATTCAAATGGCTTTTCTTTTCTTGCTTCAAGTATTTCCCACATATGCTTCTTGCCTAAGCCTGGAAGCAGTTCTAACTGATGCATCCTTGTTGTCAATGGCCCTGCTTTATTGAAAAAATCAATAAATTTTTTCTCATTCTTTTCTACAAGATCTTTGATAACATAATCTAATTCTGATTTAGCAGTTGATGTAAGTTTTTCCATAGGCAATTTTCCTATGATGTGGTGGATTTTTTCTCTTTTTCCTTCGCCGATATAAACTTCTTCATAAGGCTGAAGAAAAATTCCTTTTTTTGGGACTAATTCAAGCAAAGTAAAATGCAGTTTTCCTACAGCCTGAGCTATTGGAGTCTTCATATGCATCGGCCTTGTATCAGATGGATATCCATTAGGCAAAAAATCTAATACAATCGCATTTTCTTCTTTTTTATTTACATTAATTTTTTGTTCTTCCATTTTCTACTAGTTTATTTTTCGGCTTTTTAAAAAAATTAGCCGGCTTTTATTTCTTTGCCGGGATCACTTGATTAATAGCATCAACAACTTTTTTCGTGTCTGCCTGATTCAGGCTTACTATATATCCTTGCAGAAGTGTCTTTAATTGCTCCACTGTTGTTGGCAATGTATCAAGTATTTTGATTATGAATTCTGGCTTTAATCTTGATAATTTTAATGATTCTAGTTTTTCTTTTAATTCCTGGGCTTTTTTGGGATCCAAACTAACAAATTGATTGAGATATTCTTCTGTTTTGGTTGATATTGTGCCAAGCTCTTTATCTCTTTCTTTTATTTTAACAAGTTCTTGTTTCAGATTAATCATCGATATTGGTTCTTCTGAAATGATTTCTGGTTTTGCCATTTTATTGAACCCTCTTTAAATGAGTTGGATGCACTATAATAGTTTTTTGCTTATTTTTATCATTTATTGAAACTGAATAACAGCTGCCTGTTCTGGCCTTTATAATACCTGATCTTCCATGAAATCTTGGCCTATACATACCTTTTTGGATAGCTGGTTCTGCTTTTAATACTACTTTGTCCCCTGTCTTAAAGGTCTGAAAATAGGCTGAAAGGCTGATTTTTCCTTTTTTTCTTGTTTTTTTGCTTAATTTATGTCTAGTTTTTCTTCTAAAGCTGCCTATTTTTTTAACCAATTTTAAGGTCACCCCTAAGATACAGTAGGATATATGGAAAATTATATAAAGGTTTCTCTTTAAGAGTATTGATTTGGGAATAGATAAAAATAGAACAATAGAAATTCTAGCGAATTTCTAAGCTTTGGAGTTTTACAATTCCGAAACATTTATATATTTAAAATATTAAACTAAATTTATTCAAATTATTATTACTAAATAATGGGAATGAGGGATATAAGATGAAAAATTTCTTTTTAAGGATGAAGGAAAAATTTAGCGAAAAAATGGGAGGCGAGGAAGTAGAGGTGCCTGTTGAAAAAGGAGAAGAATATGTTGAACTTGGGCCTGAAAAAG